>JAISHD010000022.1 GCA_031262705.1 Methanocalculaceae archaeon | reverse complement strand
TGCAAGGATTCCTGTGTCCAGCTGCTCACCGATGACACGCAGAAGTTTACTGATCGTAATCGGCTCTTCCGGCAGGCCGTTGTACACATCCTGAATGAACTCTTCGAGTTCCTCATATGCCTCGTTGGGGAGGAAAACATCGTAGATACGGTTAATCTCCTCTTTCCGAAGCTCGAGATCATCGCACTCAGCCTGCCCGTGATAATGGTGGCAGCCGATTGCCTCGATTAGATCATGAGTGAGGTTTGCGCCCGTTGAGGTGAGAATGTCGATGTGTCCCTTCTCGATTAACGTTGAAACAATGCCGCCCATTCCTGCCGGAACCATCGCACCGGACAGACCGAAGAACTTCGTCATGTCCGGATCGGACAGCATCTTCTCATAAACATCAACCGCGTGGAAGAGACTGCCGCCGTTGTATGCTCCCGCACCTCCCATCTCCAGAACCAGTTCGTTCACCGTCATACCTGCGCGGGGAATGAACTGTTTTACCGGATCATTACAGTGTTTGTGCATTCTATTGTACCTGACCTGAAAGTAATACCATAGAGTTAGGCGAGATACAGCAATAAGATATTGGAAAACAGATTTTGCTGTGGTGAGGGCAGCAGTATCCACACTGCTTTGTACTCCACATCCCCCACCTAACTATATTATTATGCGTTAGCAACTTTTAATCTTGCCGTCTCTTCCCTTGAGGAAACCTTGTTTGCGGAGGTCGTTTATGACTCCTGCAAGGTAGTCGGCGGAGAGGTCAAAGGAGATCACATCGTCCGTGTCGCCCAGAGGGAAGGCAGGTGCTTCAAAGGCTTCGAGGAGTCCCGCTTCCGTTGTGATGCCGCCTGAGACAAGTTCGTGAATCTTTGCAACCAGCGCCTGTTTGAAAAAGATTGCATCCACAAACCGGCCTGTTTCGTCGTCGTCCACATCGAGATGGTCAAGGATGTCTCCAAGGTCGTCGATGCCCTGAGCGAGCACAATCTCCGAACCGGTCGTAACCACGTATCCGGTTGTCGAAGAGGTTCTGATGTGGCTGGTGATACCGGTTTCGTCCAGGTCCTCGGGCGCAATACCGCCGAGATCACCGTAGGCGTCCATGACGCGCAGTTCTCTGGGATCTTTCATTCCGGTAAGCGTATATTCGGGTGTCTCTCCTTCGATTTTCAGGAGTTCGTTGTCCTCAAGGGTTCCGAGGATCATCTGTGAGTTGACGAACTTTTCCGTTGCGGTCTTCTGGATGTCGTCGTTGCCGTTTGCATCGATGCTCTCAAGCTGAGCGAGGAGCTGTGCGGGTGTTGCATCGGTCAGCATGTCACCGATTTTGTGTGTGGAGAAAAATTCGGCGAGGATTTTTTCGCGGTTGTCAAGATCGGTTTTGATCTGGGCAAGGTCACTGTCTTCCTCTTTTGCAAGAAGTTTGCTGATGAGTTCTCCGAATGCGGCGATGGTTCCTTCAAAGTACGGTGTGCCGGAGAATGTATGTTCAACCGAGATACGGGCGGAACAGTCCTTCTCTTTGAGATATTTCTGGAACTCTGCGGCGTCCTCCCGCGAATAAAATGTGATCTTCTCCTCAAGAGTCATTGTTATGTATCTCTTTGGTGCGGGTGGTGTTATCTTTTCCGCCGTGTGATCTTTTCCTTTAGCGTTTACTCACTCATACCACTCTTTTCTTCGTGTATCCGGGCAATCGGTTTTGCCAGATGCCGGCGTGCGTCGGGAGGAACTTCATACCAGCCTTCGGTGATCCCCCGTATTTGTTCCGTAATTTCCAGTTCCCGCACCCGCCCGGAACAACTGCGGCATTTGTATCCTTTGTTGTATCCGGCAGAGGTCATGCGGCCGCCGCAGACCGGACACTTCGGGGACTTCCGAAGCCACGCGGGCCTGAGGCTGTTTGCCCGGAACTTTTCCAGATGCAGAGCGTCTTTCCTCCAGCTGCCGCAGAGTGTGAGCCGGTCGCTTGAGTGAAGTTTGCGGACGGTGTGCCGGAACTCCTTCGTCGGTTCGAATGCAAATACCCTGATCTGCGGCCCGCCCGCGTCCGGATGGAAGAGAAAATCCACATGACCGCCGATAAGGGTCGTCGGTTCTCCGTCTACGACACCATCTATCTGGTAGGACACCCCGTCCTGCGGTTCACCATTATAGTCGAGAAGGTGCGCATCAGTTCCCTGATTCGTTCGCCAGATTTGGGTGAACGCCGGAGGTTCGGAGATCATCAGTGCGGCGGACGCTTCTACCCACTCCGGCGACTCGCCGCGGATGCCATAGAGCACGGGATCCTTTCCGTGCGGCACACAGACAACCGTGCCCGCGGCGGGATCAACGGTGTCCCAGGTGTGCGGGAACGTTGCGGCTGCTGCTGCGAAGAAACTCTCCGCCACAATCTCCCGCGGTGTTCCGAATCTTTCCACCGACCGGTAGGCGAGCAGTTCATACGTTGCGTCCGGCAGAACGGACGACACCGCCGCAAGAGCGCCGATGAGTCCCCGTCCGCATTTGTAGCCGCGGTAGAGTGCGCCGATCTTATTCAGCCGCCGCACAGTCTCCCCGATGGTACAGAACCTTTGCAGCGCCTTATAGTAGAATGCAGGGTCCGGCCGTTCGTTTACGACGACAACGCCCGGGTTGGTGTTTTCACAGTCGAACTCTGCGAACATCTCGATCAGTTCGCACGCGGTGTCGAAGACTGCCTCCGGTGTTCCGCCGGAGACTTCCAGACAGATCGCTGCATTGCCCCGCGTTTTCCAGATCACATTCGGGTTCAGACGAATCAGCCGCAGCTCTCCAATGGTGTATCCTGCGCTCCGCAGATTTTCTGCAAGCATTGCGCCCAGATAGGTGGTACACATCCCGTCCGGAGAGTCCGTGTCGTCTATGCCGAGGAACATTTTATCGATACTATTTTATTGAACTGCATTACTATTACGATTATACGATCATGTCCAACGACCGGCTGCTTCAGAACGTGGTCAGCATCCTGATCATGGCAGGCTACAATGTATCGGAACGCTGCGAGATACGTCCGCGGAGTTTCGATCTGATGACATCCGACGGAGAGCATCTGCTGGTCATCAAGGTCGTGTCCCAGATAGACAGTGTCAACGAGGATATTGCCTGGGACTTGGACAAAATTGCCCGGCATCTGGGTGCCGTCCCTCTCATCATCGGTGAGCGCGCACGTGATGCACCGCTGGAGCGTGGCGCAATCTATCTTCGGTACGGAATCAACGCTGTATCCTCTGCAACGCTGTATGATTATCTTGCGGAAGGCGAACTGCCGCTCGTGTATGCATCGCCAGGTGGTCTCTACGTGAACATCGATGCAGACCGGCTCCGCGAACTGCGCGAGGAGCAGTCCATGTCGCTCGGCGATCTCGCCCATGCGCTTGGTGTCTCCCGCCGGACCATCAGCAAGTACGAAGGCGGCATGGGTACAACCCTTGATGTTGCCATGCGGCTTGAGGAACTGTTCAATGACGATATTGTGATGCCGATCGATCTTCTCTGCTATACACTGGCTGCGGAAGAGCGAGCTCCGGCATTTCTGCCGTCGGGACACAGCGATGATGCCGGCCCGCATCAGCAGACCGCCGACCGCCTGCGGTCGATCGGCGTCAGTGTGCAGGAACTCCGCCGTTCACCGTTCCATGCATTCGCGGTGTTTGAGGATGAAACGATTCTCACCTGCTACGGCACTGCACAAAAGACCGTCCGTCGGGCTGAACTGGTAGGCAACATCTCGCAGATTTCAGGAACACACTCACTCTGTGTAGTCTCCGACTACCGCAAGGAAAAGAAGATCGGAAAAACGCTCGTGATCGGTGAAGAGCGGCTGAAGGATGTCTTCGATGGTTCGGATCTGCTGGAGATGGTGGTGGCGGACAAACAATAAAACAGAGGGAGAGGAGACACCTCTGCGATCTTTTTTTGATTATATTTTTGTTGGGTAGAAGATGTTCTTGCCTGATGAGTTGAGCGGGATGCCGTAGACCATGGTACACCCATTCATCAGATGCAGTCTCTGGGCTACAACACCCACAGTGTACATAATCCGGTTGTCCACATTGTTCTGACTTGCACATTTCACGGCTGATCCAAGTGCAACTCCCAAATCCGTCACTTTGATAACACAGTTCTGCCCGGGATATTCGGCACATTCAGTTGCAGGATGACTCCTGACAGCTTTGGTAAACTCTCTGCAGGTGTTGTAGCCGCATCCTCCACAGTTTGCGCCGACCGTCATCCATCCTTTTACACCGATGAGAACGATTGCATCACATTTTCTTATCTGCTTCGCATTGTCGCTGAAGTATCCCACGCCTTTTTCTTTGGCATACTCTTCCATTTCTGTCGCAAGTCGTGTGAGATCATTTCCGTAAACAACTGTCGCAATAATTGAATCAAGTCCCATTGCTTTTGGTGCTGTTCTGGCCGCAACTACCATGAGGCCTGCGACGGATTTTACCACTTCTGTCTCTATTTTACCACTTCTGTCTCTGATACCATAATCATTCTTTGTTTTCCCAACGAAAATAACAAAAAGTAACCTGAGTGATACCAGGTACCATAGAGGTCACTCGGGTCCTGTCGAAATGTGTCACGGACAGAGAACATTTATGATATGAGGGTATACCTCTCTATAATCGAAAGGATAGTCACAGGTAACAAATGGCCGTCAAAGAAAAAGGTCCGTACCAGTGTCCTGTCGAAGTCGCTTTTGATTTTATCAGTGGAAAGTGGACATCGCTTATTATCTGGTGTATTGCCTATGACAATGTTCGCTACTCGGACATCAAGGCGTGCCTTTCAACAATCAGCCCGCGCATACTTTCGCATCAGCTGAAAAGTCTTGAAAGTGACGGATTAATCTTCAGAACTCAGTATGGGAAAATTCCGTCGCGTGTTGAATATCATCTGACGGAAGCAGGGCTTGAACTGCTTCCGATACTGGGTAGTCTGTGCGGCTGGGCATCTGCATATTTTCCGGATAAAATCTCCCCTTCCTCTGTGAAAAACTGTCGGAAATTTTTTTTCCAAAGATACTTCGGATTATCTCTCTCTCAGCCACTGATCAAAACAGTACGCAAAAAATAATAGAGTTCTTCTGATTAATGTATCATCGTCTCTGCAAAGAAAATATCCTTACCCGATACCTTGAGAGGGATGCCGTACACAACCGTGCAGTCCTCCCCGAGCCCGAGTCTCCTTGCCGCAACACCTGCGGTGTACATCACGCGGTTGTCGATGTTGTTGGAAGCCGCACACTTCACCGCGGAACCGGTCGCAATCCCGAGGTCGGTGATCTTGAAAATGCAGTTCGGTCCCGGATAGTCTGTATCCGTCGATGCCGCTTTTACAAACTCTGCACAGGTCGCATGTCCGCACCCACCGCAGTTCGCACCAAGCGGCACCTGTCCTTTGACACCGATGAGAACCATCAGGTCACTGGCTCTCACATGATCCGCATTTGTGTTGAAGAATGTCATACCTGTTTCCGTGCCCAGTGTATCCATGTTTTTGGCAACCTCTTTCATCTCCTCCCTGTCAATGGTTTTTATCACAAGGGAATCAATGCCCATTGATTTCGGGGCGGTGCGTGCTGCGGCCATCATCAGACCTGCCACGGTTTTTACTGCATCAATCTCAGATATCATATTCTATTCTTTGGTGATTTTTGCATAAATAGCAAAAAGTACCAGGCATAATATCTAGTATTCTTTTTGATACCTTCGTCCTTGCGCATGGAATAAATTGCATGAAAGCAAATGTATCATACCAACTCTTCCCAAATATCATGAAGACCAAAAACCATTCCTACCAGTGTCCAGTTGAGGCGGCGTTTGACTGTATCGGCGGCAGATGGAAAGCGCTCATTGTCTGGCACATCGGATACAGCGTTGTCCGGTACTCGGACATCAAGGCAAACCTGCCGAAGGTCACACCGCACATGCTCTCGCTTCAGCTCAAGTCTTTGGAAGAGGACTGCCTCATTTCACGGACACAGTACGAAGAGATTCCGCCGCGTGTCGAGTACCGTCTCACTCGTGCCGGTCTGGCTCTTCTTCCCATTCTTGATGCGCTGTGTGACTGGGCAATTCTGTACTATCCTGAACATATTCCCGCAGATTTCATCAAACGAACTCCTGGAAAATCTGCGTGCGGAACAGTTTGTGCATCCGACGCAACGAACTCCTCATGAACCGGCGGGCGCTCCTCGGTGGAGGGACCCGGGCCTTGAAAAATTATCTTACATTTTTGTCCCGATGAATCTGCAATACAATCAAATTTATATAGAACAACAAAGCAATCTAATCTGCATACATTACTCTGTATGCCACAGAGTATTTGGAGATAGTAATCATGTCAGCACAACTTGGCGGACAGCCTATTCTGATTCTTAAAGAAGGCGGATCCCGTACCCGTGGACGGGATGCCCAGAGCATGAACATTGCTGCAGCAAAGGCAGTTGCCGGTGCAGTAAGAACCACCCTCGGTCCGAAGGGCATGGACAAAATGCTCGTCGACACCATCGGCGATGTCGTTATCACCAACGATGGTGTGACCATCCTCAAAGAGATGGATATTGAGCACCCGGCCGCAAAGATGATGGTTGAGGTCGCAAAGACCCAGGACGACGAAGTCGGTGACGGAACCACCACCGCAGTTGTTATTGCAGGTGAACTTCTGAAGAAATCCGAGGATCTTCTTGAGCAGGACGTCCACCCGACCGTTATCACTCTTGGATACCGTCAGGCTGCAGAGAAGGCACAGGAGCTTCTCAAGACCATTGCCGTTGATGTTAAGGCAAAGGACAAGGATATCCTCTCAAAGATTGCAGGAACCGCAATGACCGGCAAGAACGCCGAGGCATCCAAGGAAAAACTCTGCGACTTAATTGTCCGTGCAATCATCCTTGTTGCAGACGCAGACGGAACCGTTGACACTGAAAACGTCAAGGTCGAGAAGCGTGTCGGCGGTGCAATCGAGGACTCGGAGATCGTCGAAGGCATGATCATCGACAAAGAGCGTGTCCACCCCGGCATGCCGAAGACCGTGAAGAATGCAAAGATTCTCCTCCTCAACGCAGCAGTCGAGTACAAGAAGACCGAAGTTGACGCAGAGATCAGCATCACCAGCCCTGACCAGCTCCAGCTGTTCCTCGACGAGGAAGAGCGCATGATTAAGGGCATTGTCGAGAAGATCAAGGCATCCGGCGCAAACGTTCTCTTCTGTCAGAAGGGTATCGACGACATTGCACAGCACTACCTGTCCAAGGCAGGGATCCTTGCCGTCCGCCGTGTCAAGAAGTCCGACATGGAGAAGCTGGCCCGTGCAACCGGCGGTGCACTGATCTCTTCCATCGACGCAATCAGCGCTGATGAACTTGGTGTTGCAGGTCTTGTCGAAGAGCGCAAGGTCGGCGGTGAAGAGATGATCTTTGTGGAGAAGTGCAAGAACCCGAAGGCAGTCTCCATCATCATCAAGGGCGGAACCGAGCACGTGGTTGACGAGCTTGGCCGCGCACTTGAGGACGCACTCCGCGTTGTCGGTGTGGTTGTCGAGGACAAGAAGATTGTTGCCGGCGGAGGAGCACCGGAAGTTGAGCTTTCCCTCAGACTTCGCGAGTACGCAGCAACTCAGGGCGGACGTATCCAGCTTGCAATCGAGGCATTCGCATCCGCACTTGAGGTCATCCCGAGAACCCTTGCCGAGAACGCAGGTCTTGACCCGATCGACAAGCTTGTCGAACTTCGTGCAGCCCACGAGAAAGGCAAGAAGACCTTCGGTCTTGATGTCTTCGAGGGCAAGCCGGTTGATATGCTTGCAGCAGGTGTCGTTGAGCCGCTCCGCGTAAAGACCCAGGCAATTGCATCCGCAGCAGAAGCAGCGGTCATGATTCTCAGAATCGATGATGTCATCGCATCCGCAAAGTCCGCAGGTCCGTCTCCGGAAGAGATGGCCGCAATGGGCGGCGGTATGGGTGGCATGGGCGGAATGCCCCCAGGAATGATGTAAATCTCCCCAATACCAATTTTCTTTTTTGTAAAAGATCTCTTCTTCCCTGAAACGCTATATTCTCCCGCATCAAAACAGTACAGCAGTTCATGGATCCGGTGACCGTTCTTTTCGCATACTTTTCCACGTGGGTGAACAGCCTCAACTACACACTTGGCGCAGCAGTGATTGCTCTTGCGTTTGTCTATTTCACGCGGACATGTCCCACCGGTCAGCGGATTGCCGTTCCTGCGATTGTCGGTCTGTTCATGTCGGTTCTTGGAACCGGCGTGCTGTTCCCGGCGTCTGCTCTGCCGCAGCTTGGTTATCCGATCTGTCTTTTTGCGCTCGGGAGCGGATGTGCTGTCGGCTATCTTGTGGTAACGAACTTCACGAAACGAAATCTCGGTTGGGTGCTGATCCTTGTGGCTTCGCATCTCGCCGCATACTGCGTTATGTTCTCATCAGGTTTTGTTCCTCTGATAGGTGGTTCCATCTTCGGATTTTTCCTTGCGGCGCTTCTCTTCTCTACAGTTTTTTCAGGAGTACTTACTGCTCTTGTTCTGCGCTGGAATCCTGCATGGACTCCGTGGTGGATCTCGGGGGATGAGAACGGACGCAACGCGTTTCTCCGCAAACTCCGAAAAAAAAAGAAGTGACCGGCCCCTGCTGAATTACGAACTTTAACAAAGAAACAGCACCAAACTACTATGCAATATCTGAGAAGGTAACTGTGCGACCCGAAGTTCTCTATGAATACGATCTCCCGATCGAGATACTGGATGAGATCCCGGCCGACGAAGAGGTTCTGGAAGTGCTCTACGCCCGCAGCAGTGAGAACTATCATCTTCCGATTTTAATCACGCGGTTGCGGATTGTCTGCGCATATCCGGAGACGTCGGTGGTGTACCGGGTGTTTCAGATCAATTATGTGGATCTGCTGCGGGTTCATGTGAAGTTTACCCGCGGTCTTTCCACAGTTTTGACCTTTACCCGTCTTGACGGCGAGATGAATGTGTTTGACCGCATCCGCAATAAGCCTGAGGAGGTGCGGGCGGCTCTTCTGACGTTCCGTGATCTGATGATCGAGAAGGTGGGCGGCGAGTGGAAGTTCCTGCACCGGCAGAATCTGTTGACGGATGAGTATATGGTGAAGGAGAGCGATCCGGTTCTCTCTTCGGTTCCGACTATTCCCGCCGAGGATCTGTTTGAGGACAAGGAGATGCCGGGTCTTGGATGCTTTGAGCCAACGGAGAAACTGTTCGAACATTTCCCGCCGGAGGCTGAGGACGAGGATGTATTTGAGGAGGTCCCGGAGATTGTCCCGGCAGCTGATGCGGAGGTGAAGTCTGCTGCGCTAAACTCGCGGGTTCAGCGGATGATCGAGACAGCAGAGAGCGAGGCGGAAGAGGCAGAGATTGCGGAGCTGACGGAAGGTTCAGTGAATGATGCGACGGTTCTCGGGGACGGCCCGGGTGTTACTGATTCCCAGTGGGCGAATGAGGAGGGGGGGGATGCGATGATTCTGCCGGAGAAACGCCCGCACCGCCGCAATCCTGGCGGCGGGATGCTTGCGAAGCTTGCAACCGAGCCGCTGGTGCCTGCTGATGAGGATGATTCCGAGGTGTATGTGACACCAAAACCATCCTCAAAAATGCAGAAGGAGGAGAAAGCTGCGGCAGTGATTGCGGAGGAACTTGACAAACTGCCGGTTCCTGAGTTAAAAGAACCGGTGAAGGTATCGCTCCCGACGCCCCTGCCGCGTGCGTCATCCGCAGCGATGCCGCCCGTTCCGCCGTCGGAAAAGACGACGATTCCAATGTCGATTACGCTTGAGCCGCAGGATTCCTTTGAGGAGGAGATGGTTGATGCGTGTCTTGAGTCACTGAAGCTTCTGCGGGATACGGGTGTGATCACGGAGGAGGAGTACAAGGATCGCTGCCTCCGGCTGTTCAAGAAGAACGGCGCGTGATCTTTTTTTTATTTTCTGCGGAGTGTCCCGAAGATTACTGCTGTTCCGAATGCAATTGCGAGGATGCCGAATCCGAATCCGGGTGTCTGCGTGGCGGAGGGTGGGACGGCTCTTTTGTCCGGCAGTTCGATCTCTGCCGTGGCGGTGACCGGTGCGTCAAGTGCTGAGACTTTCAGCGTGTAGTTTCCTGCTTTGAGTCCTGCGGTGTCGATTGTAGTTTCCCAGAATGTTTTGTCAACGGTTGCGCCGTATGCCTGTACCGGTGCTGTTCTGAGGTATCCTGTTCGGATTTCTGCACGGGAGGAGGATATGCCGTTCGGCACCAGTTCGTACACCAGTGTTGCTGCGTTTTTGGTGTTGACGGATCCCTGCACGGTGAGTGTTTCTCCTTCAACTGCATGTTTCACGGGGGATATTTCTATCACGCGGCTGTTTTCTTCCCCATTGCCGAAAAGGAGGAAGGTCCGGTTCTGCGTGCCGAGATCGTAGTCGATGCCGGATACATCCACCCGGTACATGTCCGGCGAGAGGTCAGTGGTGTCAAGGGAGATGTTCCAGTGATACGATTCTGTGGTTCCCTCCGGCACGATTATCTGCATCTGTTTCACGAAGGGAAGAGGTTCTGCGGTGTCGGGAGCGGTGTTGTGATCGAACCACACCGGCTGTATGGTGATGAGGAGTCTTCCTTCCTGCGGCCGGAACACGGAGCCGGTTATGGTGACGGAGGTTCCGCGGTGTTGATCCGAAATGGGATCGATGATGACCCATGGTGTTTCCGGCGTTGGTTCGAGGAGGTTGTAGGTGGTCCTGTTCCAGGCCGGGGTGTCAAGCGAATAAATTTTTACCAAAAATTCCCGTGCATACGCAAACC
Organism: Methanocalculaceae archaeon; assembly: GCA_031262705.1. GTDB lineage: Archaea > Halobacteriota > Methanomicrobia > Methanomicrobiales > Methanocorpusculaceae > Methanocorpusculum. The sequence continues at coordinate 13,852 of JAISHD010000022.1, read as the reverse complement.
CCGAAGTATTCATGATGACACGCCAGATGTTTGCATCGTTCCTGCCCTGCTCTGCCTGAATTACCGATGCAGTCATTCCGGAGTTTGCTGGCGGGAAGTATAACCGTGTGTCGCGGCATTCCCAGTCAGTCCAGTCATGTTCAAAGAGCAGGTTGCTTCCCGCAGAGAGATTTGTTTCTCCGGAGATTGTGTACGTTGTCCCGAGCATCTGATCCGGAATGGGATCGATGGTTATCCAGTACTCTTCCTCCGTCGCTACTGCTCCGCCGGAGACCATCAGCAGTCCACACAACAGTACCACGAAAAATAGTTTCTTCATCCTCATCACGCATCCGTTGTGTGGTAATTTCCCGTGAGGACTATAAATAAAGATTGGCCAACCACTCGTTATCTGCGCATGAGGATGACTGCGGCAGTGAACAGTACGGGAATGAAACCAAAGCCTAGTGCCTGTGTTTCCTTCGGCGGGACTGAATTTTCCGGATAAAGTTCAAACTCGGTATCGGGTGTGAAGGCATTCACTTCGACTGCTATGATTTTTGTCACATAGACACCTGTTTTCCAGTTCCGGGTGTCGAACGGGACACTCCATGTGTTGATGCCGTTTTCTCCTTCTTTGACCTTTGCTGTCTTGGAGATACTGTTGTAAGAGGCAGCGTAACTGCCTTTGGAGTCGTTGGCCAGTATCGCATCAAAATACTGCGGCAGAATTTCGATTAAGATCTGCATCCCCTTGTCAAGACCGGTTGTGCCGGAAAGTGTGAATGTCGAGTTCTGCGTAACGAGCGGTACCGGATCGACCGCGATCCATTTCCGTTCTTCAGGGAGTGCAAGGGAAAAGATCGGACCGGAGAGATACGGGGCGTCGTCTGCAATGATGGTGTAGGTGTCCATAGGGAGATCCGCGGTGTCCAGTACCAGAGACCAGACAGATCCTTTTTCGATCATAACTTCTTTGATGAACACCGGTTCTTTGGGTTTTTGATCCGGTACCGCCGTCCAGGGAACACTATGCATCTCAATCGTGATCCATTCTCCGGGCGGGTATGTTGTCCTGCCGGAGATCGGAATCAGATCGCCGATAACTCCGTCGGGGATTGGATCGACCGTTGTCCAGTCCCCGGTGACGGGAACCATTCTTGTTACCTGGGATGCGCGGGAAAACTCCTGCGGGTAGGCAACTGCAATATAACGGACGTTTTTCTCCGGCACCTGAGCCGGCATGAGTGCGGATGTTGCTGTCCAGTGGTTTACTCCGTCCCCCTGAATCACCACTGCGGAAGTACTGTATATTTTTGAATGCGGAGAGAACTCTTCCGGGGTGCCGGACACCGCAGTATCAATGCGGTAAACATCAACGATAATTGTTGTTCCCGGCGGGACGGTTGTACTGCCAAAGAACACGTAGTTTCCCTGTGCCAGATAGGATACTTCGTTCATGGTGATCCAATGGTTTGCGGCGGGTGGTGCTGCTGCAAGTTCTTTAGGACTGCGAAGATTCACATACGCCCGCTTCTGAACTCCGGTTGCCGTATCCGTTACGATCACTTCATACTGATCCTCCCTCCAGCCGGTTGTGGCTGTTATGATGCCCCAGAAGTTGATGTCGTTCTTTCCTTCTTTCACTATGATGGTGCCAGTGAATGCTTTCGGATAGTCGGGCCCTGTAACAGACGAACCTGATGACTGTACCACGATATCGAGTGGCGTTTCGGCGGCAATATTTGTTGCACCGGATATCACGAGAGGTTCACCTGCGGGAACGTCCTGCATTGGATCGAAGATGATCCACCACGGACTCATATCTGCTGCGGGTTCCAGTCTGAAGTTCGGCCCCTGTTGATGCAGGACGTTGTTGAGGTTCACTGTATACATCCCCGGAAAAAATCCTGCGGTGTCCATCACAACTGTCCATGTGTTAGTCCCATCGTCGCCTCCGGCGACTGTGGCATCCTGTTGAACCATGGGTTTTTGTCCAGAGGCCGGCGCGACGACTTCGACGCGAACGGTTTCGCCTTCCGGAATGTTTGTGGTGCCGGAGATGCGGACGGCATCACCGACCGTCCGGTCGGGAACCGGATACACTGCGGCCCAGACGGTTGGTTTCGGCAGAGATGCAACGGCAAGCAGTTTATCATCATCATGCATCAGATTCATCGCCGCAACGTAGCGATAGTTCCCGGCATGCAGTAATTCAGGTCTCAGTACGTCAACCGACCAGTTGCGAACATGTTCGTTTCCGTCAACGATCATTGTGTAGGTGAATGTCGCGGGAAGATTTCGGATCTCTTTTTCGCCCGGCGTTGGAAGTGTTCCGTCATACCGATATATTTTGAGAACGATTGCCGTGTCGGCAGGAATGTTTGTACTGCCGGTGATGATGTACGGATCGCCTGTCTCCGGCTGCTGAATCGGATCGATTTTGATCCATGCTTCTTTCTCCGTCGCCGCTCCGCCGGAGACCATCAGCAGTCCGCACAGTAATATTACGAGAAATATTATCTTCATCTTTCACTGTATTCCAATGCTGGTATGTGGATCATGAGAGTATAAAAAAAAGTTTGGACAGTCTTTCGCCGCCGTCCCTGTTACTCCCTGCCAAATCCTCTCCTGAAATCACCTCATCGCAGCAAGAGATTGGGTATACTCTTCCAGCTGGGAGATCGTATCCTCACGGGAAATTGCAGAATAACTTTGAACTTTTTTTATGAGAGAACTTTGAAAACTCGCAGTTATCTGGGGTTCATTGAAAAAGTATGCTGCCAGATTCTCCATTTTGCCAAGAACAAACGCCCCTGTCCGCTCTTTCACCTGCATTATGTAATGTTCCTCCGCCGAGTGAATAATTGCGTGATAGGCGGGACAGGTCCTGAGGAGAAAAATGATCTGCTGCAGATGTGCACAAAATTCCTCAGGTGTATACCACAGAACAGGAACATCCGGATAGGAGACACGGGGAATCCGGATCTTTCCATCCAGCACCAGCTTGGGATCCGGAAGATGAAGAAGATCATACACCGTACAAAACGAAAGCTGCCGCAGTATATGGGCAGTCCGATCCTGCACGAACGCAGAAAGATCCTCCCGGCCCGCGCGGCTGCAGCAGGCAGCCATAAAGCCGGATGGGAATGAGATCTCCGAAAGATACTCAGGCATCAGATGCAGCGTTGCGTCCGTCTCTTCCCACTCCTACAAAATCGTCTGATATGCAGAATTTTCAGCGAGTGGCGAATATTTTTGCATCAGCGGTTTACAGATACTGATATAACCCTCGAACTCTTTCGTAAAAGCACGTAGTATCGCCTCGGGATCAGTGACATACAGGTTCGGTGCGGCATCAGTATTGTCCTGAATAGAAAACGAACTGATGGCAGCAGTTTCCGGAGCGATAAACAACGTCCTCCGATAAATACCGTCTTTTGGTTCTGGGCAGTAGTAGGGATGAATTCTGTCTGTGGTATAGAGAGGGAGCCATCCGCGTATCGCAGCGTCCATTTCCTGGCCTTTGCGGCTTACTGTATGAATAATTTTAATATGATTTCCTTTCTGCAAAATCTGCATCAGAAGAGTCCCCCACTGTTGGAAGTATTCGGGTTCCGTCATCCAGTCCATATTCTCATCGCTGAACAAAAGCAGTGTCTGGGGTTCTTCGTGCCGGAGAATTTCGGTGAAAAATCTGATAACTGCATCCTGTTTACCGGTACGGCCGTAATAGAGTGTGTCTGTTGGCTGACTGTTGGCCTTTGGTGTTTTCCAGATCTTTGCATCACTCGCCAGCGAAGTCTTCTCTCCGGCATCGGTTTCGGAAAGCCAGCGTGTCAGGGCTGTAGCGAGAAGTACTTTATCTGCGGGAAATGCGCCCTCCATCCTGCATGATGGACTTTTTTTTGAAATTCATTGGTGATTTTTCCGGCAAAGTATTCTCCCATGGGCTGCAGCAGATCACTGTTCTTGGGAAGAGGACGTTCTCCATTCCGGAGACGGCAGATGTAGGAAGGAACCACGGATAAAGAAAGTGCAAGAGATGTATTGGTTGTCTTCGTAATATTCATCAGATTGTCAAGCTTCCGGCAGAACACAATGAACATAACTATGTCATGCCTGCTATATATCAGTTATTTTTCTCGGGAAATGGATGGTTCCTGAAAATCCTGGGATCGTTTTGTCTCAACTGTTCTCTGAAAATTTCCGGCGAAAGAAATCCGTCACGCCCTCTCTCAGCTCCAGATGCCTTCCCATTTCAAAATGATCTCCTGCATAGGAGATCAGCTCCACCTCCGAAAGCTTTTCTGCCACACTTTGTACTGAGGAGTACGGAACGACGGAATCATTCCGCGCTGCAACTATCAGTACCGGACTTTTGACGTTGGGGACTGCCTTCTGCGGCTGAAACTGCAGAAGATTTGGTATTAACCGTGCCGGAAACAGATTTGTCCAGACAATACGTTTCTCGGTTGCCTTCTGGTACAGGGAAAGCGTAATGACGTCATGACCAGACTTTCTGCCCGCCTTTTTGCAGGATATCTCATAGTCCGGATAAAAATCCGGAGATTCGCATCCGGCGAACAGATACACCGGGAGTTTCATCGGAAGATCTATTGGTGACAGTCCCAGACGATTGCTGATGTTGTCCAGCATAGAGGCCAGATACAGCGGCAGAAAAAATCCCACACCTCTGCTCAGCACGTAGCTTTTCACATCCAGACAGGGAATGACGCACGTAATTGCAGTCAGACGATGATCTTCTGCTGCGGCTATCAGGACATGCCCTGCAGATACCGAGATTCCGCACAATCCTATCCTTTCTCCGTCAACAGCAGAAAAATTTCGCAGATGGGAAATCGCGGCCTGCAGATCCCGTACCTGCTCTTGAGGGTGAATCATATTTCTCGGCTCACCTTCTGAAAAGGTAATATTCCTGAAATCAAATGCATAAACCGCAATTCCTGCATCAAGCAAAGGATACATAAACGGCATCAGTCCGGCAAACCGGGGATATCCCAGTCCGTGTACAAAAATAGTTACCGGGGGTTTGTCAACATTGTCAGGAAGATACAAATCCCCGTCACACCACAGCCCGTCACTTTGAAACGGCACGTGCATATACTTCATACTCTTACTCACCCTCAAAAAGAAATAAATCCAGACTATCTTACCATCACTGTGCCGCATTCAGAGTTTCTTCCCGCACTCAGGACAGAACGTCATGCCCGGCACCATCTTTGCCCCGCACTCAGAGCAGAATGACTGTCCGAGTTTTTCACCGCATTCGGGACAGAACTTTGTTCTCGTAGTAACCGGAGTTCCGCATTTCGGACACGTACTCTGCGGCTGTGGTGATCCTGTTACCTGCTGTGGGGCAGCAAGTACCTGCCCTCCGAAAGGTGCGGGCTGTCCTCCTCCTGCCATTCCCTGTGCCATCATGTTGCCCATGCCAAGCCCCGCTCCCATACCTGCTCCCATCATCGCAAATCCTGCTCCTTCGCCACCTCCCTGTGCGGCTCCTTCACCAATTCCTTCCATTGCTTTCCCGGACTGATACTGAATATAGTTCACGCCAAGAGCGGACATTGCACCGCGCTTGTTGATAGCTTCCTGAACTTCCTCAGGCATATTGATGTTCAGTCCGGCAAACTTCATGATCTTCAGACCATAGACCTCGGTCTCTTTCGTGAGTTTTCCCAGACATATCTGTTCGATCTCCTGAAGGTATGCGGGCATGTCAAGTACGCCCATATGTTTCCTGTTTTTCAGCTCTCCCAGCGTATCGTTTAGGATCATCACGACCTGATCTTTCAGCCAAGACACGATCTCCTCTGAGGTTGTCAGGCCTTTTGTTCCGATAAACTCCGTAATCATCATAAGCGGATCTGTTACTTTATACGAGAACTGCCCGAACATCCGCAGTTGTACAACACCAAAGTCCGTATCACGGAACGCCAGAGGCTGGCTGGTACCAAACTTATCTCGGAACTCCCGTTTCTGTACCCAGAAAAACTCTCCGATCTGTACGTTTCCCAGAACTGTTCCTGCAATATTTTTCAGAACCGGAATGTTCTGTGTGGTCAGCGAGTACCGGTCGGGCCGATCAAATACCTGCAACGCTTTTCCATCGCGGAAGAACACACCGTACTCATCCTCTCTGACCAGTACGTTGTCGTTCCACATTACGTTTCTTGGAAGGCGCCACATCACGTTTTCGCCTTTTTGATCCTCAACCCAGTAGAATCCTTTCCGGGAGTCAGCTCCCTCAATGTCGGTTCCGGATCCTATTTTTTCATTGAGCTTTGAGAATAACCCCATTAAAATGCACCAAGTTCTGCCATTGTTTCAATCCGCTTCTCAAATGCTGATCGTAGCGTACCAAGATCGGATTTTACTTCCCGCAAACATACGGCGGTTTCAGAAAAATCTCCTGAGTTTGCGGCGGCAACTGCTGATTGGGTTGCAGCGGTTGCCGCAGATATCTCATCCAGCAGGGAAAGATCATACTGGTACAGTTCGTTGAGATCCGCCTCCTCCACATGATATGCCGGAGAAATGCCTGAATACCCCTGTTCTGCATGGCGGATACGCGACTCAAGTGTTTTTGCCTGAGAGATTACTGTCGCAATATCGTTCATCAGGTCCAGTTCCAGATTGTTTCCGGCGGTTTCACGAACTGATTCCAGTCCTCTGAGAACATTTGTATTGAGGTAATCGGCAAGCTGTATGCGCAGCATGCTGTCGGCAATACGGACATCCTCCCGAAGCCGATATCCGCGAAATCCGGGTATGGCGAGTTGGAGTTTTTTGATTAGCCCTCGTTCATTTGCAACTTTTTCCCGCAAATCTGTCATCGTTTTACCTACCTCTTTGCTATAACGTATGCCACTCCTGCAACGGCAAGAACAACGAGTGTCGAACCTGCCAGAAGGGGAAATGATACTGTTCCATTGGTTGCTTTTGGCAGAACATCCCAGAGGATCAGAAATGCACCAAGAACAACTCCGATAATTCCTGCTCCGGTAAGATAATTCCTGCTCCGGTAATCACGAGATCCTTTCTCCCAATTGCAAAGGAAAGGGCAGCAACAAGAAGTCCGATACCGAGGAAGAATATTCCTGCTGCTGTCATCATCCCGAGTCCGAAGTATCCTGCAAGAATTGCTGTGCCCAGCATCAGGATTACTCCCAGCCAGGCGATTTGAAACCGTTTGTCTTCATTGTTTCCCATTTTTATACTCCTATGGTGAATTTTTTTCCGGACTTGTATGCCGGAATATAGATCACACGGGTGGTCTTGATCGTGAAGTCGTAATCCAGATCCTGCAGTGTTCCGGGAATTTCTGTTTCATACCGAAGAAACAGGAACTCCGCGTTGTCTCCTGCTGTCTCCTTCTCCATGGTCATCAGGGCACGTTTCCCTCCCCGGAAATCTGAGATTTCGAAAAGTTCCGGTTGATCCAAAGTGAGATCCATGTTCCAGACGCGGGAGAATTCTTCCGGAATTTCGGAGGCTGCACAGACATAAAAGTCCCGCATCCCCCGCATCTGTCGCTGATCTTTGATGAATCGACCGATTCTTCCTCCGGAGATCTTTTCCTTTCTGACCACAGGCTCAGCATGAACAACCCAGAACGGAACATAGATCAGTTCATCTTTTCCTTCTTTTGATGCACCGACTATCTGATACGAAACATCGTTCAAGCCTTTTGCAGACTTCGTGTACAGGTGAATTTTGCCGCAGTGGGAACACTGCATCATCATGTCTCGTGTTTTTGATTTGATCGGCGCCCCGCATCCAGGACATTTGAGTTCTTTGAGAATCATATTCCTCGTACCTCAGGAGAAGTAGTCGTGTGTACCGGTCACCACCGTGTCCACTTTTCCAATTTTCGCTCCTTCCTGAATACCGGAACCTTTCAGACTTCCCTGAAGGACTTCGTCTCCGTAGCGGAACTGCTGGTAGCTGTACCAGATGAGTATCGCTGCAACAAAGAGGAGAGGAATAGCAAATCCTGCGGTTTCTTCACCCATACTGACAAATCCAATTCCTATACCTGCCATTGATCCGGCAATTGTTCCTCCTCCTCCGGCATATAGGCCCTGCCGCTTCACATTTCCCGGCGCACGGCCTGAAACGATCTCTTCGGTGATGCCGTCGACGGTTGCAAAGTAGCTGCGGTCCTGATATGTATAGCGGACAATCCAGAATGGATAGTACACTTTGGTGAATCCTTTGGGGAAGCAGAATCCTTTGGAAAAAGTAATTTTGTCTATAGACTGTTTTCCGTCATGAATTGCTTCGGCGATAATTGCTTCGCAACCACTTCGATAGCTGTCGTCTTTGGAAAGGGTGGAGGTAAATGTTGCAATCTCTCCGTCATCGAAGCTGACCGCTTGGGCATTGTTTGGAATCCTGATGGAATTAATACCAAGATCTCCTGGATTGCAGGCGATGTCATTGTACACATACTCACGGTTGATGAGTACTTCACGAGGCGTTTTTCTCGTGTGTCCATCTTTATCCTTGTCCTCATCGTACCCGCAGACACAGGCTTTTCCCCGAGCAATCAGACGCCAGAACGGGAGGTATATCGGATATATTTCTGCAATTTCTGCATCTTTGCTTAAGTTTTCTGCCTTTCTCCCATTGGCCATCCACCCTCTTACAGTTTTTTCGGCTTTGTCTTTTGTGACGGCGAGTTTGTACATCACCTGTGCAGCTCCTTCTTCTGCATCAAGAGAGAAGACCGAGTCGCAGTATGTACAGATGGCAAGGCTTTCTCCTTCTTCGCATAGTACCTGTCCGCCACAGTAGGGGCAGGTCATGGTCACCAGAAGTTTTGTGGTTTCGCTCATTTTTTCGACTCCATAGATTTTTGTACGAGTTTTGTTCCGAGAATATTCCCGGCAAAAAATCCTGCAATGACCAGTACGAAAAAGACCGGGTTAACCAGAATGCCAAGGAGACCTCCGAAAAGGCCAAGAGCAGCTGCAAGTCCCATCACGGAGAGGTAGGATCCGGAACTTCTCCCGGGGAACGGACCGGTATAGACATCTCCGGATGATCCGTCAATAACCAGCTCATACTTTTCCCCTTTGAATGTGTAAGTGACCTCATAAGCCGGAAAGTACACAATTGACTGATCGACAGCTTTTCCGGGAAGATCTTCGAAGTATGGGTCTATGCTGAGGTCCGGCTTGAGGACTTCCGCTCCATCGGTTGCAGTGGCGGTATCAAATATTGTCAGACTTCCGGGAGGGATGACGAGGTTCTGCATGCCGGGCAGTGTTGTACCTTTTGCAGGTTTCACCACTATCTGTTCTTTTTCCTTCACCAACCGGCGGAACTGGAAGACTGGAAAATATTCTTTTGCAAATTTTGTAATCACTGCGTTGTGTTCCAGCTCTTTTGCCATGGACGGTCCAGCAGACCAGCGTTTGAATATTCCTTTTGCCTTGGTTTCATCAATGGTGAAAGGCACCAGATAGAAGAAGAGCGCGGTACTTCTGTCAATGTAGGTGGTGGTCTGACAATATTGGCAGGTGGCAATATGTGTCCCGGCTTTCACCTCGAGTCCGGCACCACACTTCGGACAAGTAAATTGGGGCATACAATATACTTTGGTCACGCGATAATTGAACGTTCTGTCACAGTTTGTGACAAAAAACAATCTTAAAAAATGTATTTATCTTCACTAACTCATAAAAAATACTGGGGTTATGATAAATACGTTCAAAAATGTTTGTAGGATTATTGCATTACGGAGTGTTATTTATCGCAACATTTTTGGAGGAGGGGATATGCAGATGATAGGGTCGCCTCCAAACTCATTCATTTTTCGGAGTTATTTTTTATTTAGGTTTGATTCTATCGAGTTATCTTTTTTGTAGCTGGTGTTTGTACATTGTGGATCTATGTTGAATCAGGTACAAAAACAGAATGTGGTTCTTGCGGCTATATCAGATACAAGAAAACAGTTTCTCAAAAAATATCAGTTTGTTTTCAATTAACTCATTGAAACGTCCTTCTCTTTTGTAGTCGCATCCCCGGCTGCAGGTGTTGTTCCTAAAAACCCTATCAACCGTGTTCGAACCTGCGAGGCAGGTTTTCATCTGAGTCGGTTTTTTTCTGTGGAGTTGCCCTGCTCCGCTCCTGTGGATGCAAACCCCGCATGAGAAAAAAAGAAGCGGGGTGGTCAGCTGCACCCGCTCCATCCGCAGTGCTTGCAGATGCCCATGTTGCATCCCTCGCCGAAGTCCAGCGGTTCGCCGCACTCCGGACACGGATTACCCTTCTTCGTTCCGGCTGTCACTGTTTTAACCGTCCAGTTGTCCAGCGTTGTAATTGCCTGGTTCGTCGCCGCAAGCTCAATACACCTGCCGACAACATCCGCACAGGACATACCCTCCGAACTCTTGTTCCGCAGAGCAGAAATACAGCTCACCTTCGCAAACTGCTTCACAAACTTCTCGTAGGGCACACCGTTCTGCAAGCCAGTACTGATACTTCTGCCCAGAGCATTGCTGCTTGCTTCGCATCCCGCACCCACTGTCCGGATGAACACCTCCATCGGTTTTCCATCCAGTGTGTTCACCGTAATATACAGACGACAGCATCCCGACTGTGCAAGGAACGTTCTGCCGTCCAGTTCGCGCGGACGGGAAAACGGCAACTGCTGTACAACCTTCGGCTCCGGAACTGCTGCCGGCTCTTCCTTCTCCTCCTCTTTCTTCTCAAGAGCCAGCACTACATCTTCCCGCGATCCGGTCCGGTACAGCGTCATACCTTTGATGCCTTCCTTCCATGCGAGCAGTACCGCGTCTGCGACCTGTTCCTTCGTAGCAGAGAACGGCATATTGATCGTCTTGGAGATTGACGCATGCACATGTTTCTGGAACACTGCCTGCATCAGCACATGATCCTTCCACCGGATATCAAGTGCCGTCTTAAACACCGCACGGAAGGCATCCGGCAGCCAGAGAACGTCCTGCACTGATCCTGTCTCGTGCACATGGTTGATAACCTCATCACGTTTTGCCTCGGCTTCCGTGCCGGTAAGGCCAAGTCCTGCAATCATGCGGCGCAGCTCCGCCTCGAAGTACGGGTGAACCATAATAAACGTCTTGCCCACTGTGTTCCGGCGGGTGTACGCATAGGAAAACACCGGTTCGATACCCGATGAACACCCCGCAAGCAGCGAGATGGTACCGGTCGGTGCGATGGTCGTAAGGGCAGCGTTGCGCATAATCTTTCCCTGCTTGTCCCAGACCGATCCTTGATAGGCCGGGAACGTTCCCTTCTCCTTTCCGAGCCGTTCAGACTCCTCCGTTGCCACATCATTGATGCGTGCCATAACTTCCTCGCAAAAGTTGCGGCCTGCCTCTGAATCGTAGGGAATGCGGAGCATCAGCATCGCATCATGCACGCCCATCAGACCCAGACCCACCTTTCTGGTGCGATTGGTCGCCTCTTTGATCTGATCAATCGGGAACACATTCTTCGTGATAACCGCATCTAGGAATCGCACCGCCATCCGCGTCATCTTATCCAGCGCATCGTAGTTCACACCGTCCGCACGGATGAACTTCGCGAGATTGATACTGCCCAGAACACAGGACTCGAACGGCAGCAGCGGCTGTTCTCCACACGGGTTCGTCGTATCGATCGGTCCCAGCTGCGGTGTTGGGTTCTTCTGATTAATCGTATCATAGAACAGAATACCTGGTTCGCCGTTCTTCCAGACGCCTTCCACAATGCCGTCCCATATCTCGCGAATCGTTACCGTCTCACCCTCGGTCGTCTTCAGCCACTCGCGATCCAGATCGCCTGCGGCAACAGCTTTCATGAACTCATCGTTCATCATCACGGAGATGTTGAAGTTCGAAAAGTCTCCCTCCTTCGCCTTGCTTTTGATGAACTTCATGATGTCCTTGTGCCAGACATTTAGAATGCCCATGTTCGCGCCGCGTCTCCTGCCACCCTGCTTGATCACATCCGTCGCCGCATTAAAGACACGCATAAATGACACCGGGCCGGATGCAACGCCGTCCGTCGAACGGACCGGCGAGCCTTCCGGTCTGAGGTGGGAGAAGTTGTAGCCGGTACCGCCTCCTGACTGGTGAATAATTGCGCCCCAGCGGATCGCATCAAAGATCTCCGAAAGGGAATCATTCACCGGAAGCGTAAAACAGGCGGACAGCTGTCCGAGTGGTGTTCCTGCATTCATCAGCGTTGGTGAGTTCGGGAGAAATTCGAGGCTCATCATCGCCTCAAAATATTCTTTCGTCTCCTCTGGTGTTTCGCCAAGGGCATCTGCCACACGCCGGCACACATCCTCAAATGACTTCTCACCGACGCGATAGTAGCGTGCGGCAAGGATACTGTCTACAACTGAGTCCGCCATAACATCGACCTGATAATATTAGTACAATTTTCATTTTGCCGAAGGAAAAGGGGAATATCCATCCGGCTGGGTGCAGAGTACTTACCAAGTAATTAGCGAGCACGATTATTAACTGTTAACATTCGGGAGCAGAAAGGTAAATCACAACTATTAATGAGATGCACATCGATTTTTTAAAGAATTATGGTTGTTCCCGAAAAGGTATTTTTCACCAGAGGATGCGGTACTCATAAAGACAAGCTGGTATCCTTTGAAATGGCTCTCAGGGATGCGGGACTTGCCCCGTACAACCTCGTAACCGTCTCTTCCATCATGCCCCCGGATGCCGATATCATCTCCCGCGAGGAAGGACTTCCCCATCTCTCGCCGGGTGAAATCGTCTACTGTGTCATGGCGCGGACGGAAACAAATGTTCCGGGTCAGAACATCGCCGCATCTGTCGGACTTGCGGTCCCTGAGATTCACGGAAAACAGCATGGATATCTTTCCGAGTACCATGCCGCAGACATCTCGGGTCGCGAGTGTGGCGAGTATGCCGAGGATCTTGCGGCAACAATGCTTGCGACGATCATGGACATCCCGTTCGATCCGGAGACTGCATGGCAGGAACGCGAGCAGGTGTACCTCGCAAGCGGCAAGATCATCAAGACCAGCCACCTTGCCGCGTCAGCAACCTGCGGCGCGGACGCAAAATGGACCACGGTCATTGTTGCTGCGGTTTTTATTCTGCCTTAAGCAATCATGGGTGAACTTGCAGACCTCCCGAATATTGGAAAAATTGTTGAATCTCAGCTGAATGCAGTCGGCATCACAACTGCCGGTGATCTGCGCAGTGCAGGAAGCAGGCAGGCTTGGCTTTTGATACGATCTATCGATGAGTCGGCCTGCATCCATCGGCTGTATGGTCTGGAAGGGGCAATCCGAAATATTCCGAAGCGCGATCTTCCACCAGAGATCAAGGATGAGTTGAAACTGTTTTATCGTGAAATCTCCGGACTCCCTGATCTTCGGCAGCAGTCAGCCCCGACAGGAGACGAGTAACTAATTATTCCTCGGGGCCAATATGTCTCCACATGTGCGGTATCGCAGGCATCGTCGCAAATTTCGAGGTTTCGGGTTCATTGTACTGGGCGTTGTATGCACTTCAGCATCGCGGGCAGGAAAGCGGAGGGATTTCCACATACGACAACGGACTAGTCCACAAATACAAAGGATACGGTCTGGTCTCCGAGATATTCACGAGTGACATTCTGCACAGCCTCTCCGGTAAAACCGGACTTGGTCATGTCCGGTATCCGACAACCGGTGGATCGAAACCGGAAAATATTCAGCCGTTCAACTTTCTGTTCCGTGGCCACTCGCTCTCCATCGTCCACAATGGAAATCTGGTCAACACCGATGAGCTGCGCTACGAGTATGAAGGCCGGGGCCACATCTTTTCCACCACCTCTGACACTGAAG
>JAISHD010000011.1 GCA_031262705.1 Methanocalculaceae archaeon | reverse complement strand
TCTACTGTCTGCCGTAGTGGAATAACTGTTTTGCCCGCCGCCAAACAAGAGACCATTTGTACCTTGACGAATGTGTATGTGGGTGTCTCCTCCAACTATACCATGAGGAGTCTGATGCGCATATCCCCCGCCAAACAAATTACCTGTACGGACGGCGACATTATCAACGAGGATGTGTGTACTTCCGCTGACATTGCTGTCTCGTCCTCCTCCATACATATTATCAAAGTTACCGCCGCGCAGAACGAGATGGGTATCTCCATTCACATCCATTCCCTCATTTCCCCCACCATAGAGATATCCTATCCCACCAGTAAAATTCTCTGTTGTTTCAAACAGATGGCTGTTTGCATAAATGTTGGAGTCACTATTATAGCACCGCACGTTGTCAAAGGTTAGGTTGCCAATAAGATTCACGCCTATATTGGAGATAGTAAACTGCTGTCCCGCAGTACTTTGCAGAGTGATGTGCTTTCCCGCAACTCCGGAAAACTTCTTCACGTTAATACTATCCGCTGTGAAGATGATCGTAATCTCGGTCTCACCTGATATGTTCATAGCATCCCATGCAGTCTGAAACGCCTCTGTATCACCAACCGCATACTCTGTGTCTCCGATCACCGGAGACACGATGCCAATACCTAAAATGAAAATAAATAGACCAATGCACATCCAATGACGCATACACACAGTACCTTATATTATTAACATATAAATATTCCTGACAGATAAATTATTAATCAATTAATCATCAATAACAAAATATCCTCTAAACAAAATTTTTCACACCATAGCAAGAAATCACTAAAACAACACATATTATGTATAAATTATATTTTACACACCCATTATTTCGTTGAAAATTTCAAATTTCCAATGACAAGAGCATTTTTCTTAACTATCACAGGAAATAATTAGCAAAATAGACACTATAAATTTGTGCACGAATACTCAGACTCAAACATATTTGTGTTTTCGCTAAAAAAATTCAATATCACAAAGCAATATTTTCCAAAAATAAAACTTAATTTTTGCACAATACCCTCAAATACTACGAAAGAAAACAAGAGATACAGCCCAGAGGAAAGCACCCGATATTTCCTGAGCTGTTCGCGATTCAGTGTCACGACTCCTTAAACACCCGGACATCACCACAAAACTATGATCAGAAAAATCACCTACCTCCACCTCCTCGATCCACGGAACACAACAGGGAACTGCATGAACCAATCCTGCACGGGAAACGGCGACGGCACCCAAAAAATTAGCAAAGGAAGAAAACCAAAAGAAGCGAACGTAACCATTCGGAAGAACAGATGCCTGTCTAATCGTCACCCTGCAACAAGCGATACAAAACACAACCTGTTCTCTATCAACCGGTGATCCTCTCACCGTATCGGCATCAGCATCATCTCACGTAGGTAAAAGCCTCATACCTCAAGCCTCACCCATACAGGAACAACAAAACACACACAGGAAAAAAGCCCGCACACTCTCTATCATCCATGAATGTGCTCCGTAATAACTCTCTTGTGGTACATATTTGTTTTTTATAATATAAATATAATCTGAGACGGTAGAAAAGGATCAGCCAATAATTTCGGAAAAAACGCGGAGGAAAAAGGACAAACCCTTCCCCGCGCAACAGCCAGGATACTACCGCCGGAAATCTCCCGCATAGGTATGAGGCTTGAGGCTTTCTTACCTCCCTGTGTCCCGCATCCCTCAACACCGTAACCTTCCTCACAACAGCACCATCATCACCAGCAGAAGTGCCGTTGCCCCCACCAGATCAATTGAACTCGTCACCACCGGCACCCCGAAGTTATCCGGATCATACCCCATCCGGTAGCTGAACACTGCCGTATAATACCCCAACAGATTCATCACCGTAATCACCAGTGCTCCCGCAACAACCGACAGCAACACCATCGGCACAAGACCCGGAGTCGTAATACCAACAGCAACCGCCGCATAATGCGACACCACCCCCATCAGCGGCAAAATCAGCAGAGCATACGCATAATTCTCCACAAAATGCCACAAAACCGTCCGGGACGGCACAAAATCCGCATCCCCCAGACCCATATGCATCTCCGTCGCAATCCGCGACGTCAGAATACCCCCGATAGACCCACATCCGTTCATAAACGGCGCCATCAGAATCAGAACCGCCGCAGCTGCAATCAGACTCTCCAGACCATCCGTATACAACACACCCGCAACAATCCCCAGAAGCGACAGCGGCGCAAGCAGCGGAACACCCTCCCGCAGCACATCCCGCATCGTCGCAGTCGCCCGGCCCATCGAAACAACCGCCCACACAATCATTGCCAGCACCACAACACCCAGAACCAGCTTCAGCTCCACCGGCGCCCTCATCATCAGAACCGCCGTAATCACCAGAAACGGCAACGTCATCATATCCCCAAACGTCGTCACCACCGGTGCACCCACCATATCCAGATTCCAGCTCCGGCGGTAGCACACAATCGACGTAACAACACCAATCATCGTCACAATCAAACCCGCAATTGTACCGGAAACAACTGAAATAATCACCATATCAACAAGACCAATAACCTCCGTCCCCGTAACAACACAGATAACCTTCCCGAACACTGCCAGAAGCACCGAAATAATCACCGTCAGCAAAATCGATGCACGCAGATTATCTCCCAGATCTGTCCCGCGTGAAAACCGCACCTCAAACGCACCAAGATGCATCGACGACGACAACCGCGACGTCAGAATCCCCGCTATCGCTCCGCGCATATTAATCGACGGCGTAACCAGCACCATCAGGCCAGGGATCAGCAGAAGAACCTCATTCACCGAACCCAGATAAATTCCCGCAATAAACGATAAACTGACACTAATTAAGAGCGTGAAGAGGCCAGTAAGAAACTCCTCGTACTCCGAAAACATGCGGCGTCCGACTATCGCCAATCTCATCCGGAGTCACCTCATCAGTCAGCATCATAATACCATACCTATAGGTCATCGTAACGTATCAAGACTTTGCCTCAAACGAAAGAAAACACAAGAATAGAATCTCAATAGACACAATTAGACCAATAGTGTTCCCATAGAAAGGACTGATACCAATGGGAAACAAATATACCTGTAACAACTCCCCGGAGACTTCATACACATGACCCCCGACAATATCCGCGACCCGTTCAGCTGCCAAATCAGCCTCACGGACAAATCCCTCTATATCAACAGGGAAATCTCTCTTATCCAGTTCAACCGCCGCGTCCTCGAGGAAGCCGCAAACCTCAGCCACCCTCTCCTCGAACGCGTCAAATTCCTCTCCATCTTCGCAAACAACATCGACGAGTTCATGATGATCCGGGTCTCCGGTCTGCTCCGCCAGATTCGCGGCGGCGTCCTTGAACGCCCGCCGGACGGCATGACCCCCACAGAACAGATGCAGGAGATCCTCGGAACCCTCCTCCCCCTTCAGGCAGAATCCTGCCGCTGCTGGAGTCAGTACCTCAAACCTGCCCTCGCAAAAGAAGGCATCTACATCCACAAATGCAAAGACTTAGGCACCGAAATGCAGAAATATCTGCAAAAATACTTTGAAACCCAGATATTCCCCATCCTCACCCCCATGACCTTCGACGGCTCCCACCCCTTCCCCTTCATCTCCAACCTCTCCATCAACCTCGCCGTCGTCATCAACCACCCCACCCGCGGCCAGGTCTTCTCCCGGGTCAAAGTCCCCAAAGGAACCATTCCCCGATTCATCCGCATTGAAAATGACCGGATGCTTCCCCCCGCAAAGAACTCCGAATACCACTACATCGTCTTAGAAGACCTCGTTGCCGCAAACATCCAGATGCTCTTCCCCGGCATGGAAGTCAAAGACACCTACATCTTCCGCGTAACCCGCGACGCCGACATGGAGATCGAAGAAGACGAAGCATCCGATCCTCCTCACCGCAATCGAAACCAGCGTCGAACAGCGGAGGATAGGTATCCCCTCCCGCCTCGAAGTCCACGCCGCAATGCCGGAATGGATCCGCGACCTCCTCACCGCAAAACTCCGGCTCATGCCAACCCAGGTCTACGTCTCCTCAAGCGGCCTCATTGGCATGAACGATCTTCTGGAACTCATGGACATTGACCGGCCTGACCTCAAAGACACCCCGTTCAAAGCCTCCATCCCCGCATGCCTCGCAAAAGAATCCCTGCCCGCCGCAATTGCCCGAAACGACCTCCTCCTCTACCACCCCTACGACAGCTTCGGCCCTGTTGTTGAGTTCGTCCGGACCGCCGCCCACGACCCCAACGTCCTCGCAATCAAGCAGACCCTCTACCGCACCGGTAAAAACTCCCCGATCGTCCACGCCCTCATGGAAGCCCGCGAAGAAGGAAAACCCGTCACGGTCCTCGTCGAACTCAAAGCCAGATTCGACGAAGAAAATAACATCGAATGGGCACGATCGCTCGAACGTGCAGGCGTCCATGTCATCTATGGCATCGTCGGCCTGAAAGTCCACGCAAAAATGTGCATGGTCGTCCGCCGCGAACAGGACAAACTCAAAACCTACACCCACATGGGCACCGGCAACTACAACGCATCCACCGCCCGCATCTACACCGACCTCTTCAACGCCTTAACCGGCTATTCCAAAAAGACCGACTACCGCAAACTGCTCGTCTCCCACGGAACCATGGGTACCATGCGGCAAGAACTCATCGCAAGAATTGACCGTGAAATCGAACGACAGAAGACCCACGGCGACGGCTACCTCGCATTCAAACTGAATGCCCTTGTAGACGAAGAGTGCATCATAGCCCTCTACCGGGCAAGCCAGGCAGGCGTAAAAATTGATCTCGTCATCCGCGGCGTCTGCTGCCTGCGGCCCGAAGTTCCGGGCGTCTCCGACAACATCCGTGTCATCTCCATCGTCGGCAGATTCCTCGAACACACCCGCATCTACTACTTCCGCAACGGCGGCGACGAAGAAGTCCTGCTCGGCAGCGCCGACCTTATGCCAAGAAACCTCTCGCGGCGGGTTGAGATTCTCTTCCCGGTGGAAAACCCGCATCTCCGGGACATGATCATCCACACCATCCTCGAAACCCATATCAAAGACACCGCCCAGGCGCAGATTCTCCACATCGACGGAAGCTACGAAAAAGTGCTTCCAGCAGAAGGAGAAAAACCCCTGAACTCCCAGATGTGGATGATGAAACATCGCGGAATCTGGCATGACTACTAACACAGATTCAGGATACCGGCTGTACGGGGCTACCGCACTCGCGCAGCTTGCCGCCGACATGGCCGGGGAAAGTGCCGGCGTCAAAGCAGGAACCGACATCGAGTACATCCACCGCATGCGGGTCGCATCCCGCAGACTCCGGGCAGCCCTGCCCCTCTTCACCGGATGCTTCCCGGAAAAAGAGTACAGGCGCTGGGAAAACGAAATTAAACAGATCACGCGATCACTTGGACGTGCCCGCGACCTTGACGTACAGATAGCATTTCTCAGGGACTATGCAAAAACGATTCCGGACACCGCCCTTCATACAGGGACACCTCTCTTCCTCCCCGAAGAGTTCAGGACGCAGGTTACAGAGCAGCCGGCCCCTCTCCCCGCCCTTCCCGCACCGGAATTCATCCCGGAAGAAAAAACCAGACTCTTTGCCCGCCTGAAACAATTCTTTGCAGGAAGCCCTGCCGTTCCCGCAGAACCCGAACCTCTCCGTCCTGCCGAACAAAACACAAACATCAACCTCAGGTCCGGCATCGAATGTCTCATCCTGCGCCTGATGCAGGAAAGAACAGCACTTCAGCCGGATGTCATCTGCGCAGTGGAACGATTTGAAAAATCCAAAACCCTCCTCGCACTGCAAAAAACCTGTATGGAAATAATCGTCCGCGGCAAACTCGAAAAGACCGAGACCACCACAACCGCCTCCTACAACACCGCCTACTACGCAATCAGCCTCGCCGCAGAACAGGTAAAACTGTATGCAAACGCCCTCGTCGACCCGGAACGGATAACAGCACACCATGAAATGCGCATCGCCGCAAAAAAGCTCCGCTACACCATGGAAACCTATCGCAACCTCTACGGTGACGGACTCGCCCCTGCAATCAAAATGGTAAAAGAACTCCAGGACTATCTAGGCGACATGCATGACTGTGATGTCTGGACAGAGTTCCTCCCGGGATTCCTTGCAGAAGAAGAGGGAAGGTGTGCCGCATACTTTGGCAACACCGGCTTCATGGAAACGATCCGTCCGGGCATTGCAGCACTCGAAGAAGACCGGAAAGCAAAACGGGCAGAATTGCACAGAGACGTGAACATTTTCTGGAAAAAGAACGGGAACCTGTGGAGCACACTGGAGCAGAATCTGACAAAACCGCTTGTTGATCTCCGGCTGAAAACTATCTCTGTCCCGGACTCCGTCTCCGCAATCGCCTTCTTCGCCGACGTGCACGCAAACCTTCCGGCACTCCAGGCAATCACTGCGGACGCAAAAAGCCGCGGCTGCACCACCTTCCTGCACGCGGGCGATGTAATCGGATTTGGTCCCTTCCCCGAGGAAACCCTCGGACATCTCCAAAAAATCAACGCCGCAGGGGTTCTGGGCAACGCAGAAGAAGCAGTCCTTGCTGTAGGCAGAACGAAGAGCTGTCCCGAAGGAATGGACAAAAAACGGTGTGCAAACCACCGCAGAACCTGGAAAAAACTCTCGGACACAGGAAGTTCCCTGCTGTTTGCCATGCCTGAGGAAATACGGTTCACGTGGGGCGGTCAGAGAATCGCCGTCATGCACCACCCGATCTCCCCGGAAAACGTCTGTGCCGAAACACCCGAGGCTGAACTGGAGCGGCTTTGTGCCGACACCAACGCAGACGTCATCATCTGCGGCCACACCCACTGCACTTTTGCAAAAAAAATTCACGGAGTTTGGGTAGCAAACACCGGCGGAGCAGGACGTTCGGGAGATGGAGACCTGCGGGCATCATATCTGCTCGCGACTCGCGACCCCTTCTCCCTCCATCACATCCGCATCCCCTACGACCTTGAGGAGACCCTGCAACACCTCAAAAAACAAAAAGAGATAGCAGTAATGTTTGCCGCGGGACTGGACTTTGATGAAGCAGCAGAACAACGGGAAATCCCGAAACTGCCGCCAATGGAGAACACCGTAACCGTCACTGCCGCAGAGGAGGAGAAATGAGCCGGGAAAAGGTAGTTGCGTTCATCGATATCGGGACGAACTCGGCCCGGCTGCTGGTTGTTTCCATCGGAGAAAACGGAGCATACCACATGCTCACCCGGATAAAGGATGTTGTCCGGCTCGGCGAAGGAGAGTACACCGCAGGAAAAATCCAGGCAGATGCAGTTGAGCGGTTGATGCGGGTTCTGAAACGGTTCATGGACCATTCCCGCAGCCTCGGTACCACCGAATTTGTGGCAATGGCAACATCTGCCATGCGGGAAGCGGTCAACTCCCAGGAAATCGTTGACAGTATCGGATCAGAACTCGGCCTTGAGATTCAGATCATCAGCGGCAAAGAAGAAGCACGCCTCATTCATCTCGGCGTTGCCGCAGGTATCAACTTAGGAAATGAGACTGCCCTCTTTATCGACATCGGCGGAGGATCAACGGAACTGATCGTCGGCGGCCAGTACACCTATGCAGCGCTGGAAAGCATGCGGCTTGGTGCCATCCGTGTCACCAACCAGTGCATCAAAAAAGGATTTCCCGGTGCTCTTCCCCCAAAACAAATGATGAACCGCATCATGACGGTCGCAATGCCGATAGTCCAGCGGGTATCCGCATTCCCGTTCACCCGCTGTATCGGCAGCTCGGGAACAACTATCAATCTTGCCGAGATTGCACAAAAGCTCTACCACGCAGCAGAAACACCCGAAAAACTGATACTACTGTTCTCTGACCTGGAAAATCTCTATTCCTACCTCTGCTCCCTCACACTGGAAGAACGGCGGAAAGTTCCGGGAATCAATCCCGATCGTGCCGACATCATCCTCGCCGGAGCCGCAATTCTTCTTGCAGTCATGAAGACCCTCAAAATTCCGGCAATCGAGATCAGCGACCGGGGTCTGCGTGAAGGCATTTTAATGGACTACCTTGCCGAGATGCCCGGAACCCCGCAGTTCGAACAGATGCCGGTAAAAGAGGCAAGCATACTCCAGCTCGGCCGCTACTGCCGCCTCGAGGAGAAACATGCAAAAAAAGTGCAGGAGATAACCCTTCAGCTCTTCGACTCGGCAAAGGAATGCGGCCTGCACAATTATGGTGCATGGGAACGCGAACTCCTCTCGCAGGCCGCATGGATGCATGACGTCGGAGACTTCCTCTCGTTCGTCGGTCACCACCAGCACGGTGAGTACATCATCCGAAACACCGAACTGCTCGGGTTTGACCAGCGGGAGATTTTGATCCTCGCAAAAGTTGTCCGCTACCACCGAAAAAAACTGCCCGGTAAAAAAGACTCGGAGTTCGGCAGTCTGACTCCCGCGGACCGGGACCGCGTGCGTGTTATGGCAATATTTCTCCGATGCGCCGAGCTGTTAAACCGCAGTCATGCAGACGCGGTTGCAGACGTCAGATACAGCTACAAAAAAGGAGACACGGTTGTGCTGGACGTCGTACCTGCGGCAGGTGCGGATCTCACGCTGGAACTGACGAGTCTGATACCGGAAGCCGCGCTGTTTGCGAAAGTGTTCGGCAGAAAACTCATTTTGCAGAGATAGGGAGTTTTCCCGGAGGAACAGATGCGGTGTGTTCTGAACGGAAAAAAGTAAGTATAGTTTTGCTTGGAGTATCCAAGGATAAAGACTCACGCATCCATTTTCCGGAAATCTGCTCATCCTCCGACACATCTGCGCCGGTGATCAGGAAAGGATGAAACAGAGGGCAGAAGAATTTATTTTTCATCCTCAATCAGATAGAATATAAATGCCGCAATCCTAATATACAGTTAAGATATGGACGAAGAGGTTCACACACTCAATACCAATACTACGCGAAAAGGGGCAAAAGTTGCAGATATTTCTCCGGGGGCCTTAGAATACAGCGACCTCAACGAAAAATATGCCCAAGTATCAGAAGAAGCACGGCTTCTTCGCAAAGAGACCGAGTTCCTCAATAAACAGCTGCGTGCGGCACGTGCCGAAAATGAATCCCTGCGGACCGACAACAACCAGATCCGGATGGACAATGCGCAGCTGAAAAAGGAAAACTCCCAACTCAAACGTCTTCCGCTGTTTGTTGCAGTAGTCTTGGAAAAACTTCCGGGACGCGAACTGTATCTGCGCCAGCAGGGCAACAATCAGGAGTACGTCACCTCCGCAAGTGAGGAGATCTACAAAGAGGTCAAAGCCGGAACAAAGGTTGCCGTAAACAACACGCTCTCGGTCGTGAAAGTTCTCGGCAGCACCGTTGACTCGCGGGTCAAGGTAATGGAGCTGGACACCAAACCCTCCATCACCTTTGCCGACATCGGCGGATTGAAAGAAGAGATTCTTGAGGTCCGTGAAGCGGTCGAGTTCCCGCTGACGCGTCCCGAATCATTTGAGCGGTTCGGCGTTGTTCCGCCGAAGGGTGTTCTTCTCTACGGACCGCCGGGAACCGGCAAGACACTGATCGCAAAGGCGGTTGCCAACAATGCAGGTGTCCCGTTCCTCCGGATGGCAGGTTCCGAGCTGGTGCACAAGTACATCGGCGAAGGAGCGCAGCTTGTCCGCGACCTGTTCCAGATGGCACGCGACATGGCAGCAGCCAACGGCGGTGTTGTGGTGTTCATCGACGAAATCGATGCAGTCGGCAGTATGCGTACCAACGACGGAACATCAGGTTCTGCCGAGGTGCAGCGGACACTTATGCAGCTGCTTGCCGAGATGGACGGATTCAACAACCGCGGAAACATCCGCATCATGGCCGCAACCAACCGGCCCGACATGCTGGATGCAGCACTTCTCCGACCCGGACGGTTCGACCGGCTGATCAAGATTCCGGCTCCGGACGCAGAAGCAAGAAAACAGATCTTCCTTGTGCACACGCGCAAAATGGCGGATGCCGGATCACTGTCCGGCATCGACTACGATGAACTGGTGCATCTGACCGATGGTCTGACCGGTGCCGAAATTGAAGCCATCTGCCGTGAAGCAGGGATGCTCGCCATCCGCGAGGGAGCAGACGTCATCAACGAAGACCGGTTCATCGCCGCTATCCGCAAAGTCCGTCACCAGGACAAAGATGATGAACGTGCAGACATAATGTATCTCTAAGATGCTGCTGATCTGTATCGGAAAACCGGGCGTGGATCTCTACCGGACGCTGTCCGACTCGGAGACCAGCCGCCACATATTACGTTTTTATCATCCAAAAGAGCTGGAGGCAGGAATCTCGGTCGAGGTATCGACGGTCTCAAGCGGACTTGCTCTCCTGAGCGAACTGCGCTGGTATATCATGCGGTATATGCGGGAGGTTTTGATCGAGGATACGGAACATGGGGTGTATCTGACCCAGAACCTCGCACGCGAGGCCTACGACTCCCGTTCGATCACGCTCTCTCCGGAATGGAAAACCCGCTTCCGTATCTGTGTTACGGAGGAGGGAGATGTTCTCCGTCTGCCGGAAGGCATCCCCGAACCGGACGGAGTTGCGGATGCGTACGCAGTATGGGGACTCCCTGAAGAGCACCCGTGAATTTTTCTGGGGAATGTGAGCAGGACAAAATGAGCTAAACGCTATTCACATTTCAGTATCCTCGGCCACTCATCACACACGTTTTCGCACTTTTGCAAATTCGCGTTCCAGCACTGCCAGTTCCTCGCGGGTATTGATATTGAACGCCAGACCCGGATCGTCCAGCAGCAGGCAGTACTCCTCCTGCACGGACCCGATCAGACTGCCGGTCAGAATGTTCACCGCACACGGTGTTGCCGCAACTCCGCAGACCATCTCACGGTAGCGGGGCTGCATTCCGAACGTCTCACACCGGCTTACCGGCACCCACGCAGAACAGGCCGGAAGACCGGAGTCTGCATGGCTTTCACGGATGCGGCAGATAATATCGCGGGTAAGACAGGGAATGTCTGCGGCGGACGTAAAAAGCGGCCCTTCCACCCCGCACACCTCCACCGCCTCGGTCAGATCCTCCACATACCCGATCCCTGCCGTATCCAGATACTCAACCCCGTTTTCCCGGCACCAGTTCCGTGTAAACGGCGTCTTATACGACGTCACCACCACCGGCTCGCAGTCCGCATCATCAAACGCATCCAGCACCCAGGTAATCATCGGCCGCTCATGCACCATCACCAGCGCCTTCTCTCCGAGCCGCAGACGAGACCCTTCGCCGCCCGCAAGAATCAGCGCAAGCATGCAGCGATTGCCTCCAGAACCCGGACGTTTCTCTCGCGGGTCTCCACCGACACCCGGATAGATTCCGGAAGGCCGAACGACGTACAGTCCCGGACTAAAATCCCCTTGTCAATCATCGCACGAGTAAATGCAGCCGCATTGCGGTTCAGGTGAATCAGGATATAATTGACCGACGACCGCTCGTATGACAGCCCGAGATCATCCAGACGGGCATAGTACCATTCGCGTTCGGCGGCAATACGTTCTGCCGCATCGCGCAGCTCATGATAATGGGCAAACGCAAGTTTTGCATAATACTCCGCAAACGCATTGATCGTCCACGGTGTTCGTGCCGTCTCGATCTTTTCAATCAGATCCGGCGACCCGAACCCGAACCCGAACCGGATCCCCGGCACTGCAAACGACTTCGTTAGTGACCGCATCACGAACAGATTTTCGGACAAGACATCCGTGATCGAATCCTCCGGACAGGACAGATCCATAAATGCCTCATCCACAAACAGCTGCGTACCTGCTTTCGTGCACCGGTCAAGTTCTGCAAGCATCACTTCGCGGGAAAGCAGATTCCCGGTCGGGTTGTTCGGATTGCAGATGAACCGGACCGCCGGTATGCGGTCGCCGAGCAGCGCCCCCGGTAGCACTGCAGCACCCGCAAGCTCTGCGGAAAGACCATACTCCGCAAACGTCGGAGGATCGACCTGCGCGGCATCATCCCGAGAAAGTACGGTGTGGCAGTACACCCGGATCAGCTCCGCAGATCCATTTCCGAGACAGATTTCATCGGTGTTGCGCGAAAAGATACGGGCAATAATTTCCTTCAGTTCGGCATAACTGTCGTCCGGATACATGGACAAATCCGCGCAGGAGAAGTCAGCCCCAACCCGGGGTACAAAGGGGTTCATGCTTGCGCTCACGTCAAGAAAATCATGACCGAAAATACGCCGCAACTCTCGCACCTTTCCCCCGTGAACTGCTTTTTCCGGAAAATGTCCTACCATGCTGCCCTGTTCCTGATCACTACTATTCACACCCCGGACATAAATAAAGTGCAGAAAGGAAAGAATCCGGGACGGGGCACTATCCATATCTATATATATCAAGAAATTCAATTATGATTTGTCCAAAATTAAGACGTCAGTCGAGTGTCTTACAAAGGTCAGACAAATGTCAGACATTTGACAGACAATTGTCTGAATGGAGTTACAATGGACAGAATCACCATCCGCCTACCGCCGCAGCAGGTTGAACTGCTCGAGAAACTCGTGGAAACTGGGGAGTTTCCCACTGTGTCAGAAGCCGTCAGATATGCTGTAAGAGAATTTCTCGCCGGAAGATCAGAGCGGATTATCCGTGAAAGTGAACAAGTATCCACATTCGATGTACGACTCTAAAGTTAAAAATTATTGGGGTGTGAAAAATGCAGAGCATCATTAACGAGGCATTAAAAAACTCAGAACTTGAAAAGGGAATGCAGAAGACCTCCATTGTTGACGACGACGACATGCTTGGACAGCCAAGAATCGTCATCGTCGGATGCGGCGGTGCAGGAAACAACACCATCAACCGTCTCCACAACATGAAGGTTGCAGGATCGGAAACGATCGCCATCAACACAGACAAGCAGCACCTTGACATGATTCAGGCCGACAAGCGCGTCCTGATCGGAAAATCCCTGACCCGAGGATTAGGCGCCGGAGGATTCCCCGACGTCGGTCGCCGTGCAGCCGAGATGGCCCGCCCGACCCTTGAAGAGATCTTAAAGGACGCAGACCTTGTCTTCGTCACCGCAGGCATGGGCGGCGGAACCGGTACCGGATCCGCACCGGTCGTTGCACAGATCGCAAAAGAACATGGTGCAATCGTCGTCGCCATGGTCAGCTATCCGTTCCAGGTTGAGCGTGCAAGAATGCTCAAAGCCGAGGACGGTCTGGAAGCAATGCGCCAGGCAGCAGACTCCGTGATTGTTCTCGACAACAACAGACTCAAGAACTTCGTCCCGAACCTTCCGCTTGGCCAGGCATTTTCCGTCATGGACCAGATCATCGCAGAGACCGTCAAGGGAATCTCCGAAACCATCACCGAGCCGTCCTTAATCAACATCGACTACGCAGATGTCCGTGCAATCATGAGCAAGGGCGGTCTTGCCGTCATGCTGGTCGGCGAGTCCAAGCAGCAGAACAAAGCAGAGAGCGTTATCCGCGACTGCCTTGCACACCCGCTTCTTGACATCGACTTCAGAGGCGCAACCGGCGGCCTGATCCACATCACCGGCGGCAACGATCTTACGCTCCACGACGCGGAAGAGATTGCCCAGCAGCTCACCTACGAACTTGATCCGCACGCAGATGTTATCTGGGGTGCGCGTGTCCGCAAGGACTTTGAAGGTAAGGTCTCTGTCATGGCAATCATGACCGGTATCCAGAGTCCGCAGATCCTCGGCGGCCACGCGGTCAACACCGCAACCAAGTCTTCCCGTTCGGAAGCAAACATCTACGGGTTCCAGCCCCCTTCACCAGCCACCCAGTCCTCTAACAACGCAGCAACCGCCCGCAGCGGCTCAAGCTTTGACTGGATTATGTAAGGCTGCCGCACCATAGTTACACAGGTTTCATACATTACACCACAGGCGTTCCGGGAAAAAACCACACCACACACGCAAATACTCCCGGAACAAACTTCTCAGGATACAAAGAAAGGACCCTAAATATCAAAGAATATGTTCACACTGGGGGCGGACACCTCAGGAATACACATTGTCCGCCCCTGAAAACCCCAACCCGAAACTGGGTTGGTACCCGCGTCTCCCGTTTTTCTCCAGTTTTCGATATATTTAAATCAGTATAGCACCACTTATTATAGGAAAGTCGTATATCTGCAGGGCAGAGACCCGAAAGGCAGACGGCAGAAAGTACAGGAGGTTGAGTACCATTCGTTCGCTTGAAATTTTAGATTCGTTTTTGTGTCATTCTTCATGCAGTTTGTATTTTGATTTTGTGTCCTTTTCCGCATATCCTTTCCCACTCTGATCCAACAGACGACTGCTCAGGATAGGTAAGAACGTTGACCGAAGATCTTGTCGAAAAGAGAAAAACACTCCTTGAAGAGTCCGAAGAACACAAAGCAAAACGCAACGAGTTAAACGCGCAGGCAAGCCAGTTTGCACGCGAGCGAAACGAGTTGAACAATGCAACCCGCCAGTATGTTGAGGATGCACAGAAGAACAAAGAACGTCGTGATCAGTACAACAACGACGTCCAGACTCTGAAAGAACAGCGCAATGAGTTAAACGACAAGGCAAATGCACTCTTTGAGGAGATTGACGCACTCAGAGGCGATGCAGGTTCCGGTGCAGCCGCTGCAAGCCATGAGAAGAAGGCATCCGTAAAGGACATCCTCCGTCAGATTGAGTCTCTTGAAGAGAGACAGCAGACTGAGGTCATGACGACGGAGAAGGAGCGCGAGCTTGTTGACAAGATCAAGCAGCTCCGTTCCGAAGTCAAAGAGCAGGAAGTTGAGCACGAGCAGAACAAGGAAGTTCGCGGCCGCCTTATTGAGGCACGCGAGTTCCGCAAGCAGGCATCCGCACTCCACGCAAATGTGACCGAGAAGGCAGAACTTGCCCAGAAGCACCACGACCTGATGGTTGAGTGCTACCGGAAAGCCGACAAGTCGCGCGAAGGTGCAGATGCAAAGCACAAACAGTTTGTCGAGGCTCAGGAAGCAGCAGATGCAGAGCACAAGGCATTCCTTGAATGCCAGAAGAATCTCCGTGACTACGACAAAGTCCTGACCGGCATGCGCACGAAGCAGAAGAAGGTCAAGACCGTCAAGGAGAACAAGTCCGCACGCAAGGAAGCAGAGAACATCTTCAATGCTTTCAAGAGCGGCGAGAAGCTGACGACCGAGGATCTGTTAAAGCTCCAGCGGTCGAAGCTTATCTAAATTCCATATTTTTTTCTGTTTTGTATGTGCATTTTTCCATGAAGGTTTCATCTTTTGTGATGTGACGAAAGTATTTCGTTGAATTTATCAGGATTATTTTTCTGAAATT
>JAISHD010000066.1 GCA_031262705.1 Methanocalculaceae archaeon | reverse complement strand
ACCCCGGGTCCATACTGCCGCCGAAGTGGTATGTCATCCGGCCGTAATTTCGGATCGTTTCCGTTCACGTCGGCCACGACGGAAATTAAATTTGTTGCCGAATCGTCCATGAAGGACCGTCGCCGATAAGGGCCGGATCGGGCTAAATATCAAAGAATCGGATATGTATGTAGACGCTTTTCAGGATCGGTTTCGGGGAGTTTGGTAGGCGGACTGGTGAACAGCGGGAGTTTTTGTACAATCGTGAACTGTTCCGTAACCGGAAATCATGCTGCAGGAGGGCTTGCCTGGACATCCCCAATCTCTGTGATGCTGTTGATGATATGGACTACGAAACTATGAATGACCAGTTGGAGTCTGTTCTTTCTGTACGGCCACCGAATATGCATGAAGGTTCCGATTACCAACTCGAAAAGATATTCTCCTATCTTAAGGGTAAACTGTATGATGAATTGTCATGTGACGCATGCGAAATAAAAGATTATCTTCAAGGTAAAGATGTGACAAGTAAAGTAAAATCAAATATTGTTTGGGGATTATGGCTGGCAGAGTTGTTCGCCAAAGGATTTGCCAGGAAATGGGTGGTTCTCAATTCCAAACAAATGGAATTCGGCGAAATAAAATTACTCGTTTCGGCAGCATGTTATTTTGAAAATCTCTCTCAACGAGATGCTGCAGGGGAATCTGAATAAGTGTGCACCTCCACCCCATCCGAAATCCTCATAACCCCCCGCATTGAATAATAGTACCATTATGGATATCAGCGAAGGTCTCCCGAAACTTACCCGCGGCGGGAAGAAGGGAGAGCGGACCTTCGTCGCTCCGAACGCGACGATTGCAGGGGACGTCACACTCGGGGATGACGTCACCGTTCTGTTCGGTGCAGTCCTCCGGGCGGATATGGCGCCGATCACCATCGGCAGCCGATCCAACGTACAGGACAACGCAGTCATTCACGAAAGCATCGGCCATCCGGTCACCATCGGCAAAAACGTCTCCATCGGTCACGGGGCAATCATTCACGGATGTACCATCGAAGACGACTGCCTGATCGGTATGGGAGCAATTGTACTGAACGGTGCAGTGATCGGTCGCGGTTCACTCATCGCCGCAGGGGCACTGGTCTCAGAACGAAAAGTCATTCCGGAAAACTCGCTCGTCATCGGAGTTCCCGGAAAAGTTGTCCGCGAACTTGACCCGGAAGAGGCCGCAGGAAACCTGAAAAACGCCGACACCTATGTAAACGTCGGCAGGAGATACCAAAATGAATGGACGTGACGTTGTTGTAATCGGTGCCGGAGTTGCCGGTATTCAGGCGGCAATGGATATTGCAAACCACAACATTCATGTCTGGCTTGTGGAGCGGGAACCCACCATCGGCGGCCACATGGGAATGCTCGACAAAACATTTCCGACCAACGACTGTTCGATGTGCATCCTCTCGCCGAAGATGGCCGAGGTCGGCAGACACCCGAACATTACCCTCCTCACCCTCTCTGAAGTAGAAAAGATCGAAGGCACTGCCGGAGACTTCACCGTCACCATTACAAAATATCCCCGCTACATCCGCGAAGCCGACTGTACCGGATGCGGCGACTGTGTAAACATCTGCCCCATTGAGGTGTACAATAAGTTCGACGCAGGTATCGGTGTTCGAAAAGCAATCTACAAACCGCATGCACAGGTTGTCCCGAACTTAGTTGTCAAAGACAACCTGCACTGTATTGAATGCGGACTCTGCTATGATGTCTGCGGCAAGGACGCGGTTCTGCATGTTGACGAAGACCGTGTCGAAACGCTGACAATTCCGGCTGCCGCAGTTGTGATAGCCACCGGCTACACGCTCTTTGATGCGCAGAAGAAGGGACAGTTCGGCTACCTCGGCTATCCGGACGTCATCACGAGCATTGAGTTTGAGCGAATGATCAACGCCGGAGGGCCGACACTCGGCGAAGTACGGCGGCTCTCGACCGGCGAGACCCCGAAATCGGTCGTGTTTGTCCAGTGTGTCGGCAGCCGTGACCTTTCCGCCGGAAGAAATCTCTGTTCCTGCGTCTGCTGCATGTATGCCCTCAAGAACTCGATGCTGATCAAGGAACATTATCCGGGCACCGAGGTCACTATATTATACAACGATCTCCGTGCCTACGGGAAAGGTTACGAGGAGTACGCGGAGCGGGCAAAACAGATGGGCGTCAACATTGTCCGGGCATTCCCCGGAGAAGTGCAGCAGACGAAGAACAATCTTGTACTTCCCCTCGAGGACACCGAGACCGGCGAGTTCAAAAATCTTGAGGCCGACCTTGTCGTTCTCTCGGTCGGCATGGAACCCGAACCGGACACCGTCCGGCTCGCAAAGTCTCTTGATCTGCCGCTGGACGCAAACAACTTCCTTGCATCCGCTGACATGAAGCTCGACCCTGCGGGAACAATCCGGCCGGGTATCTACATCGCAGGAGCTGCGGTTGCACCCAAGGACATCCCGGACTCCGTCATCTCCGGAGGGGGGGGGGCCATGAAGGCAACCATTGACTCCTACGCATCAGAGGCAAAACAGTGACGGACGAGACGAAGACGATCTGGTGGAACGATGAGAACAACTCGATCATGATGATCGATCAGACGAAACTTCCGGTTGAGTTCGTCGTGATTGAAGTCAGAACCGTCGAGCGGCTGGCCGAAGCCATCCGCCGTCTCGAGGTTCGCGGAGCGCCCGCTCTCGGCGTTGCCGGAGCGTTCGGTGTGGCGCTGTCCGCACTTTCCTGCACATCAGACGCGGAGTTTTCCGAAACCGTTGCGGCGGACGCCGTGCTGCTCAAAAGCACCCGCCCGACCGCGGTCAATCTTGCGTGGGGCATCGACAAGGTTCTCCGGTCGATGGAGAACCTGCCGCCGGAGATGGCAAAGTTTCTGGCGATCACGGCGGCGAAGAACATCGCCGCAGACGACGAGAAGTGCTGCATGCTTCTCGGCCACAACGGGGCGTCGCTGCTCCCGCAGATCGGAACGGTTCTCACGCACTGCAACGCGGGAGCGCTCGCCTGTTCCACGTGGGGGACGGCGCTTGGCGTCATTCGTTCCGCCCACAAAATGGGAAAGAAGATCTCGGTCATCTCCTGCGAAACCCGCCCCCTGCTTCAGGGAGCACGGCTGACCGCGTGGGAACTTTCGCACGACAACATTCCGGTGACATCGATCATCGACTCGGAGGCCGCGTATCTGATGCGGCAGGGAAAGATCGACTGCGTTGTGGTGGGGGCTGACCGCATAACCCGTGACGCGGTCTTCAACAAGATCGGCACCTACATGCACGCGGTCTGTGCGAAGCATCACAACATTCCGTTCTACGTGGCAGCGCCCGCATCGACATTCGATGTCGATGCGGCTGAGGCGGATATTGTGGTGGAGGAGCGGGGCCGCGACGAGGTTGCAGCCTTCTGGGGCAAACCAAACCTGCCGGAGGATGTGCCGGTAATCAACTATGCGTTTGACGCAACACCGCTCGATCTCGTCACTGCTATTATCACCGAGAAGGGTATTTTCTATCCGCCGTATGACTTTTCCTCGCTTGGGCAGATGTAATCAATGTCGGTAACGCTGTCTGTATCTCTCTTCAGCAGCCCGTTCTGGGCCTCGATTGCGCTGATGCTCGGACATCTGGCACTGCTGATATTTTTTATCTGGCTGATTCTTCTGGTAGTCACCGTCGCACTGTTCGTGCTGTCGGTCAGAAAAAAACATCTGTACTGTCCTTGGCTTCTGCGTCCTGCGTATCTTCTGCTGAAAGGCGCGGTCCGGACCGGCTGCCGTATGTTCGGTATTGATGGCACGGAGATCATTACGGTTCTGATACGGCTGGAAAATGATGTGAACCGGGAGGAGTTTGCGGCAGTTCCTGTCGGAGAACGTGCTGTTTTTCTGCCGCACTGTCTTCGGTCGGCGAAGTGCCCGGCTCATTTAACGCCGCTCGGCATCAAGTGTCTTGACTGCGGGAAGTGCGGTCTGGGGATGGCAACGAACGCCCTGACGGATGCCGGATATCTGGTGTTCATCATTCCGGGTTCAACCTACATCAAGCGGCTGCTGAAACGGTTCCATCCCAAAGCAATGATCGGCGTCGGGTGTCTGATGGAGATCAAACAGTTCCAGGAGCTTGCACGAAAGATCGATATGACGGCGATGGGCGTTGTGATGAAGTCGGACGGCTGTGTGGAAACAATCGTTGAATCGGAGGATGTGTTTGAGGTTGCGTCGATTGGTCTTGAGAAACGGATCGGGGAGGATGCGTGAATGCCGGTTACGCTGCCGTTTAATGTAACCGTGTTCAATAGTCCGTTCTGGGATAATCTTGCCCTCCTGATCGGACAGATTCTTCTGATTCTGATTCTTGTCTGGATTGTGTTCGTGCTGGTGATGGTTGTTTTGATTGTGCTTTCGATCAAACGCAAACAGATCTACTTCCCGATGCTGCTCAGGCCGGTTCTGGCGTTCACGGAAGGAGCGGTTGCAACAGGGTGTCAGGTTCTTGGTGTGGACAGCGGTCAGCTGATGGAGTTTTTGATCCGGATTGACAATGATATGAACACGACGACGTTTGCGGCGGTGCCGGTTGAGAATCGTGCGGTTTTTTTCCCGCATTGTCTGCGGTCGGCGAAGTGTCCGGCACACCTGACGCCTGACGGTCTGAAGTGTGTTTCGTGCGGACGATGCGGGCTCGGGTCGGTGATTCCTCCGCTGGAAGATGCGGGATACCTGACGTTTCTGATTCCGGGATCGACGTTTGTGAAGCGGATGGTGAAGAAGTACCGGCCTCAGGCGATGATCGGGGTCGGCTGTATTGTCGAGGTGAAGGAGGGGCTGGAGCTGGGGAAGCGTATCCACATGATTACGCTTGGGGTGGTGACGAAGACGGACGGCTGCGTTGAGACGACGATGGACTGGGACGAGCTGCTGGAGGTTGCGTCGATCGGGCTGCCGCAGGCTGTTGTGCGGCGTGAAGAAGAGAAGAGGGATTAAGATTGGTTCAGGTGCCGGAGAATGCTTCGCTGGAAGTATCTTCCAAAAATTCCGTTGTTACCATGATGCCGCCTATGGCATCCCCTGATCTGACAACAGCGAGGGTCTCTTTTTCGTCGGAGAAGATCATCAGATCCGGCACGCGTTCGGTTACGCCGTCCGGGGCTTTGGTTCCAAGGAATATGGTGCCGATATCCTGATCGCCGGTATAGAGCTTCAGCGGGAAATCCGAAAACCGTGCGGGATCATCCACGATTATGTAGAGCCGTACCCGTCTGGCCAGCGTTTTAAAGTCTGACTCGTATTTTTTGCGGTCGCGGGATTTGTACAGAGCACCACCATTTCGTTGTGGCAGCGGCGGAAGATGGACTGAATCTGGTTTTCCAGCGCCCATTCGGTGTGCAGCTCGTACGACTGGGACGTGAGGGTTTTTGCAGTGACCTTCTGTTCAATCTTGATGAGGTCGGCGGCGAGACTGTCGCACATCCGGGCGTAGTCTATCTTCAGCCGGTTGAAGGTTTCCTGTACATCTGTTGCGGAGTAGAGCGTCGGGGTTCCTTTAGTGACGCCAGTGTAGCCTTTCTGTACCAGACCTTCCAGCACATCATAGACGCGGCCGCGGGGGATGCCGGTCAGTTCCTGAATGTCGCGGGCACTGCCGACCCGGATTGAGAGGAGGCTCACATATACCCGGGCTTCGTAATGGGTGAAGCCAAACTTTACCAGCCGGTCACTGAGCTTTTCCATCATTCTCCAGAGAGTTTGTTCTCCTTCCTATACACAGTTTTGCCTTTGCAACTCTGTTCAGGGACACCATCTTCATATCATTTCGAAGTGAATCTGATACTACATGTACGGTTCCGATAAACCATTTGTTGCGGGTAGGGGAACGTTGATCGTTCTGCTGCTTGCGGCAATGCCGGCTCTGCTCGGCACCGCCGCGGTGGCGCCAGCCCTACCCTTGATCAGCGCAGCGTTTCCCGATGCGTCGGAGACGCTGATCTCGCTGATCATTACGCTTCCACCGCTTGCAACAGCATTGTCGGGATTTCTTATCGGCGCAATCTCGGATCGGTACGGCCGCAAACGTGTGCTGATCGTAAGTTTTGCTCTGTTTGGTCTTGCGGGGTCGTCAGGATTTTTCCTTGATTCGGTGACGTCGATTATCTTCTGGCGGCTGTGGCTCGGCGTGGGTCTTGCGGGTCTTCTGCCGACGGTGACAACACTTCTGACGGAGTACTATGAAGGGCCGACCCGTGCCCGGTATATGGGATATATGTCTGCGGCGATGGGTCTCGGTGGTCTGGTGCTCCAGACGGGTAGCGGAATTCTGGCGGAGGTATCGTGGCGCGAGCCGTTCCTGATCTATCTGTTCGGTGTTCTGGTGATTCCGCTGGTTCTCTTCTATGTGAAGGAACCAAAACGGGTTGAGGAGACGGGGGAGTTCACTGCTGGTCTGGAGATTCCGAGCGCCCGCATAACAAAGCTGGATACGAAACCGGTTCTTCTGGTGTATGTGACCCTGTTCGTGTCACTGATTATGATGTATCTGATCTCGTCGAAGATTGCGTATCTGCTGACGCAGACTGCGGATGTTTCGACGACTATCTGCGGTCTGATCCTCGGAATGACGGGGCTGTTCAGTGCAGTGTCGAGCTATTCCTTCTGGCGGTTTGCCCGGTGGTTTACGCCTCTGCAGATGTTTTCGCTGATGTTTTTCCTGGAGGGTGCGGGCCTCTTTATTGTGGGAACGGCGATCAATGTTCCGGTAATTGCTCTTGGTGCGGCAATGGTGGGCTTTGGTCTGGGTCTTGGGACGCCGACCGGGTCGATGTGGCTGTCGTCGATTACGCCGCAGAAGTATCTGGGCCGGATTATGGGCGGACAGACGGTTGCGGTGTACTTCGGTGTGTTTGCGTCGTCGTTCGTGGGTGCAGAGCTTCTTGCGCTGACCGACAGTTATCAGGGTCTGTTCCTGACGATCGGGGTTGTGGGTATTCTGGTCGGTGCGATGTACTGGGTTCTGGCGATGTTGTCCGGACGTGCAAAGCGGGCGAAGGGCGGGGCAGTCTGATACTTTGATATTTTTTCAGGAGCAATAGATCTGTTATGCAGCTGACAAAATTTGCGGCAGTCGTTCTTGTCGCGGCCACGGTCTGTCTTGCGGTAGCGGCCGGGTGTGCGCTCGCGGCTCCTGCGGATGTTCCGCAGCAGAGCGGTGCGCCGCACCACCATGCGTATCTGTCCTGTTCTTATGATGCAGGACAGTGTCCGGCAGACTGCGGACGGAACCAGCCGCGGTATGCGGATTCCCATCACCGGCATCACGGCAGATGCTGATACATTTTTTTCTTTTTTTGCATGGTGTTTTTCCGGTATCTCTATATTGATTAGGCAGTGCTGT
>JAISHD010000082.1 GCA_031262705.1 Methanocalculaceae archaeon | reverse complement strand
CCGATGCACTTCTCCTTCTATGCACTGCTGTTCTCCATTGCGGCAATGGTTCTTGTGAGTTTTACCACAAAGAAAAATTCGGATGCGGCTCTGGATAGCACATATACCGGCGATTATCTGCATCCGAAAGAGTGATCCGGTAAAAAGAGGATAGTATCCTCCGCTTTTGGCAGCACCGCGGAACCCGATCTTCCCTTCGTTTTTCAGCCTGCGCAGCCTCAACTTAATCGTGGGGATGCTGTTTCCGGTTTTTTTTCTGCAAACATGCGGGCATTTTGTCTGGATTCCTGCGTGATGAGATTCAGCAGATAATTTATCCCATCACCGATGACGGTTGACTGACCGAACAGCTGCAACAGATCTTTCTGAGCCTTGTATGTGACGAAATGATTTAGTCGGTTTTTCTCATTCTGGTCACTCACCACTCAACCAGCAAACAATTTTCAAAAAAAGAAAAACTCACTCGTCCCCGTCCCAGTATGCACGGTCCTTATCATCGTAGACCACGCCCGGATGCTTCAGATGCCACTCGGTACGGCGGAGAATCCCGTGAATCGTACTCGCCTCGCGGATCGTCAGGTTTGTTCTCCCAAGGACACGTTTTGCAAGAAGAATGGTGGTCTCCCGCTTTTCAACCGGATGGCCAATACCTTCCAGAAACCGCTCGAAGTGCGCGTAGAGCGCGTCCATCTCAATCCGGCTGGCAAGCATATACTCACCCCGGGGCAGATGTGCAAGCTCATAGCAGACCACTCCGATCGCATGAGAGATGTTCATAATCGGATACTCCGGAGAGGTCGGGATCGTTGCAACAATATCGCAGCGGCGAATTTCATCGTTGTTTAAGCCCCAATTCTCCCGTCCGAACAGAATTGAGATACGACCGTCCACATCCTTAATCATTTCCCGCAGTTCCGCCGGAGAGTAGTAGGGCATTCGCATTGGGTTTGACACCGACTTCGATAGACCTCCGGTTGTTGCAACTGCAAGATTGCTGCGGGCGAACACCTCATCGAGCGTCAGAATCTCCGCCGCCTCAAGGACATCCTTTGCATGCGACGCCCGTGCGGTCGCCTCTACAGTCATCTTCGGCGGATTCACCAAAACCATAGTATGAAACCCGAAGTTCTTCATAACCCTGGCGGCAAACCCGATGTTGCCCTCATACAGCGGCTCAACGAGCACGATATCGATCTGCGGCATTTACCGTCTGACCGCCCTCACCGTTTCTTTGAGAACCGCAGGACCTGCGTCATATACTGCGTTTCCGACCACAATCGCATCCGCATACTGTCCCATCTCCGCAGCCTTTTCAGCGCTGTTGATGCCGCCTCCGTAGAAAACCACCATATCATCCACCGCCTCACTGACCGCCTTTGTGACCGCAGGATTTCCGTAAGTTCCGCTGTACTCGATGTAGAAGACCGGCATGCGGTAGTACTTCTCCGCAACAACTGCGTAGGCAGCAACCTCTTCAGGAGTAAGATCGCACTTTGCATGCGTCAGTTTTCCCACCGACGAGGCAGGGTTCAGTACCACATACGCCTCTCCGATGACCTTGTCCCAGGCAATCGGGAAGTGCTGCACCCATTCCTTATGAAGACCCGTAACAAACATCGGGTGTGCGGCATTAAAGACCGCCGGCACAAACACTAGATCCATCCCCTCGAACCGGGCACCGGTCGGGTCTGCCGGTTCCACAATCACCGGCAGACCGGAGTCACGGACCTGATCATAGAGGTCTGCAAGTTTCTCCGGCGTCACATCCAGTGTTCCCGACAGCATCAGAACATCTGTTCCGCTTGCTGCAATCTCTGCAATTGCACCGTCACCCAGAACCTTATCGGGATCGAGTTTGGTAATATGTCTCCATTCTTTCCAGCTCGTCATTTTCCACACACCTTTTTGGCTTTGTTCTTGTATTCGGTCAGCTGTTCCTTATCGATACCGGTCTGGCGCGACAGTGTCTGAACCGCAGCACCCTTCAGAAGCGTACAGCTGTACACTCCCGCAAACGCAAGAGCGGTCAGGTGTTCCGGTTCAATCTCAAGCGGTGTCAGACTCGCAATGCCGTCATCAAATGCTGCTTTACTGAGTGATTTCGGTGGTTCTGCACTAATCTGTTCTGCCACCATCTTTTGATGCTTGCAGACGGTTGTTACCGACGCACCGGTTGCAAGGGAAAGACCTGCGGGATGCGCCGCAACAAAGACCTTCGGATCTTCGTATCCGGCGGCTGCATACTTTTTGAGGGTAATGGCCGGCACCCCGTACTGTTTCATCTTTGCGGTGTTGATGACGCGTGTTGCTTCCGTGAGAAGCGTGTCGGCCTCGGCCTCGGAGAGGCCGGCCGCCATCACATCGCTCTTTTTTGCACCGGCAAGGCTTGTAATGTCCACAATTCCCTTACTGATGAAAGCGGCACTGACCTTGGAGTGGCCGCGTCCTCGGCGGGGCGCGACATGCGAGGAGATGAACTTCTTGAGTTCTGTTCTCTTCCGAAGCAGCCCCAGAACCGCTTTGGCATCCGTAATCATTTTTTCCGCTTCAGCCCAGGAAATATTGAGCCGGAACATCAGATCGTCAGCGGAAATTCCG
Source organism: Methanocalculaceae archaeon (assembly GCA_031262705.1). GTDB lineage: Archaea > Halobacteriota > Methanomicrobia > Methanomicrobiales > Methanocorpusculaceae > Methanocorpusculum. The sequence goes on along the minus strand of JAISHD010000082.1, from coordinate 3,932 downwards.
GCAAGTTCGGAGATTGCGTAGATGTGTACGCGGTTCAGTTTCTCAATCCCTGCATCGGTCATGCCGGGCAGCATCTTAAACGCCTCGGCGTTTGTTTTGATGTGGGAACAGAGCGGGCAGCCGATCTTCCAGGCCGGTGCTCCTTTGCGGAGAAGCTGAACATGATTGAGCTGGTGGATGGGGCAGACCTCGTTCATTCTGACTGCATTTCCCCAGGTTGCCGGCGGAAGACTGGTGTTAAAGGTACATTCCGGATAGCTGGAACAGCCGATGAACTGGGAGGTTCCTGCACGCCGGATTCGGAGCGATGCACCGCAGATCGGGCACTGACCAACAGTCTGTTCCTCGCGCGTGCGGTCCATGAGGTCCTGACCGATTGCTTCTTTGTTCTCTTCCAGATCATCGAAGATGGAGGAGAGCATGGTCTTCGACTCGGTCAGAACAGCGTTCATGGTCTTGGTCCCTGCGGCGATGTCCTCCATCGACTCTTCGAGGGTCGTGGTCATCGTCGGTGCGGTGATAGTATCCGCAAACTTTTCCAGAGACTCGGTAACCGCACGGCCGACGATGGTCGGCTTCATCGGGTTTCCTTCGATGTACTTTCTGCCGATCAGTTTACTGATGACCTCGTGCCGCGTACTTTTGGTGCCAAGGCCCAGCTCTTCCATTCTCTGGATGAGTCTGCTCTGCGAGTAGCGGGCGGGCGGCTGGGTCTCTTTTTCCTCACAGTTTTTGCCGGTAAGGGTGAGCCGGTTGCCGACCGCAAACTCCGGCAGGATGGCTTCTTCGGCCTTGCTGTAGGGGTACACTGCACGCCAGCCGGGAACAATCAGCCGTCCGCCGGTTATGGTGTAGGGCTCAGTACCCGCAGTCAGGTTGACCTTAAGTGTCTTCCACTCGGCATCCGACGAAAGGGTTGCAAAGAACCTGCGGACGATGAACTCATACAGTTTCCAGGTGGCATCATCACCGATCTCGGCGCGGGTACCTTTGGAGGTCGGGTAGATTGGCGGGTGATCGGTGGTCTCCTTCTTTCCGCGGGTCGGTGCTGCCCGCATGTTTGCCAGCACATGATTTGCATCGCGTTCAAACTCGCCGCCGGCAAACATTTTGAGATGCTGGCGGAAGTTGAGGCTTTTTGGATACGCGGTGTTGTCAGTACGGGGGTAGGAGATGAATCCCCGCATGTAGAGGTCTTCTGCCTTGTTCATCGCTGATGCGGCGGAGAGACCAAGACGTCCTGCACCGACGATGAGGGCGGTGGTGTCAAGTGGTGTCGGGGCTTTGTCAGTTTTTTTACCGGTGATGACCTCTTTGACGATGACCGGGTCATGTGTTCCGGCAAAGGCTGCGTCAGCCTCCGCTTTGACGGTGAACCGTCCGTGCACATGCCGGGCGGATACTTCCTCTCCCGCAACTTTTGCGATGAGGGTGAGCATCCAGTACTTTTCCGGCACGAACCTCTCGATCTCCTTTTCGCGGTCAACAATCATGGCGAGTGTCGGGCTTTGGACGCGACCGACGGAAAGAATATTGTCTGATCCGCGGTGGGCGGCGATGGAGAGGAAACGGGTTAGGGATGCTCCCCAGACAAGATCGATGACCTGACGGGTCTCACCGGCGGCTGCGAGGTTGAAGTCGATCTCTTTTGCATCAGCGATTGCTTTGGTGATCTCATCTTTGGTGATTGCCGAGAACCGGGCACGGTCAACCGTTACCTTCTGGTTGACGGCACGGACAAGTTCATAGGCTTCCATACCGATGAGTTCTCCTTCGGTATCATAATCGGTTGCGATAGTGACACGGTCGGCTTTTTTCGCATGTTTCTGCATGAGAGCCACGATCTTCTTTTCGGTGGGATGCTTTTCTATATCGGCGTTGATGAGGGAACGCGGCGGGTGTTCTTCGCTTCGCCAGTTGCTGTAGCCTTTGATGAAGTCAAGCTCAACCACATGGCCGTGAAGACCCATTACCACGGTATCGCCAAAGGTGTACTCGGTTGCGGCGCCGTCGCGTTTGGTGTGCACTTTCTGTTTTCCTGCCAGAAATGCTGCGATGCGTTCTGCGACGATGTTCTTTTCGGCGATGACAAGATGCATGGTTTATTCTCCTACAAGTTCTGCAAGCATAGTGTGAATTTCACGCGGGTCAGATTTGCCTTTGGTCTCTTTCATAACCTGTCCGACGATGAAGTTGAGCGCGCCTTTCTTGCCGGCTTTGTGGTCGGCGACTGCCTGCGGGTTGGCGGCTAAGATCTGTTCGACGATGCCGCGGAACGACTCGCCGGACTCGCGGACAAGACCGAGCCGCTCAACAATCTGGGCAGGGGTTTCCTTCTTCTCTCCTGCGTGGAGATCATCAAGCCAGACCCGGAGAACGTCAACCCCTGCCTTGTCGGTGATCTTTTTGTCGCGGACGAGGGCGATGAGGTCTTTGAACTCAGGCGTATGGGCGGCGACGGTGCTGAGGGCCATGTCGCGGTAGTTGAGTTCACCAATCAGGATATCGGCAATCCAGGACGCAGCAATTGCCGCACCAACATCTGCGACGGATTCGTAGAACTCGGCAAGCCGGAGGTCGCCCGTGAGGGTTCGTGCATGGTTGACGGCAATGCCGTACTGCTGCATAAACCGGTCGCGGCGTGCGTCCGGCAGTTCGGGAAGGACAATGTCTTTGACCCACGTTGCAACGCGGATAACCGGCAGATCGGGTTCGGGGAAGTATCGGTAATCGGTTGCGGTTTCCTTTGACCGTGCGCTGGTGGTAGTTCCCTTTCCTTCCTGGAAGTGACGGGTCTCGCGGGCGATAGTTCCGCCGCGGCGGATGAGGTTCTTCTGCCGGGTGATCTCAACGGTCAGTGCCTTTTCCACACCTTTGTAGGAGGAGATGTTTTTAATCTCGACCCGTTCATGGCCTTTGATGGAGATGTTTGCGTCAACACGAATCGATCCTTCCTTTTCCGGATCGAATACATCGAGGTATTCAAGCGTTGCCCGCAGTTTGTTTAAGAGGCGGCGGGCTTCTTTGGGGGAGGAGAGTTCGGGTTCGGTGACCATCTCGATTAACGGAATGCCGGATCGGTTATAGTCAACGAGGGTGTAATGTCCGCGTTCCTTGTTGCCCATGTGAACGAGTCTTCCGGGATCCTCTTCGACGTGAATACGGGTCAGGTTGACGGTCTTCGGGTTGCCTGCGTCGTCTTCGATCTCGATGTAGCCGCCGAGGGCCAGCGGGTTGTCGCCCATGGTGATCTGGTAGGCTTTGACGAGATCAGGGTAGAAGTAGTTCTTCCGACAGAACTCGCCTTCTTCGGGGATGGTGCAGTTGAGCGCCTTTGCGACTTTGAGTGCGTACTCGATTGCCTTTTTGTTTAAGACCGGCAGGGCGCCCGGCAGTCCGAGACAGACCGGACATACGTGGGTGTTCGGGGCGTCCGCCCGGAAATCTGCGGAACAGCCGCAGAACAGTTTTGAAGCAGTGTCGAGCTGACAGTGAACTTCAAGGCCGATGATGACCTTCATCTCTTCGTCGGCCATTTATGCCACCTCCTCAAATGCAAGCGCAGCATTCAGGAGCGCCTCTTCGCCGAACATTCTTCCCATCAGCTGCAACCCGACCGGCATACCGTGAGCGGTTCCGCAGGGGAGAGAGATTGCCGGGATTCCTGCAATGTTGACCGGGACGGTGAGGATATCGGTCTGATACATGCGGAGAGGGTCGGCGGTGAGTTCGCCGAGTTTCGGGGCGACGTTGGGCATGGTCGGGCCTGCGAGGATATCGCAGTCCGTCAGTACCCGCAAAAAGTCGCGGCGGATCAGCTGTTTGGCATGCTGGGCTTTGACGTAGTATTTGCCGTAGTATCCCGCGGAGAGAGCGAATGTTCCAAGCAGAATTCTTCGGCGGACTTCCGGGCCAAAGCCTGCTTCGCGGAC
>JAISHD010000057.1 GCA_031262705.1 Methanocalculaceae archaeon | reverse complement strand
ATCTCACCGATGGTCTGGCCGATCATACGCAGAGTCTGGATACGCTTTGCAACGGATCTGACTGGCTCCTCGGGGGAGAACGGATTGATCTTCGAGTCAGTGCCCGGCAGGTACATATCCGGCAGTGCAAGAATGTCATGCAGTGCATGGGAGTGCAGTCTATTTGCACACTGGAGAATAATACGCAGAAGATATGCGTCGTCTGGGATCTCTACACCCATTGATGCTTCCATTGCCTCTGTTGCGGCAAGAGTGTGGGCAATCGGACAGATACCACACACACGGGAAGCGATCTTGGGAACCTGCTCATAGGTCTTACCGATGGCAAGCTTTTCTACTCCACGAACCGGTGTGATGGAAAGCCAGTCTCCGCGCTCAATGATTCCTTCATCGTTTACTTTTAAAACGAGCTTGGAGTGACCCTCATGTCTGGTGGTCGGGGAAATTTCTACTACTTTCGACAATGTTATCGCCTCATCCTAAATATTTAGGTTGTTCGATTAGCTATACAGGAAAATTACCATTGTCCTTTTGGGTTAATGACACGTACCGAAGTACGTTATCTTAACTTTCTTGCCTAGGATTTATTAAAGATTTCCTCTCTTTTGGACAGGGAATAATCAGGCATTTTAGGTGTGTTTCCAATTGGTCTTACCCGGCTCTGTTGAAATAGTCGGAAGTGCTACTTTTGTTGAATTTCGTGCTACTTAAATCAAAAAAACGTTAATTTTGCCTTCGTTTTTTGAAGAACATGTTGTATTTTTTTGGCACTATCGAGAATTATTTATGCGCTCCGGGAAATTCCGATGATTATTCGGATAATCTTCATTAAACCCGAGAAAAAGTGTATGGGATGTATTATGCATTCAGTTCTTCACGCAGTTCGGCAAGCGTTGCTTTCCGTTCCGCATAGGCATCATGCTGGTGAATACTTTCCTCATTTGTCTGGTGGATGGTGATATGGGTATCGCCCGGGAGATACGTAAAGGTATTTACGACCTGGCGTGCCATTTCACGGACACAGTCCTCCACAAACCGTGCATTCTTGTGTGCCGCCATAACGACATAACTCTCGTCGCCGCGTTTGAGAAGTTCGTAGATCTTTGCGCTCATGGACTCCTTGAGGACGTTGACGATCTGTTCCAGCGGAACAATGATATCGTCGTCGGTTTCCACACAGAGGAATCCGCGACCGCGCTGGTTATGGCTTGCCATAGGAACTTCCTTGAAGAATGTGTCAATCTTGCCTTCAGGGATCTCGAGTTTCTGCATCACATGCATTGCGTGATCCTTCATGATGTTCTGGGCGCACGGGCATGCGGTGATGCCGGTAACTTCTGCCCCGACACTCTTGCGGACGATTGGTTCACCTTCGGTTCTCTGGGCGATTGCATGAGCATAGACGTTCACCACTTCCTGACACGATGTCTGTGAGACCGGAGTGTCGCGGTTGATCATATAGAAACTGCACATGAACACTTCAGTTCTGTCTGCATACTCATGATGGTCGAGCAGTTTTCGGGAGACGATACCACACACATCTTCAATACCACGGACATCGCCGGAGGTTGCCTGTTGCAGCACCTCGTCGATCACCTCAAAGTTACGGGAAAGGTTTGCGCCTTTCAGGCTGCTGGGGAGATCGACAAAGACATCGAAGTCGGAGATGAAAATTGCCGGGCGTACTTTGCCGGGCCGTCCAACTTCAACGAGCTTCTTGACATTTTTCACGCCGACACGGGTCAGGCTGATTCGTACGTCAGGAGCAGTGGACTGCACATCTGGTAATGACATTATACTGTATCCTTCGTTATTCTGCCGGAAAATTTCACAGGAAAAACCGACAGGGTAACGTGCATCTATGTGTATTTCCCCAACGGTATATAATTTTATATGTGTCCGGGCCTATCTATCACTGACACGCATGCTGAAAAAATATTATGATGCTGACGTTGACTGGTTGGGGATTGCCGATAAAACAGTGGCGGTGATCGGATACGGCTCTCAGGGACGTGCCCAAGCGACAAATCTGCGGGACAGCGGCCTTGCGGTGATCGTAGGTGTTCGTCCCGGACGGAGTTTTGAGGCGGCAAGTCTCGATGGTTTTCCTGTAATGCCGGTTACAGACGCTGTTCGCGAAGCGGATGTTCTTGCGATGCTGGTGCCGGACGAGTCGGCCGCGGAGATATTCCGCCGCGATATGCTTCCCTGGCTGCATGACGGTCAGACAATTGTGTTTGCCCACGGTTTCAACATTCATTACGGTCAGATCGTCCCGCCGCCGAATGTGGATGTCGTCATGGTTGCACCAAAGGGTGTCGGCCCGCAGGTCAGAAGACTGTTCCTCGAAGGTTCGGGTGTTGCTTCGCTCGTTGCCGTGCATCAGGATGTGACCGGTTCTGCAAAACAGACGGCTCTTGCCTTTGCGAAAGGTATCGGTTCTGCCCGTTCCGTAATCATGGAATCAACCTTTGCGGATGAGACCGAGACGGATCTGTTCGGCGAGCAGACGGTGATCTGCGGCGGCGTTGTAAATCTCATGAAAGCGGCATACGATACCTTGGTCGCGGCAGGCTACGAACCGGAGATGGCATACTACGAGTGCATGCATGAACTGAAACTGGTCGTTGATCTGCTCTATGAGGGAGGGTTTACGAAGATGCACGACTCGGTGTCGAAGACTGCCGGATACGGCGGGCTGACCCGCGGCCCCCGGGTGATCGGTCCGGAAGTACGTGCTGCAATGCAGGAGATTCTCGGCGAGATCCAGTCCGGGACGTTCGCCCGCGAGTGGCTCTTGGAAAATCAGGTGAACCGTCCGCAGTACACATCACTCGTGCGGCGTGAGAAGGAGTGCGAGCTGGAACAGATCGGTGGTGACGTCCGACGGATAGTTTCCGGCAAAAAATAATTTTTTTTCTGAAAACGTGCCCCTCATTTTTTTTTCGTTTTGCGACAACTTTTTCGTAGGCATGCTGATGTGTTGTCTCGTTTCCCGGATGACTGTCAAAAAATGTTCCTTCGGTAAATGCTCTTTGCTTTTTGTATGCCGTTTTCAGAAATATCAAAAGCGTCAACCATTGTACCGGTGCGTGCAAGAAAAATCGCGTTGCGCCCTTCTCCGCAACCAACATCAAGAATACGTGCATTCTCCGGAAACATGGAGTAAAATTCTTTCACGTCGGATGACGGTCGTTTGGAAAATGCCGATGCGCTGGTGTCAGCGTACAATTTTTCCCAGAACGGTTGTTCAATCAGCAGAATCAACTCCTCATGTGTATATGTCGTTGCAAGCTCTTCCGATAATTTTGGTACATTTCATCGCCTGTGATCTGCATCATAATCCATTCTCCGAAATATCCGGAACATCTGTGATGGTGTCATACATCCCGTCCAGAATATCCTGCAGTGTCTCTGCTTTTTCGAGAACTGCCATCGTTGCCGCATGCGGCGCTGCATAGATTCCGGAAAAGAAGCACTCCTCGTACCCGGGCAGGCTCGGATACGCGAGTTTCGGCCCATCGGGGGAAAACTGTGCATTCTTCCCGTTGGTGTTCCCCCGTGCATCAAGATAGATCCAGCGTCCCGCAAGAAACACTGCATTGAAACAGTGCAGACAGTAACCTTCCGCATCATCATCGGCAAGCGTTACACGCTGATAGCAGAATCCCGCAGGGATTTTTACCGACCGCAGAAGTGCAGCAAGAAGAAGCGCCTTTGTGTGACAGATGCCTGTCCCGCAGCGGAGAACCTCCGATGCGGTTGTCGGCACAATATCCGCGCCGATATCAAAGGTGTGCGGGATACAATCCCGCACAAACACATACGCCGCTTCCACCCGATCCTGATCATGTTCCGCACCGGAAAACAGACCGGCTGCACATTTTTGTATGCCGGGGTCGCGGTGGTCAACGAAAGGAGTTTCTGCAAGAAACGCGGAAAAGTCCATTCATCCCCGTCCCGGAGGAAGAACTTCCAGCCAGTAGCCGTCCGGATCCGTGATGAAGTAAATGCCCATTGCCTCATTGATGAACGCAACACAGCCCATTGCTTTGTGTTTTGCAAGCGCACCATCGTAATCATCCGTGCAAAACGCCAGATGGAACTCATTGTCGCCGAGATTATACGGTCCGGTCCGATCGCGAAGCCAGGTCAGTTCCAGCTTGTGGCCGGACGATCCGTCACCCAGATACACAATAACAAACTCTCCTGACTCCGGCGCTATTCGTTCCACCTCGAAAAGACCGAGCGCGTCTGCATAAAACTTCATCGATCGTTTGAGATCAAAGACGTTGATATTATTGTGCAGCATCGCAAATTTCATGAGAATCTGTTGGCGCGGATATCATATCTACTCTTGTCCCTGAACCCCACTAGTTTATTATGGACTCTGCCGAATAACTTAACCAGCAATCAATCGCATGACGCAGGATATCCAAAACACCCTGGAAGCGTTCTTCCACCATCAGACATTCCGGCCCAATCAGGAGGAGATCATACAGGATGTGGTTGCCGGACGTGATGTTCTGGCCGTCATGGCAACCGGCGGCGGAAAATCCCTCTGCTACCAGCTGCCGGCGATGATGCTGGACGGTATGACGGTTGTCATCTCGCCCCTGATTGCACTCATGAAGGATCAGGTGGATACTCTTTCGGCGCAGGGTGTCCGGGTGGAGACGCTCAACAGCACTCAGACCTACGATGAACGACTCCGTGTCGAAAAGGAGATTGCCGCGAGAACGGTTCGTATCCTTTATGTTTCTCCCGAACGTGCGGTAACCCCTGCATTTGCTGCAACGCTTTCCCGCTGCCGTGTTGCCCTGTTTGCGGTGGATGAAGCCCACTGCATTTCCATGTGGGGCCATCAGTTCCGACCCGAGTACCGGGAGATCAAAACCCTGCGGGAAAAGTTTCCGGCTGTGCCGGTTATTGCCCTGACTGCAACCGCAACCGAACGGGTCAGGGAAGACATCGTCCGTGAACTTGGCATGAAGAATCCTCGCGAGTACGTCGGCAGTTTCAACCGAAAAAATCTCCGGTACGAGGTGTACGAAGAACCGACCGGCTCGGTACGCGTCCAGAAGATCGTCAGTTACGTTGTTGCGCATCCGAATGTTTCGGGCATCATCTACTGTTTCTCCCGCAAAAGCTGTGACGAGATCGCAGAACGTCTCCGGCGTTCCCGTATTCTTGCAAGTTCCTATCACGCAGGAATGCCGACGCCCGAACGTCACCGCATTCATGAAGGGTTTCTGAACAACACCATCCGGGTTATTTGTGCAACTATCGCGTTCGGTATGGGAATTGATAAGCCGGATGTTGGCTATGTTATCCATGCCCATCTTCCCAAGGATATTGAATCCTACTATCAGGAGACGGGTCGTGCCGGTCGTGCCGGAGGCAGTGCGGACTGTATTCTCTACTACTCCGCAGGAGACCGGGCAAAGATCTCCTCCATGCTCGAACGCGAGTTCTCCAATTCTGAAAAACTGCGGATCGCAAAACAAAAACTCGCCGACATGTACTCTTACTGCGTAGCCCCGGGGTGCCGGAGAAAAGTTCTGCTCTCCTACTTCGGCGAAGAAATTTCTGCGTGTGGTAACTGCGACCGCTGTGATCGGACAAAACCGAAACCAAAAAAGATCGCCGTCCCTTCCGGAGATCTTTCCAAAGTTGTGTACGATGCAGCTCTGAGCCTTTCCGGACAGATGACTGCTTCCTCCTTCGTTTCATTTCTTCTCGGTCTGGATCGTGCCCACACGAAAAGGTCCGGCTTGACCGTACATCCATTCTATGGTGCGGCGAAACATCATGAGCGCTCCGAGGTCATGGGGGTCGTGCAGGATCTGATCGCCACAAAAAAACTCTGCCTCAAGGGAAATGTGGTGATGAAACTCTGCACGGTGGAACAATAATTTTTTCACACCGAAAAAAATTTTCGGAACGAATGGTATATTGTTTTATTGCATGAAGCTGTTATTGTAATTGGGCAAAAAATGTTCCGGAGTTTTTTTCAAAATCTTCGAAAGCCAGATGGTTTTAGCGGAAAAATTATACTTCGTATCATGAACAGAGGTCATGCTGCCGGTTCGGCATGGGGATTTTCTCACATCTCTCCCCGCAAAACCGATGATGTACTTGACATTGGTTGCGGCGGCGGTGCAAATCTGTCAGTTTTTCTGAAAAAATATCCGGACGGAACGGTGACCGGTATCGATTACTCGCCGGTGAGTGTTGAGACCTCGCTGAAGATGAACCGGCATGCTGTCTCTGCCGGAAAGTGCAGGGTTCTGCGAGGGAATGTCTCTGCACTTCCGTTCGATGATGAAGCGTTTGATATTATCACTGCATTTGAGACGATCTACTTCTGGCCGGATATCGGGAATGCATTTCGTCAAATTCTGCGGGTACTGAAAGGCGGCGGCACATGTATGATCTGTACCGGAGTTGACGGTTCCGGTCCGGAGGCGGAGAAGTGGATGAAGCTTGTTGACGGGATGATCGTTTATAGTGGAAACGAACTCATCCGCCTGCTGGAATCTGCAGGATTTATTGAAGTAACAGTATATCGGAATACTGATCGGCCATGGCTCTGTGTTATTGCAAAAAAACCGCAGAATTATTAATTTTCCATCTGTTTGGTGCTGCCCGTAAGGTCAGGATTTTATGGATAACATCCGATGAGGCAAAGCCCATATATATGGTCCCGTTTAATACTTCTCTTATCTAGGTAATTTTACCCTGAGGTGTGTTCTTATGGAAAAATCAAAGATGGTTGATATCATCGCCCTGATTGTGGTGTTCGTCGCCTTTGCAATACCGCTTGCAACCGGTTTTGTCGGCGCCGCTCCCGAGGGAGGTTCTGCAGCAGAATATGCGCAGATTCTTGGAATCTGGACGCTGATACCACCGATTCTCGCACTGCTTCTGGCATTCCTTACAAGAAATGTCATTCTCTCGCTGTTCCTCGGCGTACTCTCCGGTGCATGGATGCTTGCCCTTCTTGGCGGCGACATTCTGGGTGCCGTTGGCGGAGCATTCTTCGGCTCCACCGAGTACTTCATCGGTACCCTTGCTGACCGCTGGAATGCAGGTATTATTATGCAGGTGCTTGTGATTGGTGCACTGATTGCCCTCATCACCCGCATGGGCGGCATGCGTGCTGTTGCGGAAACCGTGGCAAGATATGCAACAGGTCCGCGTACCGCGCAGATAGCAACCTGGATCATGGGTTTTGTCATCTTCTTCGATGACTATGCAAACGCTCTGATCGTCGGCCCCATTATGCGGCCGGTTTGTGACAAGTTCCGCATCTCGCGCGAACGCCTCGCCTACATTGTGGACTCAACAGCAGCACCAATCGCAGGTATTTTTGTTATTTCGACCTGGATTGGAACCGAGCTTGTGAACATCAATGAAGGTCTTATAATCGCCGGAATCACCAATGTTTCAGCATACAGCATCTTCATCGACACGATTCCCTATCGTTTCTACAATATTCTGGCACTGTTCTTCGTGTTCGCCTCAGCCATGCTCCTTCGCGAGTACGGCCCCATGCTTACCGCAGAACTGCGTGCACGCCGCACAGGTGCAACAATCCGGCCGGGTTCTGAGGTGGAAAAGGACAATAATGACATTCCAGATGAATACAAGGACAGTTGCGAAGAGGATCATACAGTTGTTAAAATCTCCAAAAAGGCAGCTCCGGCAAACATCTGGAATGCCGTCATTCCGATTGGTGTTCTGATTGTCTCTGCACTGATTCTGTTCTTCACAAACGGTGCGGATGCAATCATGGCCGGCAACGGTTTCATCTCTGCAGAAAAATTCATCCAGCTCGGATTCTTTGACGCGGTGCGTGAAGCCTACAGTTCGTCCGATGCAAGTATCGTACTGTTCCAGTCAGCGCTCCTCGCCTGTATTGTTGCAATCGTGATGGGCTTTGCCCAGAAGATCTTTACCTTAAAGACCGGTATTGAGACTTGGGCGCACGGTATGAGGTCGATGCTCTTTGTGTGCATCATTCTGATTCTTGCCTGGTCGATCGGTTCGATCATCGGCGATCTGGGAACCGCACACTATCTCGTCAGCGCTCTGTCCGAGTCTCTGCCGATGTGGATTGTTCCGGCTCTCATCTTTATCATTGCCGGCATCATCTCGTTTGCAACAGGAACTTCATACGGAACGATGGCAATTCTTCTGCCGCTTGTCATTCCACTCGCCGCAGCTATCGCAGGCTTCTCAACCAGTACGCCGGACGTGTACTCGTACATCGTCGTCTGTTCGTCCGGTGTTCTGACCGGTGCAATCTTTGGAGATCACTGTTCACCTATTTCGGATACCACTATTCTCTCATCCATGGGAGCAGGATGCAGTCTGATTGATCACGTGGACACGCAGTTGTGGTATGCCTTAACAATTGCAGCAGTTGTTGTCCTCGGATACATCATCGTCGGTCTTGGTATCAGCGTGTGGATTACACTCTTCATCACGATGGTAATTCTTGTCGGCGTTCTGTTGGTCCTTGGAAAGGAAGTTCCGACCTGGAAACCCGACGAGGAGAAACTGGTGGAGTAATCTTCCAAAATATTTTTTTCTTTTCTTACAGCCTGCGAAGAATCTCTGCGGTACGTTTGAGAATACATTCTGCTGCATCCGCATCCGCTCCCGCGCAGATGCTCAGGTACAGCGTGTTGTTGTACGTCCACACTCCCGCGGAAAAAGCGCTCCTTCCGGCGGTTACCCCCTGAAACTCCAGATTCTCAACGCCGATGCCGTCACCGAACTGTATCGTATCGCAAGGAACGACCCCTGGATTTGTGAGGAACGGTACTCCGGAAAATCTCCGAATATCATCATCGTTCAGGGAAAATCCGAGAAATGGCCGGGCTGCTCCGATTCCTATTGCATGCTGCTTGATATCCTGCGACATTTTTGCCGTGGCTGTAAGCGTCTCCGCAATTGTTCTGCCGCAGCGGACAGGTGACCAGTAGGCAACGTTTTAGTTCATCGGATAATCCCGTTTGTCCTCCGGAAAGTACCGTCGGAGATCGACGGTCGAACAGAGCGGAACAACGTTGAGGAGAATGCCCTGTGTCGTCAGCCAGTCACGAAGTGCTGTTCCGTATGCGGCGGTCAGGAGATCATGAATCGTTGCCCCATGGTATTTTGCGAATGTTTTCATCCCTACAAGTGTTTCCGAGGAAAACTGTTCCCGCACGATTGTCAGCTCTGCGTCTGGATCCGATTCCTTTTCAAAATATTTTTTGTCGGCAAGTGCCTGTGGAAAACGATCGCGCTCCTTTGCAAAAAGCTCCTGAAGTTTTTCTGCGGAAAAATTTTTGAGCGCCGGCGACAGAGTCCGATCAACTTCTTTGAAATTTTTTTGTACCGGGGCTTGGAACAGTTCTGCGATGCGTACGGCAATTGACAGTACTCCCCGTGCATCGGTTAAGAGATGCGCCGCAGAGAACACGATGGTGTCAGTCGTGTTCCGGCAGATCGTTATCCGAAACAGCGGCCCTGCGTACGAAGAGAGTGCAGTCATCACACGGTCGGGATGTTCCGTAGTGATCGTGATCGGAATCGGTTCTTCTCCTCTCACGAATCGTCCTCCCTGAAGATCTCCTGCGTAGCGGCTGGTGAGTACTGGCATCTCGGTCGCCGCCCGGTCTGCTGCCTGCCGAAGACGTTTCTCGTCAATGGTTCCGGACAGCTTCACCGAAACGGAGAGGAGAAATGCATGATCCGCATCTCCCAGATGCAGCTGAAAAATATCGAGCAGGGAGGCGGCAGCGTCCTTCATGCCGCTGTCCCTATCTCTCTGAGCAGCTCTGCGAGAAACAGCCGGACTTTTTCAACGGATGAGATCTGCAGCCGTTCGTTGGGCGAATGGGCGCCGAGGATGTTCGGTCCGATTGAGATGATGTCAAGCGCGGGGTAATTCCTGCGGAACAGTCCGCACTCCAGTCCCCCGTGTGTTGCGGTGATCGCAGGCTCTTTGCCGAAGAGATTTTCATAGACGGCGACGGCGGTTTGCAGCAGTGGGGAGGACGGGTCGGGTGTCCAGCCGGGGTACTCGCTTTTGGTGGTAATTTCCGCGCCGCATTTCCGGAACACCTCTGCAACCATTGCTGATGCCTCGTATTTTTCTGCGTCCGCCACACTCCGCTGGAAGGTTGCGATGATCAGGGAACGACCCTGCATTCTGATCGAGGAGAGATTCGTTGAGGTCTGTACCAGACCCGGAATGGTTCTGCTCATGGCAAGAACACCGTTCGGACATGCGTCAAGAGCACCGATGATTGCTGCGGCGGAAGGGATCGCGTCGTCTCTTGGAGATTCCGGCAGGAGAGCAAGTGAGATGCCCGGATCGGTACTGCTCCATGCACCAATCATCTCCTCCTTGAACTGTGCAAACATTCTCTCAACCTCAGCGGCCTGTTCCGGAGAAACACCAAACACCGCGGTTGCGTGACGGGGAATAGCGTTTATCAGATTGCCGCCGGACAGTTCACAGACGGCGGCGTCCGGCAGCCGGTGCAGGAACGCGGCAAGAATTTTTATCGCGTTTGCCCGTCCCTGGTGAATGTCCGTTCCGGAGTGCCCGCCGGTAAGTCCGTCGATGTCAAGTCGGTAGTACACATTGTTCATCGGTGCTGCGACGGGTTCCCGAACGATCACGGCAAACGTTTCCACGCCGCCCGCGCATCCGGTACAGATGCTTTCCTCCACCTCATGATCAAGATTGATCAGCATCTTTCCCGTGAAAAAATCAGGATTCACGGCTTCTGCTCCGGTAAGTCCGGTCTCCTCCTCCCCCGTGAACACACACTCAACCGGCCCTGTGGGAATATTCGCGGCAAGCACATCAAGTGCAAGAGCGATGCCTATACCGTTGTCCGCCCCAAGCGTTGTTCCGCATGCATGTATCCAGTCCCCTTCGGTTACGGTTTCAATCGGATCGGTCTGAAAGTTGATCGCCTTTGCCGGATCCTTTTCGCAGACCATGTCCATGTGTGCCTGCAGGACAACTGCGGATGAGCCTTCAAAACCTGCTGCGGCAGGCTTTCTGATGCAGACGTTTCCCGCTGCGTCCTCTGTTGCGAAAAGATCGTGATTCTTTGCAAATGAAAGAAGATACTCCCGCAGCTTTTCCTCGTGCCCGGAGGGACGGGGAATTGTGGTGATCTCTGCAAAGTACTGCAGAACGTGTCCGTGATTCATGAGAGGTTCCTGGGAGAAGTGTTGATTGCAAAATATTGGATGCCGGAAATAATCATCTTTCTCTGACGGTGACATTGCACCTAACTTTGTTTATTATTCAGCGGTCGTGTGTTCTGTGTTTTTCGCGGACGACTCATGAATTAAGGTACAACACATCTGCCGGAGCTAACACTCTCTCGTGAACCTATCCTTTATTGCCTCTCCCCTGCTATTACTACATTATACCATGCTTGAAACACTCTTGGATCCCGCGGTACTCCCGTGGATTCTTATCGTCGCCGGAGCGGCTTTCCTTGTCATCGATGCCACAACACCGGGATTTTTCATGGCAGTTCCCGGAACTGCCATGATCGTTCTCGGACTCATGGTTCTTGCCGGTGTTGACATCTTTGCCTCGCCCGTCGGTGTCGGCATCGCTGTACTTGCCGCAGTTGTTGCGGCTGCGGTGAGTGTTCTCATCTACCGGAGAATATCTCCCGATCAGACGCCGGTGACCACCGGTCAGGACAGCATCGTTGGAAAGACAGGGATCGTTACGGTTGCGGTAGTCCCTGACACCATCTCCGGCAAGGTTGACATCTCCGGTGTTATCTGGAGCGCAAAAAGCACGGGCGCAGAACTTGCGCCCGGAACAAAAATACAGGTGACCGCAGCATCCGGTGTTCACCTGACTGTTGAGGAGGTCCGCTAAATGGACGCATTTACTCTCATATCCATCGTACTGATAATTATCATTCTCTACATCTTTGCCAAAGGCGTGGTGATCATCCAGCCGTATCAGAAAGGCCTCGCCATTCGTCTCGGAACCTACGTCGGTCAGATGAACCCCGGCTTCAAATGGGTCGTACCGTTCATCACGACCGTTATCAAACTCGATCTCAGAACCCAGGTCATTGACGTTCCTTCGCAGGAGGTCATCACCAAAGACAACTCACCGACCGATGTGGACGCCATCATCTATGTCCGCGTCATGGATCCTGAACGCGCTTACTTCGAGGTTTCCAACTATCGTCAGGCAACCGTCTCCCTCGCGCAGACCAGTCTTCGTGGTATCATCGGTGACATGGAGCTTGACGAAGTTCTCTACAACCGTGACATGATCAATCACCGTCTGCGTGACATTCTCGACAAAGAGACCGATCAGTGGGGTGTCAAAATTGAACGCGTCGAGATCAAGGAGGTCAATCCGATTGGCGCAGTCAAACAGGCCATGACCGAACAGACCGCAGCAGAATGTGAACGGCGTGCAGCAATTCTTCGTGCGGATGGAGAGAAACGTGCGGCAATTCTCAAGGCTGAGGGTCTCCGTCAGAGTATGATCCTCGAATCCGAAGGTGAACGGCAGAGTAAAATCCTGCAGGCACAGGGAGAAGCCCAGGGCTTGCGGATCGTGGCGCTTGGTTCGCGCCCGCTGGACAAACGTGCGATTACTGTTCTTTCCCTGAATGCTCTGCAAAAGATGGCCGACGGTCAGGCGACAAAAATCATCTTCCCGTTCGAGGTTTCAAGCCTCATCAAGCAGGGTGCAAAATTCCTCGGTGCCGAGGATCTCGTTGATACTGATGATACGCCGCAGATCGATCTTGATGAGAGCATTCTGGGCGATCTCCCCGACCCCGCAGAGATCGCAAAAGCAGTTGAGTCCGTCAAACCTCCGGAGAGTCCGGGTGCCGATACCGCTGTAGCAGATGATGTTCCGCTCGGCGGATCAGCCTGATCATTCCCCCACTTTTTTCTCTCTTGTCCAATACGAAACTGCATTATACTTTTCCCGCCTACCTACAATCACATCAGACACGGAGGGAACGACAATACCACTCAGACGAATAACCCGCTTCCGTACCGCTCAGGACAAAATTCCTGTTTCCGCATCCATTCCCGAAGATCCTTCCGGAACAGCGGAGGACATGCCGTTCTTCAACTACGGGACGTTTTCCTTTGATTATGCGGTCAACTTTTCCCGTCTCAGTATCTCTATCGAACAGAAACTGGACATGTACCATTATCACCGGGAACTCGGCAAATGGAAACGAGATACCAACGTCAGTGTGAAGGAAGGGCGTATGTTTCTCCATCCCGTCGAACCTCTGTATCTTCCCGAAGCAGTTACCGATTATCTTGAGATCCGGTTCGACGAGGTCATGATCGAGCCGCGTGGCACGAGTACTCTCTTCCTTACCTTCCCGATTGAGATCGGCGTCTTTATTCAGGCCTCGGGTGTCACCAGCATTCTTGACGTCGTCTCATTCAAAACGCCGAAGTACTCATTGTACGGCAATGCAAACCGCGGAGTTATCACCCGGTGGTACAAATCCGGCGTCTCCTCTTATCCTCCGCGCGTCAGAAACTATCTGGAAGGCGTGCTTCGTCTGCAGATCCAAAACACAACCGATGACTGGGTAAATGTATCACGCACTATCATTCATGAAAAAGGAATGCAGGTGTACTTTGACGAGCATTTTGTTTCCATGGCAGCCGAGATGGTGATCACCGCCGGAGGTACTGCTGCGGTTACCGGAGTTGATCGTCCTCTTCACGAAGGCATGACCCGATCCCTGCGGATGTACGAACCCCGGCGGTTCACCTCCTTCTCCAACGTCACCGGTTCACTTATTGACAGCACGTTTATCATGGATATGGGGTTGACCTGAAAATGGAGGATGTAAATCTTTCTGCAATCTATGACAGTATCTTCGACAATTTCTTCGGAAGTCTGGACGGTTCCAATGACGGAGGCAACGGATTTTTCGATACCGTTCTTATCAACGGCATCACGTATGGGGACATCGTTGGCGCAGTCGTCATTCTGATCGGCACCCTGATCGTTGCAAAAATCTTCAGCGGCTTCGTCAATCGGATGTTCACCGGTAAAATTGAGAAGAACAACATCATCTTCATGCAGAAACTGGTCCGCTGGATTACCTATTTCATCGGATTCCTCGTAATGAGTCCTCTTCTGCACATCGATTTCAGCGGTTTGATGGTGGCAGGAGGAATTGTTGCGGTTGCGATTGGTTTTGCAAGTCAGAATACACTCTCAAACTTTGTCGCAGGTCTCCTCATCATGTTCGAGCGACCGGTGAACATCAGCGACAACATCAAAATCAACGGAATACAAGGATATGTGGAAGACATCGGCCTGATGTCCACAACTCTTCGGACATACGAGGGAATCTACGTCCGTGTGCCGAACGAAACGATGTTCACCTCCGATATCACTAACTACGTTGCCCACGTTGCCCGGAGATTTGAGTATCTGATATCCATCCGGTACTCGGATGATGCAGTAAAAGCCATTGAAGTCATCAAGGGAGTTATTGAGAAACATCCGTATGCGTTGAAGTCACCGTCTCCTGATGTATATGTGGACGAGCTTGGTGCGCACGGAGTGAATCTGGTTGTCCGTGTCTGGTCACCGTCCGGGTACTGGTGGGATGCCAGAAAAGATCTTCTCTGGAAGATCTTCAAAGCTCTTCGTGCGGTGGATATTGACATTCCGTTTGAACAGCTGGTTATCTGGGAGGGAAAGGATACGATCAGCCCGCCGGATCAGGAGCAGGAGGATGAGTTTGCCTATCCCGAAACCGCAACCCCGCCGAAGATGAACCGCGATGATGCCGCAAAACAGGTTGACAGAGGATAAGAAAATGACAGATATTACAGGTGCACTGGCTGCTCTTTCAGATACAGATCTTGACGTTCGTCACGCCGCAGTTGAAAAAATCTCCGCAGAAGGCCGGGAAAATCCCGGACAGATTGTGCCGGTCGTGATCGCTGAACTGCGGTCCGGTACTCTTGATACCCGCTGGTATCTCGGAAGATCGCTGGTGAAGATGGGGCCGGAGATCATTCCCCTTATTCTTGAATATGCGGAAGTGGAAAAGAATATGGATGTGCAGAAGTACTTCGGTGCGGTTCTTGCATCGTTCGGCGAAGTTTCGATTCCCTCGCTTATTTCACTTTTTTCGTCCACCAATCCTATGGCACGCGGCATGGCTGCCGCAGCTCTTGAACGGCTTGAGGTAAAAGCCGTCCCCGCGCTGATTGAGGCGGCTCTCGGTGATGATCCGCAGGTAAAGCTCTGTGCCGAACTGACGCTGACGAATCTTAATGTCTTTGACTACAAATAATGGCTGAACTTGCAACCTCTCCACGGTATCGTGCGTATCTGGAGCATCTGATCAGCGAACTTGATCGGGCGATGGAGATTGCGCAGGCCGCAAAGGCCAAAGGATTTGATCCGCGAACAGAGGTGGAAATTCCGATTGCAAGCGATCTTGCGGGGCGGGTTGAGGCGTTGCTGAACTACAAAGGAGTTGCCGACCGCATCCGTGAGCTTGAGGAGCGGATGAGCCGCGAGGAGGCGTCGCTTAAAATCGGTGACGCGTTTGTGTCCCGCGAGTTCGGGGAGACGACCCGCGAGGAGATTTTGGATCATGCGATTCGTGCGTCTATGGCGCTTCTTACCGAAGGTGTGGTCGCCGCCCCGACTGAAGGTATCGGCAAAGTCGGTATCAAGAAAAATGATGACGGTTCTGAGTATCTGGTGATCTACTATGCAGGCCCGATCCGTTCCGCCGGCGGAACGGCTCAGGCGCTTTCGGTGCTGGTCGGCGATTATGTCCGCCGGCTTCTGAATCTTGATCGCTACAAACCTCGCGAGGAGGAGATTGAGCGGTATGTGGAGGAGTTGAAGCAGTACAACAGTATTCTGAGTATGCAGTATCTCCCCAAAGATGATGATATCCGGCTCATTATCCGCAACTGTCCGGTCTGTATCGACGGTGAGCCGACGGAGAAGGAGGAGGTCTCCGGGTACCGGAATCTTGAGCGGGTGGAGACGAATGTCGTCCGCGGCGGCATGTGTCTCGTGATTGCAGAGGGTATCGGTCTCAAGGCGCCGAAGATTCAGAAGAATGTGGGGAAGATGCATCTCGACGGCTGGGAGTGGCTGGAAACGCTGATCTCGGGAGCGGCCTCTTCTTCGGATGAGGAGGAAGAGCCAGGTCTCCATCCAAAAGACAAGTACATGCGGGATATGCTTGCGGGCCGTCCGCCGTTTTCGTATCCGATGCGCAAAGGGGGATTTCGTCTGCGTCTGGGCCGCGGACGGAACACCGGCCTTGCGACCTGCGGATTCAATCCGGCAACGCTTCACGTGCTGGACGATTATCTGGCGGTCGGCACGCAAATGAAGGTGGAGCGGCCGGGGAAGGCCTGCGGGGTTGTGCCCTGCGATACGATCGAGGGGCCGACGGTCCGCCTGACCTCGGGAGAGATCAGGCGAATCGATACGCTCGCGGAGGCGAACAAGTATGTTGATGCAAAGGAGATCGAGTACATCCTTGATGTCGGCGAGATTCTGATCTCGTACGGCGAGTTCCTTGAAAACAATCACGTGCTTGCCCCGCCGAGCTACTGCGAGGAGTGGTGGATTCAGGAGGGCGGTCCCCGTCATCCGGAGAGTGAAGCCGAGGCCATTTCATTTGTTGCGGAAGGTGCGTATCTGCATCCCGACTACACGTGGTTCTGGGATGACTGCACAGAGGATCAGATTCGTTTTCTCTCCGACAAAGTCGCGGAAACCGGGTCTGTCCGGAACGGTGTTTTGTATATTCCCGTTGATCCTGAGGTGAAGGCTGTTCTTGAAGAGCTGCTTGTCCCGCACACGGTTGCGGATGGGAACTATGTGATTCAAACGCCGCTCGCGCTGATTGCAGGACTCGGACTTTCGTATGATCTTCGGAAGAATGCAACATGGAATACTCTGCCCCCGTTTACAAACGGCCTTGTGATGGCCGAATATCTCTCGGGTATTAAGATGCGGTCAAAGGCAGGAACCCGTATCGGCGGCAGAATGGGACGTCCCGGAAAATCCGCTCCCCGCAAAATGAAGCCGCCGGTACATGTCCTCTTCCCCATCGGGGAGTCCGGCGGTATGAAACGTTCGATTGACAATGCGGCTAAGGTCTGCAATGCGAATCTGTCGGGAGATGTGTTTTCAGGAACCGCGGTGACAACCGGTCAGGTTGAGGGTATGATTCATGTGGAGACCGGTGAGCGGAAATGCCCTTCCTGCGGTGCGGTGACCTACAAGAGCCGGTGTCCGGACTGTGGCACACACACTGAGGCGGTGTACCGCTGTCCGCGATGCAGCACTGCCGCCCAGCCGGGAGAGGAGCTGTGTCCGCGGTGCGGCGCTCCGGTTGTCTGCCAGAAGGACAATGTTCTGAGTCTCCGGCAGGAGTACAATGCGGCGCTTGCGGTTACCGGCATTTCGGCGAATGATATTCCCGAGCTGAAAGGCGTCCGCGGTCTTATATCCAAGGAGCGCGTGGTTGAGCCGCTGGAGAAGGGAATCCTTCGTGCGGCAAATGAGGTGTATGTGTTCCGTGACGGAACGGTACGCTATGATATGATCGATCTGCCGCTGACGCATTTCCGACCTGTGGAGATTGCGGTCTCGGTGGAAAAACTGCGTGAAATCGGGTACACGAAGGACATGCACGGTGAGGAGCTCGTCTCGCCGGATCAGGTGGTGGAGCTGAACCCGCAGGATATTCTGGTCTCGGAGGACTGTGGTGAGTATCTGGTGCGGGTGGCGAAGTACATGGATCAGCTTCTGGAAAAGCTGTACGGCCTTCCGGCATTTTACTGTGCGGAAACTCCTGAGGATCTGGTGGGTCAGCTTATTCTCGGTCTCGCCCCGCATACGAGTGCGGGTGTTCTCGCCCGGCTGATCGGGTTTACGAAGGCGAAGGCAGGGTATGCCCACCCGTTTTATCATGCAGCGAAGCGGCGGAACTGTGACGGCGATGAGGACTGCGTGATGCTGTTGATGGATGGTCTGGTGAACTTTTCGCGGTCGTTCCTTCCGAGTACCCGCGGAGGTACGATGGACGCTCCGCTTGTTCTGACGACGACGCTGAATCCGAAAGAGGTGGACAAGGAGACGCTGAACGTGGATGTGACGGGCCGCTATCCGCTTGAGGTGTATGAGGCGTGTCTTACCTACACTCCGCCGAAGAATCTGGAGAAGGTGGTGGATCATGTGGAGAGCCGTGTCGGAACATCTGAACAGTTCGAAGGATTTTCCTTCACGCATGACACCCGCGACATTTCGGAGGGGCCGCTTGATACAATGTACACAAATCCGATTCTGAAAGGTACGACGGATAAGATCAAGGCGGAGCTGGAGCTTGCGGATCGGATTCGTGCGGTGGAGACGGACGATCTTGCAGAAAGGATCATTAATAGTCACTTGATGCCGGATATGATCGGTAATCTTCGTTCGTTTTCCAAGCAGTCGTTCCGCTGTCCGCGGTGCAAGACGAGTTTCCGCCGGATTCCGATATCGGGAAAGTGTACGAAGTGCGGTGCGGTTCTGAAGGCGACGATGCACAAGGGGAATGTGACGAAGTATCTGGAGATTTCCAAGTACATGGCCGAGCATTATCAGTTGTCGGAGTACACGAACCAGCGTATTGCGGTGACGGAGATGAACATCTGGTCGACATTCGGGCAGGAAGAGAAGCAGCAGATGGATCTTTCGGATTTCTTTTAATCAGAATTTCCCGTTTCTAATGTCAGGGGAACGGAGCTTTGCTCCGTCCCCCTGACAGAAACGAAAAATTCCGATGCACTCGCCGCTTCGCGGCTGCGGAAAGCCTGGTTGACGGGCACTCATTTTTTGAAAATATTTTTGCGAAATTATTTTTGAAAAATGTGCTGAGAAAAATAGTTGGGGAGTTGATTTTGTTTACGGGCTGACTCTGTGCCGGTCGCGGGGGAAGAGTACGCCCTCGCGGATATTCTGGAGGTCGAGCATGGTCATGACAAGACGCTCTGCACCAAGTCCCCATCCGGCGTGTGGCGGCATACCGTAGCGGAACGGGTTGAGGTAGAACTCGAATGCGTCGGGGTTGAGGCCTTTTGCTTTGATCTGGCTTACCAGAAGATCATAAATATGGCAGCGCTGGGCGCCGGAGGAGAGTTCCATTCTCGGGTGCATCATATCGAACGCTCTGCAGACTTCGGGTCTGTCTTCAAACGGCATGGTGTAGAACGGTCTCGTGGATGACGGCCACTCGGTGATGAAGTACATCGTGCCCATCTCGTCGCCGACGATCTTTTCTGCGGCGGTGGAGAGATCATCGCCGAAGACGAGTGCTTCGCCCTTCGCGGTTGCGATGTCGATTGCTTCCTGATAAGTGATCTTGGGGAAGGGGGTCTTCGGGACCTCGAAGTCGTTTAAGCCGAGGACCGCGAGTTCGTTGCTGCACGTGTCGGCGACTTTGCCGTAGGCATAGGAGACGATCTCTTCGAGTACTTTCATGGCGTCCTTTTCATCCGCAAACGACATCTCGATATCAATCGAGGTTGCTTCGTTTAAGTGGCGGACGGTGTTGTGCTCTTCTGCACGGAAGATCGGTCCGATCTCAAAGACGCGGTCAAATCCTGCGCTCATGAGCATTTGCTTGTAAAGCTGCGGACTCTGGTTGAGGAATGCTTCCTTGTCGAAGTAGGCAAGGGGGAAGAGTTCGGTTCCGCCTTCGGTTGCGGCTGCGACGATCTTCGGGGTCTGCACCTGGGTGAAGTGGTGATCCCAGAGGTATTCATTGACTGCGCGAAGGGCGGCGTTGCGGATCAGGAAAATTGCGTTGACACGCGGCTTGCGCAGGTCAAGGTAGCGGTTGTCAAGACGGGTGTCGAGTTCCGCCGGAACTTTTTCGGAGACGTCCAGCGGCAGTGGTGTTGCGGCCCGGGAGATGACTTTGAGGGTCTCCGGGACGAGTTCGCGTCCTCCGGGAGCTTTCTCGGTTGCCTTGACTACTCCTTCGCAGGAGATGACGGACTCTCGGCTTGCTTCCTTGACTGCGGCGAGCACTTCGGGGCTGACTTTTTTCTTGGGGATGGTTACCTGTAAGATTCCGGTTCTGTCACGGACCAGAAGGAACGTGAGACCGCCGAGGTCACGTTCTTCGTGAATCCATCCGGCAACTTCGGCACGCTCGCATTCGGGGGTGACGTCTTTTATTGGGATGCGCATAAAATCTCTGTAGTATTTGCGGTCCGGATAGATTAGTGTTTGCCGCGGGGCGGGCAGGAGATTTGTATCACAGTGCCTCCGTGGTCACGGGACCGGACGGATACTATTTCCGGAGAAGTGAAATGTTGATATTTTCGGAAGTGAAGTAGATTTCCCGTGGATAAAAAACGATGAGAATTATTTAATTTTTATATATTACGAGTGTTCCACCTTGATCCGGGTAGGGTACTTTGCAAACTCTTCCATTTTTCTTTTCGAAGTCTGCTACTGCATCCTTAACACCAAACTCTTTGTGATTATAATCATGCAGCATGATATATCCTCCCGGAACCAATCGCGGATAGAAATATTCGAGTCCGGCAAGTATGGGGACATACAGATCACAATCAATTGATACCAGTACGAATGTATCTTCCTGTCCTTGTGCTGTTTCCGGGAAATATCCTTTTCGAACGATACATTGTTCCGGATGTGGCATTTTCTTCAATACGATACCAACACTTGTATCTTTAAATGAGTTACATCCATCTATAAATTCTTTTGATGTATACTCTTTTTCCCGTTCATATTCCACATCAGAGTCATCACATCCTTCAAATGTATCAAAAAGATAGAGTTTTACATCTGGAAAGATCCTGTTAATTTCTGAACTGAAGTCTCCTCGAAAAACTCCCAGTTCCGCTACCGCTCCCTGAATGTTATTTCTGGATATTTGTTCAGCAATCAGTTCCAATCCACGATATCTTGTATAGTCTCCCTTGTTAGGATCATATTCAGTGCTGGAGACTTCGTCATATGCCATGCATGATGTGAATGTGAATACATAGCCCCCAATCTTTTTCTGAACAAACGGGAATGAGGTAAATTTTTTTACAGGAACCGATCCCTTTCCATCCTATAAATCTAAGAACATCCATAATCTCTTATTATTGTAAGCTATTAACTTACATTAATACTTTCATTGGCTTAATTACTGTAATACACCTCTTAAGAAAAATAGAATAACTACCAATGGCACGATCCAAACTCAATCCCTCTTCCTCTGTCACGTTCCGCATGCCGAATCCCATCCTCAAAGAAATTGATCGGCTTGCTGAACAGAACACGCATGACAGAACCGCGGAGATCAACGGAGCGTGCCGCCACTGGGTGGAGATAGGCGGTGTTGCCGGAACAGATGTCTCCACACAGAATGTCATAGCCGAACTGTCCGAGGAGATAACGAATCTCAAAGATCAGATCGCCGCCATGATGGATCAGATGGAACAGGAGCGAACCCTTCTCCTCAAAATCATCGAAGGCAACGAGCACACGATCAAATGTCTGCTCGCAACCCTGCCGCAGAACGATCTGGCGGCGGCAAAACATTCCGAGAAAAAATAATTTTTTTGTGACTGCCGAAAATATTTTTTTTCGTTCGGATCACTTCGTTCCCTTTTGTGATCCCAATCACATTTTTCCATGAAATAAATGGCGTGCGATAATATTTTACCACAAAAGGAATTTTTCACAACACAACAACAAAAAAGAAAACCGGAGAGAAGCCTTAACGCTCCTCTCTCACCATCTCGATGCACTTCTTCGGGCACTCGTTTGCACAAATACCGCAGCCCTTGCAGTACACCAGATCGATCTCCTCGTTGTCAGGATCGATCACCGCATCAGGACAGTACATCGCACAGATGCCGCAGTGGTTGCATATCTCGCGGTTCACCACCGGACGAAACGTCCGCCACGAACCGGTCAGGCCTGCTGCCCCTTCTTTGGGGACGCTGATTGTCATCTTCGGCATTGCCATTTATTTCACCTCATTGTATGCTTCCTTTGCTGCGGCAACATTTCGCGGATCGGCAAACGTTTCCGTGATGGCCTTCGTACCCGACTCCGGCGTAAAGAGACCCAGCTTTGCAAGCGCTCCGATAACCGGTGTGTTCAGAATCGGACTTCCCGCAACAACCAGATTCTCGCGAAGCGCAATGCCCGTCAGATCCGCCTTGTGCACCGTGAACTGCTCGGGGAACTGCACCTCCTCATGCGTGTTGATAAAGATCTCCCCTCCCTTTTTGAGACCGTCCAGCACATTCACCGTGTCCATCACAGTAGGATCAAGGACAACGACCATGTCCGGCTTTTTGATCTGCGAATAGATCCGTACGGGATGATCATCAATCCGCACGAATGAAACGATCGGCGCACCGCGGCGCTCCGCACCATAGAACGGGCATGCCGTTGCAAACTTTCCGTCCTTGACGGCGGCTGAGGCCATCATGCGGGCTGCGGTTACTCCTCCCTGACCGCCGCGTGAATGAATCCGAATCTCGTACATTTACTGCTCCTCCTTGGGGATGCCGAACCAGAACTCAGTACCGATCTTCCGCGTGCGGACAAGTTCTGCCATATCCTCATACGTGACCTCCTGACCGCCGAGACCGGCAATGACTCTCGCAATCTTCGCCCCGGGGTATCTCGCCTGAATCTCTCCGGCAATCACACCGCCGAATCCGAACGAGTAATCACGATCGATCACGACCAGTTCCTTGCCCTCGACCTTCATGTCGAGCGGGAACGGCCTAAGCCAGCGGACACGCATCACACCTGCCTTGATGCCTTCCTTGCGGAGCAGGTCTGCGGCAACCTCGGCTTCCTTGCCGAGTGTTCCCATTGCAACGATCACCACATCCGCATCATCGCAGAGGTACTCCTCGACCGGTGCATAGCTTCTGCCGAACCGTTTCGCAAACTCGGCTTCCGTCTCGGCAATCACCGTGCGGGCGTTCTTCATTGCCTTCTCCATATCGTACCGGAACGTGAAGTGAATATCGGCCGGCGACATCGCACCGTAACCTTTCGGATCGTTCACATCGATCTTCTGCGGAAGATTCAGCGGCGGAATGAAATCTCCCGGCTCCGTCATCTCGAACGGCTGCATAATGTGGGACAGCAGGAACCCGTCCATATTGATCATCACCGGCAGAAGTACACGGTTGTCCTCGGCGATTTTGAACGCCATCAGCGTTGCATCGTACGCCTCCTGTACTGTGGACACATACACCTGCAGCCATCCGGTATCGCGCTGCGACAACGCGTCCGAATGCTCAGCCCAGATGTTCCATCCGGGCGCGAGCGTACGGTTGACCTGTCCCATCACAATCGGAAGCCGTGCGCCTGCCGCCCAGTGCAGCATCTCATGCATATAGAGGAGGCCATGGGAACTTGTTGCCGTAAACACGCGGACGCCGGTAATCGACGCACCGATACAGGCGGTCATTGCCGAGTGCTCAGACTCGACCGGAATGTAGCGGGCATCCATTGCCCCGCTTCCTACATAATCTGCAATCGTTTCGATGACTTCGGTCTGCGGGGTGATCGGGTATGCCGCGACCACCGTCGGCTTTGCCATCTTGACGGCTGCTGCCACGGCCTTGTTGCCGGTTGACATCATCAGTTTTTCACTCATGCGTTCTCCTCCGAGTAAGCAGCCTCAGCTGCAACCTTCTTCAGGTTCTTGTCAACCTGCGCCTGAATCCGCGCAGCGGTTGCTTCATCCACCTTGCGGAATCTTCCCTGGGCTTTCAGGTAATCGATAACCGGTGCGGGCTTCTTCATCGCCGCACGCGACGGGGCACTGATCGTAAATTTATCGTACTCTTTTTCCCAGAGCACCCAGATACCAGACTTGACTGCCATCTTGCCTATCTCGACCGTCTTTTCCGACGGCGTTCTCCATCCCGGCGGGCAGGGTGCGAGAATGTGTATGAACTTCGGTCCCGGAATCGAGAGTGCTTTCTTCACTTTATTGTAGATGTCGGCAGGGTACGATGCGCACGCGGTTGCCTGATACGGCAGATTGTGTGCCTCGATGATTCTGTCGAGATCTTTTTTGTTGACGGTTTTTCCATTCGGCGTCGTCGTCGTGATTGCGCCAAGGGGCGTTGCTCCTGACCGCTGCATGCCGGTGTTGCCGTATGCCTCATTGTCGTAGCAGATGTAGAGGAAGTCCTCTCCCCGCTCCAGAGCGCCGGACAGTGCCTGAATGCCGATATCGGCGGTTCCGCCGTCACCTGCATAGACGATGACATTCGTCGTCTTTCCAACAGCCCTGAAGGCCTCACTCATTCCTGAAGCGCATGCGGCTGCTGCAGCAAACGCAATGTTGTACACCGGTACGGTGTGCAGCATATAGGGGTACACGCCCTGAATAACACTGTTACAGCAGGCGGGGATCACGAGAACCGTGTCCTTTCCCGCTGCTTTCAGAATATAGCGGAGTGCCAGTAAAGATCCGCACCCGGCACAGGTGGATGGACATTTTAACAGCATTTCCTCTTTTGGAATTTCCGTCATGAAATGGGTACTTATTTGTCATGATTAATAATGAGGCTTTTTCTTGGGTACGGGTAATACTGTTTCCCCGACCGGCAAAATTATTTACCTATGTCCACCAATGAACTGTTATTATGAGTGAAGACCCGAGTACGGGTGCAGACCCGAAAAAGATCGAGGAGCTGCAAAAGGAGGTGGAGCGCCTCAACCGCGAAAAGGCTGAAGCGGAAGCACAGGCAGAGGCTGAAGCACATGCCGCCGCCGCAGCTGCCGAGGAGAAGGCTGCCGCCGAGTCAAAGATGAAGATGGAACTGGAGTCCCAGAAAGCTGCTGCTGATGCAAAGATGCAGACGGAGCTTGAAGCCCAGCGGCTCGCCGCAGAAGACGCGGAGCGCAAGAGAAAAGAGAAGCAGGCCAGGAACAAGAGCCGCAATCGGAGAATTATCGGCGGCATCATTCTGCTGATAGTTCTTGTACTGATTGTGCTGGTTGCCTCGTCAAGTGTCACGGTTCAGTCCGGTACCACAACGAACTATCCCTATATCACCACCTACAGCGTCTGGTTCCCGATTGGCGAGCCGGTCGATATCAGCGGTCACAAACTGATCGCTCTTTCCGACGGCAATGAGATGATGTTCTCCGCAGACGGCAGTGTGACCAAACGTGTTCGCGGTGAATCGATTGTGATCGGCGAACAGGCCGCAATGCTGACCACGCTGTTCGGCAAAGTCCCGGTCATGACGATCAACTACAAAGTTGTTCTTGAGTATCAGGGCAACACCGCAGAGAATCAGGCATACTTCAAGATGCTTATTCAGAGCGACAGGTCCATTCCGGAGTTTGTCGTCAACTTCATGCTGCCGAAGAATGTTATTGCCCAGGCGGCATAACCCTCTTTTTTATGACAACCAAAGAGTCCGTACTCCGTATCTTAGAGGAAAACCGCGGTAGGTTTTTTTCCGGTGAGGAAATTGCATCAACACTCGGCGTTTCCCGGTCTGCGGTGTGGAAGGCGGTGAAATCACTTGAGGCGGAAGGCTACGCGGTGTGTGCGGTGACCAATAAAGGATACTGCCTTGCCGCCGACACGGATATCCTTTCGCCGGAAGGAATCCGGCTGTATCTTTCTCCGGAATACCGCGACATTCCTATCACGATTCACAAAGTAACCGGCTCGACAAACGAGGACGCAAAGGCTCTTGCGGTTGCGGGTGCAATGCACGGGACAATGGTTCTTGCCGAGGAACAGACCCAAGGCCGCGGACGGCTTGGCCGGTCCTTTTACTCGCCGAAAAGTTCCGGCGTCTATATGAGTATCGTGCTCCGTCCGAATCTTGCGATTGCCGATGCAGTTCTGATCACAACCGCGGCCTCCGTTGCGGTCTCGCGTGCCGTCGAAGAGGTGTCGGATCAGATTCCTGAGATCAAATGGGTCAACGATGTGTTCGTGAAAGAAAAAAAGATCTGCGGTATTCTCACCGAGGCGGTCAGCGGCTTTGAGTCCGGCGTGGTTGAGTGTGTGGTCGTAGGTATTGGCATCAATGTAGTTGATCCGGGATTTCCTGATACGATCAAACAGGTTGCAGGCTCGCTTTTTGCGCAGCGGCCTGACTTTTCCCGCAACCGTCTTGCCGCCCTCGTTGCAAATCATCTTCTCGAACTTTCCGCAGCACTTCCCAATAGATCCTTCCTTGCTGAGTACCGGAATCGATCCATGCTTCTGGGAAAACCGATCCGGTTCCTGGAAAACAATGTCTGGTGCGATGCCGTTGCCGTTGATGTGGACGACTCCGGCGGTCTTGTGATAGAAACCGCGACCGGGCGCCGGACGCTGTCCTCCGGAGAGGTCAGCGTCCGTCCGGTCTGACCTCTTTTACTCTTCTTTGTTCATCGGAACGCTGATCAGTAACACCCGGTCGTCTCCGATCTGCTTGACATATACCAGAGAGAGTTCCGTTGTCTCCCTCGTCTCCAGCGGCATGTTGGTGTACCGGAATCCTCCGCCGTTTCCTGCAAACATTATTACCTCACGGATGATGGACGCTCCGTAGATATCAGTCGCACCCATAAGATTTGTCCCGACCATCTCCGGATTGGAGTCATGTACAATGAGATTTCCGTATTTATCAAAGATGTTGAGCTCTATATCAGCACGGTAATGGCTTTTGTTGTTGAGTGATGCAGCGGCTGCATCTCTGCCGTTCTCCTGAATGAGCACCTCAACCGAACGTGCATACTGGATCATATCTATCCGCACCGTTGGCGGAACAACAGCATCTATCTCCGGATGGAACTCTCCTGCGGTAATGTACCATTCATCGTTTACTGGCAGTACATAGCTGATTTTCACTTCAGTCTGCATATCGTCCGCCGGATTTTCATACACATTGGTCACATAGCCCCCGCCCTGAAGGGCGCGGTCGGCAAACATCCGGAGGGTGTGAACTCCGTTTACGTCCTCAGAGTTCAGCCGGTTCTCTCCGACAATTTCTGTCCGGTAGGGATTGGAAAGCAGTGTTCCGTTCATCGCAAAGGCAGCTATGTAATACTCTGCTGTTGTGAATTTGCCGTTTGGATTATTAAATTCTGCAAGCGCTGCTTCCCGTCCGTTCTCTTTTGCAAACAGGTACGCGGCGTTGATGAACTCTTCCAGATTCTGATTTGCGGACTCTTCCGGATGGGTAATCTGTTGGCTGCTGTTAATCTCAGAGGTCACCACAACGATCGGTACATAATTGCTGTCCATGTATCCCGGCATGGTATCCCATGTTGCGGCCTGCCGGGTTATCTTGAGTTTCGCATAGTTGTACTCGGAGTACGTGGCAACGCCTGATTTTTTCTCAAGAATTGCCTGAAGGACCTGATTCAGCTCGGTCTGGTTTGGGGACTTCAGCTGCATAATATCTGTGGTGTACTGCGCACGTTCCGGATAATACAAAATACGTCCTTCTTCATCCACAATCCATGCATGGTATCCGGTGTTTTTCTGGAACGCATAGATCATATCCTGATAGAACAGTGACGAGTCAACAACCGTAATGAGTGCCCCTTTGTACTCTTTGTCACTGGTTATCAGTGGTATCACCACCGCGGCTACGGCTCGGTTCTCGTACTGGAAGTGGCCGAAGTTCAACCGGGGGGAGTCTGCGGTGATGTTGAAGTACGGATTCGTTATTCTGGTATTCAGATACGGACCAAGATAGGAGTTATCCTCCGGACAGACGTCGCGGACGATCTTGTGTTCGTCTGCGATCATAAACACCTCAACCTCCTGATAGGTGAGGTACAGTTTGTTGAATTCCTGATCCACCAGCGTTGTATTTTCCATGTCGTTTGCAATGGTATCTGCTGCCTGTATCAGTGCTTCCTGCAGATTTGCAAGTTTGTCGGAAATCTGCAGGGTCAGATTTTCTGTTGCCCGCATCTGGTCTGCGTATGTCTCTTCAAGGGAGGGTGAAGGCTGCTGCTGATCCTGATCGATACATCCTGCACAGAGTACTGCAAGACCAAGGAGTATGAGAACAGCAATTACACAACTGGATCTGTGATTCATAGTCTGATTTCCATTGATATAGTTGAGGAAGAGTTGGGTTTGGCGTATTGAATGAGTTGAGTCTGGCCAACGTACGCCGAAAAAAACAGTTTCGCGGGGCCGCGCTCTCCCATCCCTGATAACTGATCTGCTTCCGGATATACATTGCCTATCTCATGATATCAATATATGTCTGAACTGTAATTTGTAGCAAAAAAAAGATCCGGTTTCCGGATATTTGGTAAAGCGCTGCTGCTTTCCCGAATCGTTCAGCTGGCAGATCCGATCATGGTCAGCGGGAGACTGATCATGGCGTACCACTCGTCATCGATCGGCTCCACATAGGTAAGAGTGAGTTTCGTCTCTCCGGATAAATACGGATAGTACATGTACCGGAATCCTCCTCCTGATTGTGCCATCGTCAGGACTTCGCGTCCGATGGAAGCCCCATAGATGTCGGTAACCCCCAGCGAACTTGTTCCGACAAGCTCTTGCGTATACGGGTAGCCGACAACATAGGTTCCGTTGTAGTCAAAGATCCGCATCCGCATATCTTCACGGAAGAGTGTACCATTGTTCAGCAGGTCTGCGGTCTCCTCTTTTCCTTTCTCCTGCATCAGTGCCTCAATCTCCCGCACATACTGAATCATCTCCGCACGTTTGTCCGGGGAAACATATGCGTCGTACTCCGGCTGATACTTTCCGGATGTGATGAACCAGGTTTCATCGATCGGAAGAACATAGTTGAGCTTTACCTCCTCGTTTCCGGTCGCGGGATTCTGGTACACATTAATTACATACCCTCCGCCCTGTTTTGCCCGGTTGACAAACATCTGTATTGCATACACGTCGTTCAGATCCTGATAATTCGTTCTGTCTGTACCGACAAGGCCGGGACGGAAAGAGTTTGCGAGCAGTGTTCCGTTTATGCTGAATGCATCGATGCTGAACTCTGCTGTGGTAAACCTGCCGTTCGGGTTGTTAAACTCTGCAACTGCTGCCTCCTGCACAAACTCTTCCAGATCCATGTTCGCTGATTTTACCGGGTAATTGACCTGCTGGCTGCTGCCTATCTCAGAGGTTACCACAACGATCGGTGAAAATTTATTATTTTCAAACGCCGTGACCGCGTTCCATGCCGCAACCTCGGTTACAATCTTCAGTTTTCCGTAACTATATATAGATGGTGTAGATATCAACCCCGGAGGTGTTGGTCAGTATTGACTGCAGTACCCGGTCAAGCTGTACCTGATCCGGAGATTTCAGCTGTGTGATGCTGATTGTTGCGGCATATCTGTCAGGGTAGTAGAGGATGTTTCCGGTATCGTCCAGAACCCATGCTTTGTAGCCGGTCTGCTCCTGGAAGTTGTACACCAGGGTTTCGTAAAACAGTCTGGAATCGATCGTTGCAATGATCACTCCTTTGTACGCTCCTTCATCAGATACCATTGGAGCAACGAATCCTGCGACGCTGGAGTTACCGGATGTAGTATAGTGAACGACGGTGAAGGCCGGAGAGTCGACGGAATAGACGAAGTCCGGGTCAGTAATTACGTCTCCGACCTGCACGTTGAGATGAACGCTGTAGTTTGGATGGATGCTGGTTATCACGTTGTGTTCATCCACCACGAGGAGCGAACGCAGCGATTCGTACTGGAGATACAGGTCCGTGAACTCCTGATTCACGAGAGTGTGGTTGGCCGGTTCCACTGCAATATTTTGTGTTGCCCGCAGAAATGAGCGGATTGCTTTTTGCATATCTTCGGTGACGTCTGTCGCCAGGTTCTCGGCGGCATGAAGCTGATCCTCATAGGCCTCCTCAAGCGTCGGCTGTTTCTCGTTATTGATACAGCCTGCACCGAGGATCATCAGTACAAGGCAGAACAGAATAATTCCTGTTCCAACAGCGCATTTTCCTTTCTGCATCACACACATCTCCAGTCTGTTTTTCTCCTCAAACCCGGATTTTGTAAAAAAAAACAGATTGCTTCCATATATATTTGTAAGGGATTTATATGAACCTATTTCCTGCATTTGCATTTATGTTACAGGGGAAACAGATTCCTGTCAGATCAGCAGAACGAAAATTATCACTCCGGAAAATAGCATCAGTGTTTCTTGCAGCGTTCTGATAATGCAGTGTCCGCCTTTCGCCAGCGTTTGTTCGGGTGAGCCAATCGTGTAGACACCCGGCTTGTCAAACATCACTCCGCACCCTCCGGCGATCAGACTCATCGGAATGCCGCCGTTGAATCCCGGCCGTTTTTTGTGATCCGCATGGTATACTGCAAGTGCCTTTCCCGCCCGCCCGCGGCAGGTGAACACAATGATCAGCAGGCCTCCGGTGATCCATGCGGGAATCCAGGAAAGAATATCATCCATCCGTGCGGCAAACCAGCCGATGCGGATACGGTCGTCCGTGTAGCCGAGCATCGCATCCATCGTGTTCGCCGCCCGGAACAGTGCCGCCCCGGCAATTCCCATCCCGAACAGCAGTTCAAAGACGGCAAACCAGAAGATCGGTGCAACAATACTGTCCACCAGATTCTCCGCTGCCGATTCATAGGCAGCGGAACGCACCTGTTCCGGGGATAGTTTGTGTACATCGCGGCTAACCAGCATCTGTGCTGCTTCCCGTCCTTTTGCTTCGTCCCGGGCAAGTGCTGCCTCAACGGCTGTTACATGTTCTTCCAGGGATCGCGACGCAAAACAGAATGACAGCAGTACCACTGCAAGCGGCAGCTGAACAAACCAGTACTGCCCCGGCATCAGACAGATCAGAAGAAACGGCAGGGTAAAGACCACAACGGTCATCAGCCAGCCGGCAGCACCGGTGAAACGTTCCAGTCGTTTCGGGTAATAGTTTGTTTTCCCCCACCACCCGATCAGTGTTCCAAGAAGCGCCACCGGGTGCCAGCGGGAGCGGGGATCGCCGATCAGCCGATCCAGAATAACTGCAAAAAAAAGTATTACTGCGCCGAACGCCATGCGATGATGACTCCGGCGAGCATAACAAGGTACACAATGATCGTCATGGCGTGCCCGTCAATATTGAGGTAGCCGAGCTGCCACAGCCCAATAATGATTGCAGCGATGATCGGCATAATAAGAATCATCACCGCTTTTCCTGCGTTTGCACCAACGCAGGATCTCTTCGGTTCGGCAATCGGCTCCTCGGGGAAGATGATCGGTTCGGGTACCGCGACCGGGCAGGACTTCAGCACATGGATCGTAAACGCCTCGCGGCGCATGCCGTAGCCGGTAATGGCCTGCATGTCAAAACTCCCTGTTCCCGCATCCTCCTTCATCTTGATCTCAAGCTCCGACTCGCCTTCCACATAGATGTTTTCGTAGGTAAAATCCGTATAGGCGGAAGCCTCACAGCGCAGCGTTGCGTGTGTCGGGGATCCGTGGTTCACAAACCGGATGTGCAGCGCGGTCCCCGCGCTCACATCCACGGCGTCGGTGGATAGTTCCAGGGAGTTTATTCCCAGACGATTCAGCTGAATTTCAACAATGGCCATAGTAGATAGAGCACCTCAGTCCTCCTGATTGGGGAGAAGGTTTGCAATGCCGGAGGAGATCGGGTACACCCGTTTGCAGGATGTGCAGGTCAGCAGTCCTTCGACAATATCTGTATCATTACCCTCCATCTCTGTAAGCATAAAGTTTCCCTTGCAGACAGGGCAACAGATAATGTCGAGGACCCAGCGCTTCATGGTTTACAGCTCGGATCTAATATCAATGATCTGCGACTGTTCCGGACCGGTTGAGATAATGCCGACCGGACACCCGGTATCGGACTCGATCTGCTCGAGGAACTCCCTGACCTTCGGCGTCAGTTTGCTGTACTCCTTCACGCCGAAGACATCCTTGTCGATGTGATCAACACCCGTGATGGCTATTGCCGTACAGCCGTTAATCATTGCCGAGTAGCGTGCCATCTTTCCGTCCCAGGTACCGATTCTCCGTTCGCGGTGCGTGACGGTGCCGAACTCCTGAATACCCATCGCAATGGACTGGTCGTGGGTAAGTTCGGTCGGGAACGGCCCTTCACCGACTCTGGTCGGGAACGCTTTGAAGACCACAACCACATCATCGATCTTGGTCGGGCCGACACCAACGTCTGCCGCCATCTGTGAGGCGGACGTATCCTTGCTGGTCACAAACGGATAGTTTCCGTAGTAAAGGGAGATGCCGAACCCCTGTGTTCCCTCGATGATCACGGAGTCGCCTGCACCGATTGCATCGTTTACGTTCTGGGCAACATCAATAATATAAGGGGCAAGTTCAGGAACATCCTTTGCAAGGCGTGCCGTCCGCATTACGCGATCAGAGTTTGCCGGACCACAGCCGGAACCGGTGGAGCCGACCGTCTTGGAAAGGTGGTCATCGTGTTTGTCCTTGTAAATGTGCTCCTCTTCGATGACTCCGCAGCGCCCGTCAATAAAGGTACGATCTCCGCATCCAAGCGCCTCCAGCTCGTGGGCAAAGACCCGCGGGTCAACCAGAACACCGCTACCGATCATGAGTTTTGCATGGGGATAGATAAAGCCTGACGGCACCATCCGCACACCATATTTTTTGTCTCCCACTTCCACGGTGTGGCCGGCGTTCGGCCCGACACCGCCGCGTGCAATAATTGTTGCTTTATCCTGCTGGGCAATGTGGGCGACGATCTTTCCTTTTCCCTCATCACCAAAAAAACCGCCGACAATGATCGTGCTTGGCATACTGTATCAATATCTATGGGCGGCTCAATCACATAAGGTCTTGGTTTTCATGGGTATCACCCCTGAGCGCTCCCAGCACACTCAGAAACCCGTCGCACGGGCCGATGATCAGATGATCCAGACGTTTGATTCCAAGAATATCCCCTGCTTCCTGAATTGTTCCGGTCATGAGAATATCTCTGGTGCTCGGTGTGAGGTTTCCCGACGGATGGTTGTGGACGAGGATCACTGCTGCCGCCCGGTCTGTTACCGCATCCGCAAACACTTCGCGGGGGTGAATCTGGCTCTGGTTGACGAGGCCTCTTGTCACTACCCGGATATTGAGAATCTCGTGTGCTCCGGATAAGGTTGCGGCGATTACATTTTCCTGCTGATCGTAGCGGTACTGGCTGACGAACGGCAGAATATCCTCGGCGCACTGAATCTTCGCGTTCTTTCTGTCCGGCGGGGGAAACCGCCGGGCAAGTTCAAGAGCTGCAAGAATCTGACAGGCCTTTGCCGGTCCCATACCGTCAACCGCTGCAACGTCCTGTACAGACGTTGTATA
The DNA here is from genome assembly GCA_031262705.1 of Methanocalculaceae archaeon. GTDB lineage: Archaea > Halobacteriota > Methanomicrobia > Methanomicrobiales > Methanocorpusculaceae > Methanocorpusculum. The sequence goes on along the minus strand of JAISHD010000057.1, from coordinate 422 downwards.
GGTGTGCTTCATCAGAATATCCGCAACGGTTCTGCCGATCTTGAGTGCATCATTTTTTGCCGTCCCGCGGCCGATGATCGCCGCGATGAGTTCTGCGAGTGTCAGACTTTGCGGCCCGTTTGCGATCAGTTTCTCCCGCGGTCGATCGATCTCTGCTGTGTTTTTCAGACTCATGCAACTCAAAAGAATTATCGGAAAAGAGATTATATTAATCTGTCGTCGATATTCACAGAGTTTTTTTCAAAAAGTTTTGGCATTTTTCCTGAAGTGATACTCATCCCAAACCTTTATTCCCCATTTTCTGCAAATAATAGTACATGGACACTAAGACATGCATTGCAGATGCTTTTGCCGGTGAATCACAGGCAAACCGTAAGTACAAATCCTATTCTGAAGCAGCAGCAGACGAGGGATACGACCAC
>JAISHD010000015.1 GCA_031262705.1 Methanocalculaceae archaeon | reverse complement strand
AGTCCCGGCTTTTTTGCCTCCATCATCTCCATCATCTTTGCGTGTTCGGGTGTGCCTGACTCAAGTGTTGCGGTTCCTTTGAGCTGGATGCAGTTGCCCAGTTCGCGGCTCCAGACAAGAAGTGCCGCCTGCGGATTTTCCCGTACGTTTGCTGCGGTCTTGTTCATGAAATTGTTTGAGATCCAGATGGTGTCATCATCCATTACCCACAGGCCGCCCATCGGTGCGGCATTTGGTACACCGGATTTTGCTGCAGTAATCAGGTGACAGACGCCGACTTTTTCGATCTGTTCTTTTATTTCTTCAGTAATCAGTACCATGTGTGTATCTGTGCACTCTCCGCATGTCAACTTTGTGGAAGTGTACAAACCATAAAAAAAACAGTCTTTCTGCTCATGTCTGTGTTCCCGGAACGAGTTCCCGGGAACACGGTCATGATGCCTGTGGCAGGCTCGATATCCTTATCGGATATCCGGGGGTGTCACACATTTGTTCACAAACTCATCTATTCATCGAATCTGTACGCAACAGGAAGTTAGTTCTTTTTTGTGTGCTTGCCGGTTGCCTTCGGTGCTTCGACTTTTGCGTCTGCAACCGGAGTTGCTGCCTTTTTTGCCTCTTTGTGTGACATAAATCTACATGTGCTTTTGGGGTGTATAAAGTTGTTTGTTGGGACATGGAAAAATCTGCATATTGCTGCCTGTTTTAAAAATAACGCAAATTTGCTCCGCAAATCTGCCCAGTATAACCCCCGGATTTATCCTCGCGCACCGATCGTGTACAACCGGGGCAGGTTTCCCGGTATTTTTGCTACGGGATGCGGCGCATCACAAAAAAGAGAGGGGGTTCAGACGAAATAGGTTGATTCAAGACTCCCGTAGGCAATGGTGTTTCCGTCGCGGAGTGCTTCGATCACTTCGTCCATTTTTGCATCCGCAGAGATTATGATCGGCTCTGCACGACCGAAAACCTGGAACAGCATCCGTTCCTGACTGCCGAGTTTTGGTTCCGGACCGTGCCAGCCGTGTTCTCCGAAATCATTGATGCCCTGAACCGCGGGGAAGGGAAATCCCGGTACCGGATCATGCTCGTAGCCCGGTGGAATGTGACCAACCGAGGGAATGTTCCAGATTGACCAGATACACTGCATCTTTCCGTCTCCGGATTTGTTTTGTACAATTGCTGCGATGTATTTCACCTCTGCGGGCACACCGGTCAGATCGATCTTCGGTGAGATGTTGCCGCCGGAAAACGTGCTTGAGGGAGTAATGCCGCTTACTCCGAGGTGAATGGTTATCTGTTGCATACAATACACTCTCCTGAAAACCTAATAGATGTATAGATTGGGGAAAAATTTACTTTGCCCCAAATCCCCAGCAATAAATAGCAGGAGGGGCAACACAACCCATATGGACGAACTGACCATCTACACTGATGGTGCAAGCCGCGGAAATCCGGGGGAAGCAGCGGCTGCATGGCTGATTCTCCGGGGATGCGACGTGCTGGAGTCCGAAGTACGGGTTCTCGGTGTGCAGACCAACAATACTGCTGAGTACACGGCACTTCTGGGCGCTCTCGCCGCCGCAAAAAAGTACGGCGATCCGGCATCCACAACTCTCACTGTCTTTTCGGACAGCGAACTGATGATCTCACAGATGAGCGGAACGTATGCGGTGCGCTCAAAAACCCTCAGGCCTCTGTATGAAGAAGCGATAAAGGCCGCGTCCGTCTATGCAGAAGTACTGTATGTGCATGTCCCGCGGGAAAATGCGTATATCGGATCCTGTGACTGGCTGTGCAATAATGCGCTTGATACCCTTGCTGCAGCAGAAAATGCCGCACAACAGCAGAAACGGTGCGGTCCTATTGAGTGCAGACCCATCGGCATTGTTCACTCTCCCTTTATGGAACGAAAAGATGCTCCCAATCAGGGAAGAAATACGGATAAACTCAGTACAATTGAGATATATCCTGAGTATTCCGACGGGCTTCTGGGGTTGTCCGAAGGTGATCCGGTATTCATTCTCTGCTGGTTTGATCGATCCAAGCGCGACATTTTGCAGGTTGTTCCCCACGGAGGCCGCCGGGAACTGACCGGTGTGTTTGCAACTCGTGCACCGGTCAGACCCAATCCGATCTCCCTGACGCTGGTAACGATTGTTTCAATCAACAAAACCATCATCACGGTCCGGGGGCTTGAGGCTATCAATGAAACGCCGGTGCTGGACATAAAACCCTACTACGAAGGAATTGATGTCCCGGAGAACCGTGTGTGAGGGGACGTTTTCCTCCACACCAAATACGCAAAGGATATACTCTCCACCGTATAACAGAGTATGCAATAAGTTATATAGACTTACATTACAGGTGAAATCAACATGTCAGATAAACCCGAAGGATGTGACGGTCACTGCGACGGATGCACGCAGAAGACCGATACCTGCCAGCAGCCAAAGAAAGCAGATATCAGTGTACGCCATGTACTTCTTGTTCTTTCCGGAAAAGGCGGTGTCGGCAAGAGTACGGTGTCTGTCAATCTTGCGTATGCACTGTCGAACCACGGATACCAGACCGGTCTTCTTGATCTGGATATTCACGGCCCGAGCATTGCAAAGATGCTCGGTATTGAAGATCTGAAGCTTCAGGCAATCGGCAACAAGATCATGCCGGTGAAGGTTACCGGTTCTCTGAAGGTCGTCTCTATGGCCCTTCTCCTGAACACCACCGACAGCCCGATCGTCTGGCGCGGGCCAATGAAGGCCGCGGCAATCCAGCAGTTCCTGGGAGATGTTGACTGGGGAGATCTTGACTATCTCGTCGTTGATCTGCCGCCGGGAACAGGCGATGAGGCGCTGAACATTGTACAGTTTGCGCCGAATGTTGAGGGTGCGGTTATTGTTACCACCCCGCAGGATGTTGCCGTGCTTGATTCAACAAAGGCAATCAAGTTCGTGGAGATGATGGATCTGCCGGTGCTCGGTATTATTGAGAACATGTCCGGTATGGTCTGCCCGCACTGTGGTGAGGTCGTGGAACTCTTCGGCAGGGGCGGAGGAGAAAAGGCAGCAAAGGAGTACGATGTGCCGTATCTTGGATCTATCCCAATCGATATTGAGATGCGCAAGGCAGGCGACGAGGGAAGGCCGTTCATCGTGAGAAAACCGGGACAGGCAAACCTGACTTGGGATGCGGTCGATAAGGTTATGGAAAATCTGATCGTCGAAGTCGAGAAGAGAGACGAATAACATTTTTATCTTTTTTTGGTTGATCGTGACGGAGTTGTCCCAGATGAAACCGTGTTCACGTTTTCCGGGGAAATATCACTGGTAAAAGAGACTGGCGGCATCAGATCCCTGCGTCATCATACCCTTTCGGTTCAGCGGGGGTAACTTTCATCATTTGCCGCCTGTGTGTGGAATACCTATTCTATTGAAAAGCCAAACTATCAGTCTTTCGCTTTGCAGCATCCGCGTATTATTAATTCCGCAAAGCGCCAACACTATTACTATTATGTCAGAGAGGAGGACACTGACAATCGGGGTTGCGATCAATGTCGGCAACTATGAAAGTCTCCGCCTTGAGGTGAGCGACTGCGTGCAGACTGAGGAGGAGGCAGCAGAGCTTGCCGCATACCTAAACTGTGTTCTGGACGGATACGCTCAGAACGATGCGACAACTCGTGCATCAATTGACAAGTACCGTACCCGCGTACTGGAAAGGCATGTGCCGGAAACGCCTGCATCCCCGTCACCTGATCCGCTTGATGAACTCTTCGGCCCGGTTCCCATGTTTGACGGAACGGTGAAAAAGCAGGAGCAGGAAACTCCCGAACCGGTCAAAGTCGAGGAGCTCCCGCAGGTTCCTGAACCGGTTATTGCAGAATCCGAGCCGGTCAAAGTCGGGGAGCTCCCGCAGGTTCCCGAACCGGTTATTGCAGAACCCGAGCCGGTAAAAGCTGAGGAGAAACCCGTGCCCGCAGCAGAAGAGCCGGTCACCTACATCTGTGAAAAGTGCGGTGCAGCTGTTTCCAAAGTGCAGCGCGACGTATCCAACCTCTTCATGGGCAAAACGCTCTGTAAAGCCTGCATGAAATAAGGAGAAAAAACCATGAAAAAGAATCTGCTCATGTGGGATCAGACCCTCTTCAAGGACATCGAGGTATTTGACATCGATTATGTCCCCGAACAGTTTGAGTACCGCGACGAGCAGATTCAGGAACTGGCCTATGCCGTTCGTCCGGCACTTGCCGGAGGCCGTATTCTCAACACCGTCTGTCGCGGCGTTCCCGGAACCGGTAAGACGACCTCCGTCAAAAAACTGTTCGGAGAAATTGTGGGAACCACCAAAAAGATTGTTCCCATCCACATAAACTGTCAGATCGACAGTTCGGAGTACGCAATCTTCTCGCGGATTTATACAAAACTCACCAAAAACCGCCAGCCGCCGACCGGCACCTCCTTTAAGATGCTCTTTGACATGATTGCAAAGTACATCGAAAACGAAGAAATTATCCCGGTCGTCTGTCTGGACGATGCCAACTACCTCGTGTATGAAAAAGAGCTGAATAAAGTCCTCTACGCTCTCCTTCGCTCCCATGAAACCTATGAACATGTCAGAATCGGCGTGATCGTTATCATCAGCGACCCTGACGTTGATCTGGAACGCTCTCTTGACGCCCGTGTCGCCTCGGTGTTCCGGCCTCAGATCATTCACTTTGCCCCCTACACCGCATCGGAGATTGCCGGCATTCTCTCACAGCGGGTAATGCAGGGCCTTTACCCCAATGTACTGGCCGGCGACCTCCTCGATCGCATCGTCGACCGCACCATGAAATGCGGCGACATCAGAATCGGCCTTGACCTCATCAAACGCTCCGTCATGAACGCTGAAAGAGCCGCACGGATGAATGTCACCGAAGACGACGTTACGCAGGCATTCTCCATCTCCCGCGACCTCCGGCTTGCCGAACTCATCCGTGTCCTCTCGGTTGACGAAGCAAATGTCCTGTTCCAGCTTGCCGAAATGACAAACGATGCGGATATTATCACCACCAAATCGGTGCACACATCCCTTGGAGAAAAAGCAACCGGCTATACGCGGTATGTGCAGATCATCGAAAAACTCGATCACCTGCGGCTGGTAACTCTCAGTTATCAGAATACAGGCAGCGGCAGAATCCGGATAATCAGCCTCAGATATGACCCGAAACGTGTTCTCTCCTTGCGGAAAAACCAGATCGGCTGCAAAGTAAACTCATAACCTTAATCTATTTTCCTGATCCATAACTGAATTATATTCCTAAAGGGGGATAATCTTGGTTAGTGTAAATGAACTCGGACTCGATCTCTTCGAAGAACTCGTCGAGAATGCAGATTTATTCAATGTAGCATATCATGAACTTGACAACGGTGCCCGTATCGTGGACTGTGGTGTGGCTGTTCCGGGAGGCTTCGGCGCCGGCGACTACTTCACCCGTATCTGCATGGGCGGCATTGGCGACATTGCATTCCGTCAGGGAATGGTCGGCAAGTTCCCGATGACCTTCATTGATGTGAACACCGACTTCCCGGCAATTTCCTGCCTTGGCGCACAGAAAGCCGGCTGGACCGTGAAGCATGAGAACTTCTTTGCCATGGGATCCGGCCCGGCACGTGCCCTGTCCCTGCAGCCGAAACACACCTACGAGGTTATCGGTTACGAGGACGAATGCGATGCAGCAGTCATCTGTCTGGAAGCGGACCACCTGCCGAATGGTGCGGTCATGGAAAAGATTGCAGAGAAGTGCAAGGTTGACGTTGCCAACGTCTGCGCTCTTGTTGCACCGACCTCCTCCATCGTAGGCTCCATTCAGGTTGCCGGACGCTGTGTGGAGACCGCAGTTTACAAGCTGAACGAACTCGGTTTTGACACCCGCAAGATTCTTGCAGCTGCCGGTACCGCACCGATTCCGCCGGTTCGCGGCCCCAAGCTCGCCATGGGTGTTACCAACGATGCAACTATCTACCACGGACAGATCAACTTAACGATGAACGCCCCGGAGATCGTTGACTATCTTGAGAAGATCCCGAGCTGCGCATCCAACGGATACGGCAAGCCGTTCAATGAGATCTTCAAGGAAGCAGGTTATGACTTCTACAAGATCGATACCAGCCTCTTCTCCCCGGCAGAGGTTGTCATCAACGAGGTTTCCACCGGCAAGGTGTACCAGGTCGGCAAAGTCGATGTTGATGTAACACTGAAGTCCTTCGGACTTGCATAAAAAAATCATGGGGAATCTCATCTCCCTATCTTTTTCTGATGATTCCGCAGAGTTAATTACATTGCAGAGGGTATAGAATAAGGCAAAGCTGGACTCGTGGTCTAGGTGGTTATGACGTCGCCCTTACATGGCGGAGGTCAGGGGTTCGAATCCCTTCGGGTCCACTCGTTTTTCAAAAAATATTGTCTGATGTTCTTCCTACTGTTCAGGAAAGTGTAGTTTCAGATACCGTTCGACAGCAAGTACCGGAAGTACGATCAGCAGACTTTCTGTGATGATATAGATGAGCAGGAGAATGTAGGGATCGAAAGCAGAACTGAAACAGTATAGTGTTGCGGGAACGGCAATCAGCAGTGCAAATCCCAAAAAAAAGAGATATTTGCCGAAGAGTTCCTGCGCCGCGTTCCATGTCTCCTGCGACCGGAGGGATTGTCGTGTCCGGTAGCCGAAACTGCGAGAGATGGTTTTTGGAGGATACTTCTGGAAGACCGCGCCTATGATGAATAAAATAAACGGGATAAACAAGGACATTGCCCAGAGAAAAATTTCATCGAAGGTCATGATGCATATAATATGTCCAAAAAACCTGATAAAGAGAGACAGATTGAAGTTGCTGTATTTCTAATATTGCGGAAATTCCGGTCTTGTTGCTCGTTCCATCTCAATTTCTCCGGCACGTTCAAAGCAGTGCCGTGCCCGCACATCCTCGCCGAGTTTCATGAGACACGCTGCTTTCTGTTTCCAGAGTTCCTCATCGTAGAGATTGATCTCAAGTCCGCACTCAAATGCAGTCACTGCTTTTGCATGTTCTCCGAGTTCGGCAAACATCAGACCGATGTTGAGCCAGTAGTCGGATACCTCAGGATTCAGCCGTGTACCGCCCGGTTGAAGGCGAAGAGCGCTGCGTCAATGTCCCCTGCCCGACAGAAGACAACGCCTCTGCCGCACCAACTTTCAGCGCACGTCGGATCGAGATCCGTTGACCGTCTGAGACATTTAACAGCGTCGTCATGCTCACCGCACTCGCTTAAGATCAGCCCAAGTTCAGCCCAGTACGTGGGAACGTCGGCATCAAGGTCAGCTGCCCGTTCAAAACACAGCCGTGCCTGCCGGAGGTTGCCGCAGTCGCGTTCGGTCTCTCCGCGGCTGAACCAGTATCCGCTGTCGTTTATCCCGTTTTCACCACTCATATAGAAGAGATCACTCCAGAGGTATTAATAGGTGGGCGTTGCATATGAAAGTAGAAACTATCCGGCGGAAGAATTACCATGGCACGCAAGAAACAGGAGTTCGATCCGCTCGCAGGTCCGATTGGCGGCAGCGGGTTGCGGAAGAAGAAGTCCAAAGGAAAATCGTTTGATGTACTGGGTGGAGGATTTGGTGGTGAACACCCGGTTGAAAAGGAGTCGTTTGACAGCTATGCCGATGTATCCTTCGGAGGGTCGTCTGATGCACTGATGGAGACCGGCGGGTCTTCATCGAAGTCAAAACCCAAAAAGAAGGGATTGTTTGCTTCGATATTTGGTAGCGGCAAGAAGAACAAACAGCAGAAACCGCGGAAGGAAAACATGCCGCTTGAGGCCGAGGAGGAGAGACCCACGTCCTATGTGCCAAAGCATGTCCGCGATCCGGAGCTTGAGATTCAGGATGGTGTGATGGAAACGGGCATTGCTGACCGGATGGTGGATTCTGCATACGACGGATACGATGAACCGGAGTACGGGGAGCAGTATGAAGAACCGGTATCGCATCACCAGCACGCAGGGGGACCGGAGGAGGATCTCTTTGAGGAGGAAGAGATTGTCCCCTCGCCGGTAAGAAAACCGGTGGAGAAAAAAATGATGCCGGTATCCGCTCCTGTACGGACGGTTGCTCCGCCGCCTTCCCCTGCCGTACACCGGAAGTCTCCTCAGGCGGCGTCTCCCACCGCTGCAGAACCGGATATGCATGTGTGTCATCTGTGTGGTGCTGTGTCTTCGACCGAATTTCCGCAGTTCGGATCAGGTTCAGGGGAATATGTGCCGCTGTGCCGGACCTGCTACCGGGCGGTGACGACGCTGATAAAGTTCCGTGATCCAGAGGACGAGCAGGAGATTAAATCAGAATGGTACACTCTCTGCCCGAACCTTGACTCGGATCGTGCCGACGGGGTCATTGCTGAGGCAAGAAATAATTCCTAATCTTTTTCACTCATAATTGAGTTACTAATCATTTCGGCATCTTAATACCCGTCCTCTCTCCAATGGATTAGTATGGATTCTGTGCATCTGAACCGTCAGCAGTATCTGGTGGCGATCACTGTTGCGATTGCATGTTTTCTGCCGCCGTTTATCGGAGAGGCGACAAATATTGCGCTTCCTTCCCTGATTTCGGATCTGCAGCTGCCGATGAGTATGTTCGGCTGGATTTTGACCATATATCTGTTAACCTCAACAGTGTTTCTGATCCCTGCGGCACGCTATGCGGATAAGATCAGCAAGAAGGTATTCTTCTCAATTGGTGTGCTGCTTCTTGGTATTGGTTCGCTTGGCATAGGTCTTGCGACAACGGGTGAGATGGTTCTGGTGATGCGGGCCGTCGAAGGTGTGGGTAACGCGCTGATGTTTGGTACGGCGATTGCACTGGTTACCTCGGTAGTGAAAACCGAGCTTCGGGGCACGGCGATCGGGATTGCAATGACGGGTGTGTTCCTCGGACAGCTTGCAGGCCCGCTGCTCGCAGGAGCCCTGACTGATGTGTGTACGGGTGGCAGATGGTGTATCTGATTCTGGTGCCTATTGCTCTGCTGTCGTTTATTCTGGCTGTTCCGTTTGTGCCGCGCGATGTACCGACGGATAAGATGCCGTACGACTGGACGGGAGCGGTTTTGTTTACACTTGGCATGACACTTGGACTGTACGGATTTTCGAAGATGCCTGATGTGTTTGCACTTGGACTACTGATTGCAGGGCTTGTGCTGCTTGTGCTGTTCTTCTGGTATGAGAGGCGGGCATCCAATCCGCTGATTCCAGTACAGCTGATTCTGAAGAATCGCGGATTCACGTTCAACAACTCGGCGAATCTGCTGTATTACGTGGCAATTTATGCAATGGGGTCGCTGGTATCAATGTATATGACACATGCATGGGGCTTTACGGCTCTGGATCGTGCACTGGTGGTAACAACGCAGGGGCTGATTCTGGTGTTGTTTACGATTGTGGCCGGTAAGTTCTATGATCACCTGTTACCGCGCTGGCTGATTCTGTCGGGCGTGGTGATGGCAGTGGCTGGTGGTGCTGCGGCGTTTCTGCTGAGAGGTCCGTCTGCGGATCCGATCTGGCTTCTTGCAGCGGTGATTGCGGCGAGTATTGCTGCGTTTGGATGCGGATCGATTGTGCTTGCGGCAATTGATCGTCTGGTGAAGAATGCACCGTCGAAGTATGCAACGACGACCGGTCTGGGTATTATTGCGCTTGGCATGATGCTTCTCCTGACCTGCGGTGCGGAACAGGCGGTCTGGACAATGATTGCGGTACAGGCACTGTTTGGTGTAGGTATTGCAATCTTTGTGACACCGAACAGTACGGCGATTATGAATGCGGTAACAGAGCAGGAGTATGGGATGGCGTCTGGAACACTTTCGACGACCAGAATGCTTGGAATGGCAATTTCGATTGGGATGATGACGGTACTGACGAATCTGTTCCTTGGCGCCGGTGTACAGATGGGATCGGATCATGTCGGGGAGTTTCTGATGATGATGCACGCAACGGTTCTTGCGGCGATTGTGGTGCTGGTTGTCGGGATGATTCTTTCCTGGACTGCGGACGCGCAGTCCCGGTAATTCTGTTTTTTGGAAATGAAAAAAGTGCGATTCTTTCGGTCTCGGCCGGATGCATGCGGTCAATGTACGAAAATGTAGTGTCTGCGATGTAATTTTCGTAGAGATCTTTTCCGGAAGTGGTGGCGTCCGGTATGAAGTCATTGATGGTGCATGTTATCCGAGTGCCGCCGATAGAGGACGCTGCGGATTTGTGGCTGAGATGATCAGGAGAGGAGTTCATCCTGATTTTACATCCTATCTGTGTAGGATATCATTCTCATGAATATGTATTTACTTTAAAAACCAGTATTGAACAAAATACTGCTGAAAAACCTGAAAAATTTTTCCTGAGATATTTTGAAATTTTTTATGGGGTAAGTTTCAAGGAATAACGGACTGAATTAATTCCGATTCCAACAGCACATTATATGGAAAAATCATCTCATCATCACAGAGATAAGATATGTTTATTCCTTGTAATGTCCAATATATCCTACACAGATAGGGCATCACCACCAATATTTCCTGTGGTTTTTCTGGAAAATAAATTTGAACCGATGTTTTTTCACCAGTTTCAATGCGGGAAAATAGGGGTGACACATTCCTCAGAATTCTCATCTTTGTCGTTTACAGGTCCGAAACCTCGCTCGCTTACACATCTGAAAACGGAATTTCAATGACCGAAAGATCCGCCGGTGCGACAATCTCCCCATCGAAGAACTCTTTTGCATCCTGCACATGGCTTGCCGTTGACATGTACCGCGAGCTGAAATGCACTAGTGCCAGAATCTTCGGATGAACTGTCGCGGCAACCATCCCCGCCTCCCGTGCCGTTGAGTGCCAGACCTCCTTTGCACGGGCTGAACCCTCCTCCTCGTCAAACGTTGCCTCATGGATCAGCAGATCCGCCCCTTCCAGCAGATCATTTTTATTCTTCACGGGCCGTGTATCACCCGTGTACACCACTTTCCGACCGCGGCGGCGCTCACCCATCACCTGTTCAGGTGAGATAACAACCTCTGCACCATCGCGGACAATCCGCACACTCTCTCCGCGCTGCAACCTCCCGAACAGCGGACCCGGTGGAACACCAAGTGCAACCGCCTCCTCGCGGTTAAACCGTCCGGGACGCATATCCTCCTCCAGCACATACCCGACACTCTCAATCCCGTGATATGTCTTAAACGCCATCACCGAATACCCGTCAAACAGTGTCACGTCACCGTCTCCGACTTCCACCGCAGACAGCGCAAACGGAATTTTCGGAGTCAGCCGGTGGATAATCTCCACAAACCCGTCCACCCCCCGCGGCCCGTAGATCGTTAACGGCTCCGTTCGTCCGTTGAACGCCATCGTCTCCACCAGTCCGAAAATTCCCAGATAATGATCCGCGTGCCAGTGCGTCACAAAGATTGCATTCACCGTAAACCCGGTCTTCGCCCGCATCATCTGTTGCTGTGCCCCCTCGCCGCAGTCGAACAGCAGCGTGTCCGAACCCCGGCGGATCATAATGCACGACGGATTTCTGTTCGGTGTCGGCAGTGCTCCGGCCGTTCCCAGAAAATGCACAAACAGCGTCTCGCCGCCTGCCATCTCAGAACCACTCCCGGATCAGATCCAGACTGACCCTGCCTTCCGCAGGATTCCTGCCTTCAACAACCATAATCTTCCCGCGGTACTCTGCCCGAATCTTTGGCATAATCTTTTTCCAGTCGATTGATCCTTTTCCGAGTATGAGGTGCTCATCGTACTTCCCGTAATTGTCATGGATGTGCAGATGTGCCGCCCGCGGCAGAATCATCCTGCAGAAAGCATCCAGATTTCCGTTCGTATTCGCATGCCCCACATCAAATGTCATGGAAATCCCGGACACCGCATCGGCAAAACCCTCCAGCTCATACGGGTCCCGGCAGTAAAAATCCTCAAGGTTTGGCATGTTCTCAAGCGCCACACAGACCTCTGCACGCTCCGCAACCTCCCCAAGTCTTGCCAGCGCCTCCTTGTGATTATTCCATGCTGCGGATGTCGCCTCACGGCCGTTTGGTTCAAGGTATCCCGGGTGCAGTGTAATGGTATCTGCAATTTCCGATGCGAATTCGATGCACGTCGAAAGCTGACTTACTGTAGCGTTCCAGACATCTGCGTTCAGCGACGAAAGGTTCAGACCGGAAAACGGCAGATGCACCGAGGACTCAAGGCCTGTATCCCGCAGAACTTTTTTGATCCCCGGAAACTTCCTCGGAATATCTGCAACACTGTGGAACCAGCCGTCCATCGAAATCTCCCAGCCGTCAAATCCCGCTTCTGCAATCCCTGCGACCCAGCTCTCCGGATCTTTTATGGAAAGCCGCGACGATGCAAAATAGATCTTCATAGCTCCTCCGAAAACACCCGCCGCACCGCCGCTTCATATGCATCCCGTGTTGATTCGTTCACGAGCCGCACCTCGGCAAGTACCATCGCGGCAGCAAGTCCGAATGACTCCTCGCGCTCATCACGGGCCTTCAGACTTTCAGTCGTCGTCGTGTCATCGCTTCGTCCCCGTGACTGCATCCGGGAAAGCCGCACCGCAAACGATGCCTCAACCGCCACCAGCACAAACTCCGGAAAAACCGAACGGAAGTAGTGGACCTCCGCATCCCCCCGGATACCGTCGATAACCACCGCATCCGCGTGCTGCTTTCCGACCTCTTCTGCGGTCAGCATCGCAACCGCATCCATCCCGAAGTCCTTCCGGAGCCTGCGGGCGGCGGCCCCGATATTTTCATCGGTGAGGGCAAGACCCGCGGCGGTTACCTGCCGCCGGATCATGTCTCCCATTACCACTACAGGAATACCGAGCCCTACGGCAATCTGCGAAAACTCACCCTTTCCGCTCGCCGGATATCCGACAACACCGATAACCTTCATCCGTAATTGGTATGCAGGGAATTTCATTAAGCCCATCGCTTTCAGCGGTTCAGCATCGTCCGGGCCTCTGCTGCTGTTCTGATACACTCCATATATGACAGACAGCGTGTCGGTTCCGGTTCAGTCTCTGCCCGGGTGCAGAACTGGAGAATCAGGGAGTCCAGCCGTGCGGAAATGTCGCCGGAGACCGGTGCCGGTGTGGTTTGCGCCTTTGCGTACTTCGGCGTAATCACCCGTATGTTCTCCGGGACCGGAGGTGAACCATCCGCTGCAACAACTTTCGGCACTTCCGTCTGCGGTGCTGCCGCTGCTTCGGCGCAGACCACACACATGCGTTTGCCCTTCACCTCAAACATCGGCGCTCCACACTTTGGACACAGATCCGCCAGCATCTTTGCCCCGCCGAGAAGATACTCGGCCATAATATCGTCAGGTTTTCGTACACCGCTATTCATAATGATACATATTATTCCGTTCGGCACATATAGATAGCATCCTTTATCACTGTGGAAGCTCTAACCTAAAGCATAGTTTTGGGGTATGTTATCCTCTTCGATCAGGATAGACCAGGCTTTCAGGAGGGATTTTCAACATGGCAAGTCCGGAAGAGATGATAAAACAATGTGTGATGATGCTTCAGGCAATCAGCGCGGATTCGACGATTCCCCGTAACATCCGCCGTGTCGCAGATGAGACAAAAACAGTGCTTCTTGATGAAAAGAAGACCACCGGACTGCGGGCAGCTGATGCTCTGTCCTTAATTGACGAGATCAGCAACGATCCAAATATGCCGGTTTATGCTAGGACCAGCATATGGCAGCTCGTTTCCACGCTTGAAGCTGTCCCGCTTGACTGAAATAACATCTCAGTCACTATCTTTTTTCAGCGTTTTATCAGCAAGTGAAGAACTGTGCATGCTTGCAGCCGACACAAACCCGGAGTTTTTCGGTGCGGTAAATGATCTCAAGATTGCTCCTGCCTCGTCCGCGGAGTCTGAAACCGCGAGCAGTTTTGCCTTTGCCAGATCGATTTTGTGGCCGCAGCTGCAGGTTTTTGTTGCATGCGCGAGATCGGCAACCTGCATACGTCTGCAGCGCGGGCAGCCTATCACCGCGAATCCTGTGAGGTTCATGCAAATGAATGGTGATGGTGCACCACAATCAGTTTCTTTTCCATGAACTCATCGATCAGATACTTCGGCCCTTCTCGTCCGATGCCGGAGAGCTTTATTCCGCCGTAGGGCATGGAGTCTGCACGAAACGTTGGGTAGTCGTTGACGATGATCGTTCCTCCCTCAAATTCCATGGCAGTCTTTTCCAGAATGTTCAGAGAATCGGTGAAGACGCTGCCCTCATTCACCAGCTTGGCGACCTCGTCAATACTTGAGTATTGGCGGATAATGATCATTGGCGAGAACATCTCACTTGAACAGACACCCATCTCAGATGAGGTGCGCTCTAGGACCGTTGGGTAAAACAGCGCACCGTCGCGTACGCCGCCGACCAGAATCCGGGCTCCCCGCATTACCGCCTGTTTGATCTTTTCCTCGGTTTTCACTGCCTCTGTCTCTGAGATCATGGGACCTACATCCGTTTCCGGCAGACGGGGATCACCTACAACAAAGGATCGCATGTGATCCAGAATCATCGCAAGACATGTGTCGTAGATCTCGTCATGGAGGTAAACCCGCTGCACACTGATGCAGCTCTGGCCTGCATTAACCACCGCGCCTTCGGCAATCCGTCGGGCAGCATATGCAATGTCTGCATCCCTGTGGACGACTGCCGGTGCATTTCCTCCCAGCTCAAGTCCGATGCGTCGACCGGGAAATATCTCTTTCAGCCGCCAGCCGATTGCAGGGCTTCCTGTAAAGGACAGCACAGTGAACCGGGGATCGCGTACCAGTGTTTCGGAGTTGGATCCAAAGCATGGAACCACGTTAACTGCGTTTGCCGGATATCCTGCTTCAAGAACAAGTCGGGCGAGTAGGAGGGCGGAGAGCGGCGTTTTTGTGGATGGTTTTAGAACAAAGGAACATCCCGCAGCAATTGCCGGACCAATTTTATGACAGGCAAGATTCAGCGGATAATTGAACTGCGTGATGCACAAAACCGGGCCTGAGGGCACCGTGTAGTAGTAGCCGGTGTAGCCTTCTCCATACTCGGTACCGTCCATTGGGATCACTTTGCCGGTAAGCCGGACACTTTCCTCTGCAGAGATCCGCATCACGGAGATCGCACGTGTTATCTCGAGATGTGCCTGCCGAACCGGTTTGCCGGATTCATGGATCAGGATCTGTACGAATTCTTCTCGATGCTCTTCGATTTTGTCTGCTATCCGACGAAGAATTTCTGCGCGGCGATGGGCGGGCAGAATTTTTGTCTCGGCAAATCCCAGTGTGGCGCAGTCTGCTGCATGGGCCTGATCGTCCATGCTGGCGATGCATACTTCGGCAAATGTTTCACCGGTATAGGGAAACGTCACCGGAACGGTATTTG
Source organism: Methanocalculaceae archaeon (assembly GCA_031262705.1). Classification (GTDB taxonomy): domain Archaea; phylum Halobacteriota; class Methanomicrobia; order Methanomicrobiales; family Methanocorpusculaceae; genus Methanocorpusculum. The sequence continues at coordinate 10,710 of JAISHD010000015.1, read as the reverse complement.
GACTGTGGGTGGGCTGACCCCCGATATAGTATGGTTCTCCTATTTTTCTCTACTCCCCCGAGTTTATTTTGTTCTATTCTCTTCTGCTCTTTCTATTAAAGTATTGGGAATTTGACAAAAAGAGAACTCGGCAAATCGTCACGTTTATATTTGTCAACGACATTCTTATTAAAGCAGTCATCCCGACTTAACTCAGATGGTAGAGTGCGCGGCTGTAGTAAGATTAACGCCTGCGGGCGTACTGCGCGGCTACCGCGATGTCCCCGGTTCGAATCCGGGAGTCGGGACCATTTTCATTGACCGCAATCAAAAACGATATAGCTCTGTGCCCAAGTAGTGTAGTGGCCTATCATGATGCCCTGTCACGGCATCGACTCGGATTCGAATTCCGACTTGGGCGTTTTCTTTTCTGAAAATAGAATTGATTGGGTATTTCCTAATTCTTTTTCAAAAACTATTTTTATCCGGCCATCTCTCCCTCACCGTGTTTTCGCTCCATTACTGCTCCGAGGATTCCTGCAGTACACAGAACAATACCTGCGGCGATAAAAAGATACCAGCCCCATGACGGCGCAACAGCTGCATTGATTAGATAATCTGCAACTCCGCTTAGAATGCCACCGAGAAGGGTCGATGCTCCGCCGCCAAGTTCTCCAAACGACACTGCAAGCGCCTGCACCTGCTCCGTAATCACCATATGCAGGAGAACCGTAAACAGGAAGGTCAGAATGCCGATGGAGGCAAGAATGACGTACCGGCCGCACTGGGTCGCATACGCTGCCCCGCACAGCAGCAGCACAAAACACAGCGCCAATCGGAGATCAAATGCCGCCATTACCGGATACAGCTCCACCACAGCCAGATTGATCGTATACAGCGGTGCAATCATCCCTAAAAGCAGCAGCAGACATCCAAGACATCCCACTGCCTTTCCAATAGATATGGAACACATACTGTCGATATATCAACGGACATCTATGTGAAGATAGCTGGAAAACATAAGATTTAGACAACATCCCAGGTCAATGAAGTTCATATTGCGGCAGGAGACAGATAATCTTTGATTTCCGTGCATCCACTATCTGAGTCCAACCCTTTGCTCTAATTTTTTGAAACAAGTGATAATTCATTTTACAGTATTCTTCCACTCACCATATAGTTCTATTCGCTTGTTCTATCGCCTAAAGCGGGCAAAAATTCCTTGCCAATTATTCCACAGCCACCTATACCAAACAACGTCAGAGTAAAAAACGGTGGTATTTGCATCTCTTAATAATAAATAGTTCTGACCTTGTCGTCAGGCACATATCAATATAGGAAATATGGGAAAAAAGAATTATTCTGCAGTCGGAACACTGCCCGCACCGGCAACTGCGTCCTGAATCTGCTTCTGCAACTGGCCTGCCTTTGCGGTCATCGTCTTCTCTTGCTTGTCAAGTGAACCGATACGAAGCTCAAGGGAATCGATCCTCTCCTGAAGCTCAGTTGCGACTGCATCCTTCTTCTTCTGGATCAGAATTGAACCTGCTGATGAGAACACAACAGCATCCTCAGCTGCTGAGCCGAGTTCCTCAAGAGCACGTTTGGTCTCGCGAAGCGTCATCTCATACTGCATCTTCTGGGAAGATACCTGTTGCAGCTGCTGCTGAATCTGCTGAAACATTGCCAGCTGCTGCTGAATCTGCGGGGGAATACCCGCCTGTGGGTTTGCCATTTTTACAACTCCAATACTTCTTTACACACATTCACTAACCGGAGCCACATATTCAGCGAAGCACGAAGGGCTGATGTATCCTCCGCCTCCACAAAGAGTGTCACCGACTCCTCATCGCAGGAAATGCGCACACAGGATTTCTCGCCCGGATCCGATCCGGCTTCCGGTGCAAGGACCGCATACAGCTTATCCGCATATGGACACGCAAACCGGAACTCGGCTGTGTGTGTTGCTGTCATACCATAACCTGCAGAATATACTGCATCTTCTGGGTTCCAAAGAACACAATTGGTCCCGATGCCTCTGAATCAAACATTGCGGGACGATGCGGCGACAGTACATCATACAACTCACGTTCCCGGATAACAAATCCGTGGCGAAACGGTCCGGTTCGTTCGCTCATCAGAACGTTGGTAATCAGCATGGAAAAAACAATCTTTCCTGACACGGTCAGATCAAATATCTGGCCGCCGCGTTTTGCGCCGGACAGAAAAATTATTACCGGGTCTTCGGCATTCATCGTCCGAAGACCAGCCTTTCCCCGCTGAACATACGGGAGATCAAGCGCAAAGGCGATCTCTTTTGCGAGCCTGCGCATTTCCGGTGACGGTTTGCGCGATGAAGTTACGAACGTCATCGGGCTTTCAGCACTTTCGTTCCGGCACCGCGCGCCTTAAAGAGAATACGGTGTCCACAGTAGGGACAGCGGACATTTGCGTCAATCTCAACTGTTTGTTTACAGCGGGCGCACTTGTAACTGACCATTCAGTTATACTCCTTTGGTCTCGATAGAACGGAGAACGACCTTTAAGGCAGGAGTCTGCGGAACATATGCACCACCGGCGTACTTGTATCCGCACTTCTTGCACTCCCAGATGCCGGTTCCGACACGCTTTACTGCAACGGTGTCACACATCGGACACAGGTGCTTTGCGCGGGAAATCTTCTCGCTCTCATTAACCATCTTGCGGGTGAAACGACCATATCTCGGGCCAAAACGTCCGGCACTACCGGTAACGCGTCCCTTTGCTACGTGCTTGCTCTTGGATGCCATAGTTATTCCTCAGAAATATCTACTATTATTGGTTCTCAGATGTTTTAATATTATTCTAAAATTTTGATCTGGGCATCGCCTTTTGCCGCATGGTTTGCCAGGCTGAAAAACTCCTCCTGCATTCCTGCGGGGATTTTGACGACACAAATCCATGATCCGTCGTTCTGCCACTCATTCTTCTCCATCGTGACATATGCCGCGCCGGATACCGCGCCGAATGCCCGTGCCGCAAAGTCCATCGGGAACCGGACCGCAATCCTGCGCTCCTCAAACCGGATGGGAAGAATCGGCCGCAGAGCCTTTACGGTCTCTTTTACCAATTCATCCACCGATTTAAACGGATCAAAGTTGACACGGATCTCTTCAAGCGCAATCTCAATACGGGTTGCCGGATGCGGCAGCCCGGTCTGCGGATTCACCGCATTACGGGCGATGAAGGTGATAACACGACGGCGTTTCTCCTCCATTAAACGACGGCGCTGCTCGGTCGTTAAATGAATCTCACCTTTCAGGATGATCTGTTTTGCAACTTCCTCAAAGATTATAGTCTTGAACACCTTCTCCAGATCCTCCTCCGGCGACTTGTCGCCGTGAGAGGCGTTTTCATACACATACAGTGCGGCGACCACGTCCTCGATTGCAATACTCTCGTCGCCATGGCGCATCTTGTCAGCGAGTTCTGGATCTACCAGAATCTCGAACCGGAGACCATGCGTTTCCAGCCGTGCCGTCACTGCATCATCAAGCGAGATCATATATTCTCCTCATGCGTCCGTCTTTTCGTCCTCGACATGAGACTTGGAAAACTTCGCGACCGCAGTCTTTACCTCTTCGGCATTGAGTTTTCTGAAGGGCAGAACTGCTGTCTCGGAACCGACCGGTGCCTCAACCTTCTTGGATGTCCGCTTCTTTGCGGAGTACGAACCGGCAATGCCAATCTCCACGGTGTTCACATCGAACTTTCCTTCGGTTGCAGTATGCAAAGCTTTCAGACCGAGATCGATCGCTTCTTCGGCGGTCATGCTCTCTTTGTACTCGGACTCAAAGAGCTTCATCACCGCCGGTCTGCCGATACCGATGCCGGTTGCCGTGTACTCAAGCAGAGTACCGGAGGGATCTGTTTCAAAGAGCCGGTAGCGGGTCTCGCCACCTTCATTGTCCACGCCCGCAATCAGCAGTGCGGTACCATACGGACGTGCACCGCCGAAGAGGGTGTATGTCTGCATGTGGTCGCAGAGTTTTTTGGCAAGGGTCTCCACATCGATCGGTTCGCCGTAACTGACACGGTTGATCTGTGCCTCAATTCTTGCACGGTCAACCAGTGCCCGTGCATCGCCGACGAGACCGGAAGAGGCAACGCCGATGTGCTCATCGATCATGAAGATCTTTTCAATCGATGACGGCTCCAGAAGACGGGAACTGACACGTTTGTCAACGAGAAGAACAACACCGGTCTTGCATTTGATACCAACCGCGGTTGTTCCGCGTTTTACTGCCTCGCGAGCATATTCAACCTGATATAAGCGCCCGTCGGGAGAGAACATCGTAATGGCACGATCGTAGCCTCCCATTTGATATTGTTGTGGCTGCATGGTTACTCCTTAAGTATATCATCTCGTGTGAGATATTGTTGCGTATTATTACCTTTGAGACTATCAACCTTTTTGCCGGAGCACCGATAGCCCGGCAGACTGTCGCTGTCCCATGTGGTACTTTTGATATGGTTTTTAGCGCCGTGTACGGTCCCGGATACGGCAATCGTCCGAAACATCACAGGTGATTCGCAGAGTCTGGTGATCACTGCAGCGCAGGCAATTGTCTGCTGTTCCCATCCTCTGCTGCATCGGATAACGGCGTGTTCTCCCTCTGACCAGACAACCGCAATATGCATCTGTGCGGAACCGACATCGCCAAACAGTTCGGCTGCGGCATCACGGACTGCATGGTAGATCTCCAACTGCCGCGGCATCGCGGAAAATTCACCGGTGATTTTTACCAGAAGATACCGGCGTTTTTCCCGTAGTGTCGGGGGAAGCGGTCTCATGCTTCCTCCTTATCTACAACCGTCACCATCTGCGGCGGGAAAAGAACGGCATCAAGACCATTCAGTGCCGCATAGATCTCAGGCCGCGTCATACCAAACAGTGAGCAGAGTGCAACAGTTTCGGTCGTGTTCCTGAAGCCGAAGATGGTGTCGGTTCCACTTGCGATTACAAGCGGGAAGTGATACTTCCGTTGCAGGAGAAGAACCTCTGCATACCGTGAAAGGGCAGTTCTACGGCTTTTCGGGTTGATGATGCGGGAGAGATCAAAGACAACGCCGGTGTTGTGGTCCGCCGCCATTTTTGCGACGATGTGATCGAATCCTCCTTTGGGAAGATCGGCGATGCCGGTTAAGAGATGCACACCTTTGGTGGTAATTGCAGTCCGGTTGAAGCTGTTTTCCCCGACGTTGACCATAACAACACATTCTTTCGGACATTTACGCACGGCATCAAAAAACTGTCTGCCGTTCTGTCTGCCGATGACCTTTCCGCGGAGAACAGTTACTCCTGCATAGGATGGAGGGATATCAGGGGCATTGCCACAGACAACAGCACGGGAAACTCCGCAGGATTTTGCGGTAAGCAGCATGCGGCGCGGTGTTGCTGATCCGTCCTGATTTGCAAATATACAGGCGTCGGTAATCATAAAAAAAGAATACAGGGTTATTTGCCCTGGTTCTTGTGGGAGCGGATGCTCGGACGGCACTTCTCAGTACCGGTTCCGCGGTTGTGGAGTCCGCGTCCCTTTCTTCCTGCGGAAGACTTTCCGCGGTAGACACGTCCACGGGTGGTTGCAACCCAGGCAAGGTTCTTGTCAGCAAGAACCGAGGGGCTGTTGCGGTCAACGAGGATAACCTCGAAGTATTTGCACTTTCCATCCTGTCCAACCCAGTAGGAGTTTAACACTTCCATGTTCGGGTAGCGGTCCTGTGCACGCTCTTCTGCGATGGTCTGCAGGTTCTTTCCGGGGGTTGCCTTGCGCATTCCCATACGGTTGGTTCTGCGTCCGCGGATGTAGCGCGACTTTCTGCGGCCACCGCGGCGAATGGATGCACGAACGACGATGATGCCCTGCTTGGCTTTGTAGCCGAGTGCGTGGGCGCGGTCGATACGGGTCGGGCGCTCAATACGAACAACAGCACCCTGCCGGCGCCATACCTGCATTCTCTCCCAAAGGAGTTTCTTTACACCGGAGTCTGCGGGTTTTTTCCACGCATCCCGAACGTATCCATACATTGATTTGGACATTTTTTCATTCACCTCAGGTTCAGCAGTCTTCGTTTCAGAGTTGCCCAAGAAACATTCTGCCACATTCCTGTGATATACAGCTGCACCAGACGGGACAGCTATAAACTCTTTATTATTGGATGTATAAGGTATAAAATAGTGTGGGGATAGTGGCTTTTGGAGCCAAACCAAAAAGATGCGTGTTACTCCGCAGTTCCCTTGATCTTTTCCACAACATGAATGTCTTCTATGCGGGTTACCGGGTACTGGCCGTCTGCATCCTTTTCGGCGGATTTGACCATGTCCCAGATGGTCAGAAGGGCAACGGATGCACCGGTGAGTGCTTCCATTTCGATGCCGGTTTTGCCGAAAGTTTTCACACGACAGGAGACTTCGATGTATTCATCAGTCTGTACAAAGGATACTGTAACCGCGCCGACCGGAATCGGGTGGCACATGGGGATGAGTGCCCACGTCTGTTTGACGGCCAGGGTTCCTGCGACCTGTGCGGTTGCAAGAACGTTGCCTTTCACAACCTTCCCTTCCGCGATTGTTTTGAGAGTTTCGGGCCGGAGATGGATTTTGCCTCGGGCGGTTGCTTCGCGGGGAACGTCCGGTTTTGGCGTGACGTCAACCATATGTACTTCGTTCTTCTCGTTGAGATGGGTAAATGTGGGCATGAGAATCACAACTCTGTGTATAATGTGTGCGCAAGATGTCTAAGAAGATCGGTTGCGAGAAGGCCGTCGCCAAGATCTTCACAGACGGTTTCGCCGGTGACACCAACGGCGTATGCGGCGGCGCAGGCGGCAGGCAGGGCCTGCATGCGCGCAAGAAGGCCGCCTGTACATCCGGCGAGCACATCGCCGGTGCCGCCGGTGGTCATGCCGGAAGCACCCGTCCTGTTGAACCGCACGCGGTTTCCGTCTGAGATAATGTCAACTTCTCCTTTGAGAATAATAACGCCGCCCGCAACGGAGGCAGCGTCGTGGACTGCGCTGCCACGCGATGCAAGGTCGTCGGGCACTGCACCGAAGACGCGGGCAAACTCTCCTGCATGCGGGGTATAGATGGTTTCAGCTGCTGCGCGAGGCAGCGGACAGTGGAGAAGGTCTGCGTCCACAACCGCTTTTTTTGCAGCCCGGACCACCTCGGATGCGACCGCGAGGCTGTCTGCTGCGGTACCGAGTCCCGGGCCACAGACAACGGCATCAGAGTTCTCCGCAAGAGAGAAGAGGTGATCGCGATGCGCTTCACAGATATGATCGCCGGGAAGCCGGTCGTGAATAATGTCCGGCAGAAAGCCGTCCGTCGGAGATGCGACACGGACAATGTCAGCCCCTGCACGAAGCGCCGCGACTCCTGCAAGGAACGGCGCACCCTGATACGGCCCGCCGCCGACGATGAGAACGGTACCGCCGGATCCTTTGTGAGAGCCGGTTGGTTTTTTGGGGACCAGAAGGAGATCGCCCTCTCCGCAGAATACTTCGGCGGCGAGCGGAATACCGATGTTGTACACCTCAGCGTCCGCTGTTTTTGCAAGATGGAACGCGGCAATGCGGTCGGCGCGGCAGCCCGGCGTCGGTACATCGCAGGCGATGATGCGGGCAGATGACTCGTTCATGCGGGAGACAAGACCTGCGTACGGTTCGCTCAGCGGAAGGCGTGCACCGGTGCCGAGCAGCGCGTCCACGATCACATCACTGGTAAAAAGTTCCGGTACCGCCGCGTCCGTTATCGTAACCGGGCATGCGGCGAGGGCGGCAAGCTGGGCACGGGCTTCGGGGGTTTTTGGCTCACCCGCACAGAAAACAAGAACCTCCGTCTCGTTTGCAAGGTGGCGTGCGGCGCAGAATCCATCGCCTGCGTTGTTGCCGGTGCCGCAGAGGATTGCAACACGGTCGGGATATTCGTCCCTGACAACGGATGCAAGAACGGTGCCTGCACTCTCCATGCGCTGAAGGGCAGAAATACCCCAGCCGTCCGCATTTTTGTCAACGACCCGCATGTCATCTGCCGAGATGATTCCTGACAGACCGAAGGCTGATAGTTCCCGCATTTTTTCGTAGTAGATACGTTTGCCTGTGAAAAGATAAACTATCCTCTCCTGATATGATGCTGTGAAAAGGTTTCGTTGGTTTTTGTTGTTGTCTCAGGGAACAGATCCATGATAAACCATACCTATAGTTTGCCGCAGCACCAAGTACATAAAAATGGGTTTCATCGAGGACATCAGTACCGCGACTGACATGATCAAAAATGCGGACGCAGTAACGCTTGTCTCGCACATCGATGCAGACGGCATCACGAGCGAGGCGATTGCCGCTCAGGCCATCTCCCGGATCGGCATCCCCGTAACCCCGGTTTTCGTCCGACAACTGGAACCGATGACCATGCGGCATGTGCCAAATGACGACACTCTGAAGATATTCACCGATCTCGGTGCAGGGCAACAGAATCTCATGGAAGAGGCAGGTCTGCCTACTGACAAGGTGCTGATCCTCGATCATCACATCAACCAGTCGGCACCGGGCGGTACCGTGTACACCCAGGTGAACTCCCAGTTCTACGGCCCGGAGTACGCCAAGTGTTCTGCTGCCGGTGTTACCTACATGGTTGCAAGAAAACTGGATCCGGCAAACGCCGATCTCGCCGAACTTGCCGTGGTCGGCAACGTCGGTGACATGATGGCACGTGAAACCTGCGGCCTGGTGGGAATCGCACGATGGATCGCTGATGATGGTGTGGAATCTGGCTGCATCCGCATCACCAAAGGCCTCAACTGTTACGGACTGTCCACGCGTCCCCTGCATCTGTGCCTTGCGAACAGTGACGATCCGATTCTTCCGGGAATCTCCGGCGACCCGAGGGCGGCGGTTGATCTTCTGATCCGGCTTGACATCTACGAAAAGCCTTCGGACCAGCGGGTCTGGGAAGATCTGCATGCAGACGAGGCAAAACTTCTGGCAAGTGTTGTTGCGGAACAGATGATTGCAAACGGCGAGTCAACCGAACGGTTGTTTGCGGAGTTGTACTTCTTCCCGCACGAAACCGAGAAGTCCCCGCTACGCAACGCATCAGAGTATGCGACGATGCTCAATGCCTGCGGACGATGGGCAAAACCGAAGATCGGAGAGGCCGTCTGTTTTGGTGACCGCGGCCAGCAGTACCGCGAGGCGGAGCATATGCTCCGTCATCACCGCTCAATTATCCGCGAGCTGTGCGAGTACATCCTAGACACCGGTGTTGCGGACGCGGGAAGCATGCAGTGGATCCACACGGGAGATTCGTATCCTGATACCATTGTTGGTATCGGTGCTGGGATGGCATTGTCCAAACTTGATACGACAAAACCCATTATGGTGTTGTGCAGCGTCTCCGACGAACCGGATCTCGTCAAAATCTCGATGCGGACCTATGAAAAAGTGCTCCGACGCGGCGTTGATCTGCAGGCAGCCCTAGTTGCGGCTGCAGCAGAGTTCAACGGTGCAGGCGGAGGACATAATATTGCTGCGGGGGCATATATCCCCAAAGGTTGTGAAGATGATTTCATCAGAAGAGTTAACGAGCTTATTGCCGGTCAGCTTGCAGCGGGTGCGCCGCATCGCTGATTTTCAGTTCTGCAGGGGGGCGGGGGAGGCGGTGTTTCCCGATGAGACGACGTTTTCCTACTCCAATACGAAGCGTATCCGGTATGCAAATCTCGGCAAAACCCGCCTTGTCACCGTGCGTGCGGGAGACGGCAGACTGACACTCGGTTATCCGGCGGCGGAACGTCTGCATGCGTTTCTTGCGGCACCGAAGAACCGTGTTGTGGTGATGGAGGATGCGGTACCGTTTATCTTGGACGGTAAGAATGCGATGGCCAAACACGTGATCGCAAGTGATCCGGATATCATGGCGGAGGATGAGGTGTTCGTGGTGGATGCAGACGATAATCTGCTTGCAACCGGCATGGCTATTCTTGCGGGAACCGAGATGCTCGGTTTTTCCTACGGAACTGCTGTAAAGGTACGGCAGGGTAAGAACCGGCAGTAAGCCCGATGCCATTAAGAATCATTGAATAAAAACAGTAACGAGGATTGGTTGAAAACTATGATGCCAGGTATTAATCCGAAACAGATGAAGGCCGCGATGAAGAAGATGGGCATGAAGATGGAGGAGATAGAGGATGTCCAGAAGGTTGTTGTCTATACGCCTTCCGGCAACTATGTCTTTGAGCCTGCCGAGGTGGTCGGTATTACGATGCAGGGGCAGACCTCCTATCAGTTGTCCGGTACTCCGCGGTTTGAGCCGGCTAAGGTGGAGATCCCCGAGTCCGATGTGGAGCTGGTTGCATCCCAGACGTCGGTGTCCCCTGAGGCGGCACGCGCGGCCCTTGAGGAGTGCAACGGCGATATTGCCGAGGCAATCCTGAAACTGACGGCAATAAAATGATCGGACCAGACAGAGTGATTGTCCGGGGACACGGGCGGGAGTACTACGTGCGTGCAGGCGAGGGGAAGCTCTCGACGGATCTCGGGATGATCGATCTTGCGGCGGTTGCGGAGCTTGAGAGCGGGGATGTGGTCCAGACGCATCTTGGAAAGCCGTTTACGGTGCTGGTTCCCCGTGCAACGGATTTCTTTTCCCACGGCAAACGTACCGGCGCACCGATGATGCCAAAGGAC
>JAISHD010000052.1 GCA_031262705.1 Methanocalculaceae archaeon | reverse complement strand
CTTCTGCTCATACCAGGCGATGTTGTAGGAGATGGGGAGATCATTGACACCGCAGCCGAAGGCGTCCGCAAGGGCGAGGGCCACGACCACAAGACTATAGGAATCGTTGCACTGACCGGCGTCCAGTACGCGTGGAATGCCGTCGATGTCGCCGAGCGCAAGGGCGTTGTAGCGGTACTTGGCGCAGCCGGCGGTGAGAATTACGGTGTCGCGGGGCAGGGCCTTGGCAAACTCAGTGTAGTAGCTACGGCGCTTGTCGCGGCCGTCGCATCCGGCCATCACCACAAAGCGGCGGATCTTTCCGCCGTTGATCAGTTCAATGACTTTGGGGGCAAGGGCAAGGACGGCATCATGGGCGCAGCTGGTCAGGAGATCCGGACGGCCCAGCTCCTCCGGCGGGCGGCAGGTCCTAGCAAAGGCGACGAGTGTGGAGAAGTCTTTGCTGCCGTCCGGTCTTGCATCGATGTGGGGACAGTTCGGGAAGCCGACCGCACCGGTGGTGAAGACTTTGTCTGCGTAGGTCGGTGCAGGCGGCACCAGACAGTTGGTGGTGAAGAGGACCGGGCCGTTGAACTTTGCAAAGTCCGTCACCTGTTCCGCCCACGAACCACCGAAGTTTCCGCGAAGGTGCGGATACTTCTTGAACGTCGGGTACGCATGGGCCGGCAGCATCTCGCCGTGCGTATAGATGTCAATTCCTTCGTCTTTTGTTGCTTCGAGCAGCATGGCAAGGTCTTTGAGATCATGGCCGGTCACGAGAATGCCGGGACGAACACCCGTGCTCGTGGAGACGCTTGTGATCTCCGGAACACCATAGATCTGGTTTGCAGCGTCAAGAAGGGCGAGCACCGTAACACCGTGTTTGCCGCATTCCAGAACCAGCGCGGTGCGCTGATCGATGGTGAGATCCTCAAACCGTGAGGCAAGCGCGTCGCGGATGAACGGGAGAACGGTGTCATCGCATTTTCCCAGGACAACTGCATGGGAGTAGTAGGCGGCAAGACCCTTCACCCCGAACAGCAGCAGTGAGAACAGTGAGCGGGTGTTGACGTCACTGATGGCGGCAAGACCTGCATCTGCGTCGAAGGCAGGCTCATCTGCTGCCGGAGGCAGGGCGTTGTAGTGGCTGGTGATGCAGGAGAGGTATTCGCCAAACCGTTCTTCATCAAAGTTAACGTTGGTCAGCGTTGCAAACAGTGCTTCCAGAACGCACGGCTCAAGATGGGTGTTCGCGGCTTTTGCGCGGAAGGCAAGGGCCGAGAGGGAGAACAGCACACGGTCCTGCGCTTCGGCAACGGTTTTCTTCTTTCCGCAGGCTCCGCCAAGGGTACAGGCGGGCGTTTTTGATTCCTGGCATTGTTGACAGTACATGGATTTCACCGTGGGTTTCTTTTGGATAGTAAGTATATTGTCAACACTCCATGATATAGGAAAAAGTTTCCAAAACCATACCATGAAGGAAAGATATTATTTGTTAGCTCCCTAACAAAGATGAAGTATGGAGCAACCGGTCATCATTCAGATAAAAACGCTCACTAATACCATCAAGCGAACACTGCAGAACTCCGACTGCTTCTGTGACTGCAGCGGCATGACCGGCATGCACGGCTGGATCATCGGCTACCTCTGCCGACATCCCAACCGTGACATATTCCAGAAAGACATCGAAGCGCAGCTGTCCGTCCGCCGCTCAACGGCAACCGGCATGCTCCAGCTCATGGAAAAAACGGCCTCATCGTCCGAGAGTCTGTACCCTACGATGCGCGGCTCAAAAAACTCGTCCCCACCCAAAAAGCGCTTGTCCTGAACCATCGAATCGAAGAGACATTCAAACGGATCAACACGCAGCTGATACAGGGGCTCACAAGAGAGGAACTGGATCTCTTCTGCTCGGTTGTCGAGAAGATGCAGGTAAATCTCAGCGGAGATGAACCGTGAACCGGATCGTTGAACGACTGTCCGGCTCTATCCGCGAGTACCGGCGCGACAGCATTCTTGCACCGATATTTGTAACGCTTGAAGTCATTATGGAAGTGCTGATTCCGCTGGTTCTTGCAGGCCTCATTGACGACGGAATCACCGCGGGCAACATGAACATCATCGTAAAACTCGGACTTGTTCTGCTGTTGTTTGCAGTGATGTCTCTTGTTTTCGGCGTACTTGCAGGAAAGTACGCCGCATCAGCATCCGCCGGGTTCGCAAAAAGAATCTCCGGCACGATCTCTTCCACACTATTCAAAATTTTTCGTTTGCAAACATCGACAAGTACTCAACAGCAAGTCTCATCACCCGTATGACGACCGACGTCACCAATGTGCAGAACGCGTACCAGATGATTATCAGAATCGCTATCCGTTGTCCGCTGATGCTGATCTTCGCATTTCTGATGGTAGTCGGCATTCATGCAGAACTGTCGCTGATCTTTCTCCTGCTGCTGCCGCTCCTTGGCATCGGAATGTATCTGATCATCACCCGTGCCCAGCCGCTTTTTGAGCTGGTGTTTAAGGCTTACGACTCTCTCAACAAAGTGGTGCGGGAAAATCTTCGCGGCATTCGTGTGGTGAAGTCCTACGTTCGAGAGGAGTATGAGATCAAAAAGTTCCGCAATGTCTCGGCCTCCATCTACGGCTACTTCTCGCACGCGGAAAAGATCCTCGCATTCACAAGTCCTCTGATGCAGGCGGTTGTGTATGCAAGTATTCTTCTCATCTCATGGTTCGGGGCACAGTTCATCGTTCTTGGAAGTCTGACGACCGGAGAACTGGTGAGTCTGATCTCGTACTCTATGCAGATTCTGATGAGTCTCATGATGCTTGCGATGGTCTTTGTGATGATCACAATGGCACAGGCATCATCACGGAGAATTGTGGAGGTGCTTGACGAAGAAGTGGACTTAACCAACCCTGCGGATCCGATCTTCACGGTTGCAAACGGCGATGTGGAGTTCCGCGATGTCTGGTTCAGGTACACAAAAGATTCCGATCGGGAGATTCTCAAAGACGTCAGCCTGAAAATACACACAGGCGAAACGGTCGGTATTCTCGGCAGTACCGGAAGCGCAAAGTCAACACTGGTTCAGTTGATCCCTCGGCTGTATGACACGACGGAAGGAACGGTTCTTGTCGGGGGTGTGGATGTGCGGGAGTATGATCTCACCTCTCTGCGGGATGCGGTTGCGATGGTTCTGCAGAAAAATATGCTATTTTCGGGAACCATCCGCGACAATCTCCGGTGGGGAAATCCCAATACAACCGAGGAGGAGATTGTACGTGCATGCAGGCTTGCAAAGGCGGACGAGTTCATCAAGACACTGCCGGAAGGGTACGACACGCGGGTGGAACAGGGAGGTGCAAACTTCTCCGGCGGCCAGAAGCAACGACTCTGCATCGCACGGGCACTGCTGAAAAAACCGAAAATTCTCATTCTGGACGACTCAACGAGTGCAGTCGATACAAAAACGGACGCACAGATCCGGCAGGCGTTCAGAACCGAGATTCCTGAAACAACGAAACTCATTATCGCCCAGAGAATTGCGTCGGTACAGGATGCGGACATGATCCTAGTCATGGATGCAGGCTGTGTCTGTGCTTTGGGGACACATGAGGAGGTGCTGCAGAACAATGCGATATATCGGGAGATGTACCATTCCCAGCTGAAAGGAGATGGTGCATAATGCCGCCGATGGGAGGGAGACGCATACAGCCGGGACAGTTCACAGGAGACGGCGGCCCTCGTGATGCAGGGAAGACAATTAAACGGCTGTTCAGCTACCTGACCGGCATGGATCGGGTACGGTTTGCCGTTGTTCTGGCTTGCATTGTTCTCAGTGCTCTTGCAGGTGTTGTCAGCTCATTGTTTATGGAGGTGCTTATAGACGACTACATCACGCCGCTTCTCGGGATGGAATATCCGGCATTTACCGGACTCCTTGCGGCGATTCTTTTCATGGCCGTGATCTATGCTGTCGGTGTTGTGGCAACCTTTGTCTATACGAGGCTGATGGTGGTCATTGCTCAGGGGATGCTGAAGACGGTTCGGGACAGTATGTTTTCGCATATGCAGAGATTGCCGGTCGGCTACTTTGATACGCACACCTTCGGCGACGTGATGAGCCGCTACACCAATGACACAGATACCCTGCGGCAGATGATCTCACAGAGTATTCCGCAGATGTTCTCATCCGTAGTGACAATTGCAGTGGTGTTTGCGGCGATGGTGTACACGAGCGGGTACCTGACGATTCTGGTACTCTTTATGGTGGGTATGCTGTTCTTTGTAACCAAGTACATCGGCACAAAAAGCGCGACATACTTTATCCGGCAACAGAAGTCACTCGGTGAAGTGAACGGCTACATTGAGGAGATCATGGGCGGCCAGAAGGTGGTGAAAGTGTTCTGCTATGAAAACGCGGCAAAGGCCGAGTTTGATGCGATGAACGGGGAACTGTGCGGCCATGCAACGTCGGCGAACACATTTGCCAACATTTTCATGCCGGTGGTGGCAAACATCGGCAACATCCAGTATGTGCTGGTGGCAATCTTTGGCGGAGCGCTTGCACTTCTTGGTGTCGGCGGTCTGACACTTGGCGGGATTGCGGCGTTCCTGCTGTTAAGCAGGAGCTTTATGATGCCGATCAGTCAGGTGTCCCAGCAGATCAGCGCAGTGGTGATGGCACTTGCCGGAGCAGAACGTATCTTCCAGCTGATGGATGAACCGGTTGAAGAGGATGCGGGAACCGTGCGGCTGGTGAATGTGAAACGTGAGGAGAGAGGGCTTGCGGAGACGCTGAACGAGACGACGCTCTGGGCATGGAGGGAGGAGACTGATGCCGGTACAATCTATACGGAACTGAAAGGCGACGTGCGTCTTGAGCATGTGAGGTTCGGCTACACGCTGGAAAAGGAGGTTCTGCACGATGTCTCCTTGTATGCAAAACCGGGGCAGAAGGTGGCGTTCGTCGGTGCGACGGGTGCGGGTAAGACGACGATCACGAATCTCATCAACCGGTTCTATGACATTTCTGCGGGTGAAATTCTCTATGACAGCATTGATGTGACAAGAATGAAAAAGAGCGATCTGCGATGGTCGCTCGGGATGGTTTTGCAGGATACGAACCTCTTTACCGGAACAGTGATGGAAAATATCAGGTACGGGAAGCTGAACGCAACCGATGAGGAGGTGTATGCGGCAGGAAAGCTTGCAAACGCGGATGAGTTTATCCGCATGCTACCGGACGGGTATGCAACGATGCTGGAAGGGGATGGCGGCAGTCTGTCCCAGGGACAGCGGCAGCTGCTCTCAATTGCACGGGCGGCGGTGGCAAACCCGCCGGTCATGATTCTGGATGAGGCAACCTCCAGTATTGATACTCGGACAGAGGCGATTGTGCAGGCAGGCATGGACTCGCTGATGAATGGCCGGACGGTGTTTGTGATCGCCCACCGGCTCTCGACGATTCACAATGCAGATGTGATTTTGGTCTTGGATAACGGCAAAATCATCGAGCGCGGTAATCATGAGACACTGATTGCACAGAAAGGAAAGTACTATCAACTGTACACAGGTGCGTTTGAACTTGAGTGATTTTTATACATAGTATTAAAAAGATACGAAAATAGATAGGGGTGTACGCCCATATTTTTTCATGGATGAGTTCTGCACCGTAAACCTGACCGTCCGATATCTGACGAAGAAGTGGACGCTATTAATTATTCTTGAGCTGTTTAAGGGGGATAACTATACCCGCAGGTTTTCGGAGCTGAAGGATCGGCTGCCGGAAATTACGGCGAAGGTCCTTTCCGAGCGGCTGCAGGAACTGGAGGCGGAAGGGATTGTATCAAAAACTATTGACGCAACCGTTGTTCCAATACGTTCCGAGTACACGCTGACGGAGAGCGGGATTGAACTGATGGAGGTTGTGCGGGGAATCAAATACTGGGCACTGAAATGGAAAATCGATAATATTCCCTGCGGTAGTCAGGAGTGCAAACTCTGTAAACTGTAAAATACAAAAGGGCCAAGGCCGGGACTCGAACCCGGGTCAAAGGATCCACAGTCCTATAGGATGTCCAGCTACCCTACCTTAGCCTGAAAACCAGCTTATCTGGAACAAATTGGGGGTGGTTCCATACCGCCGTATGAAACACTTTACTACATAGGGTGTTCCCAAATATTAACATATCCTTTAGATGGCTACTATACCGCCATTTACGTTTATTACTGACCACTGCCAATACTTACGTAGTTTTTATTCTGCATTTTATATTCAGAGAGGAGGGAAAAGAGAAATGGCAGCAGAACATATCCGCACTCCCATTGTCTGCGTGTTGGGGCACGTGGATCACGGGAAGACATCGCTTCTGGATCGTATCCGGGGTTCGCGTGTTGTCGCAGGTGAAGCAGGGGCAATTACCCAGCACATCGGTGCAACGATGATTCCGATCGACTCGATTCAGAAGATGAGCGGTGATCTTGAAAAGATGAAGACAAATGTCCCCGGTCTTCTTTTCATCGACACGCCGGGACATCATGCATTTACCACACTCCGCGCCCGTGGCGGCGCACTTGCCGATATTGCAATTTTAGTGGTAGATGTCAACGAAGGATTCAAGCAGCAGACAACTGAGGCTCTCCAGATTCTGCGGAACTGCAAGACCCCGTTTGTGATTGCGGCAACAAAGATCGACCGTATCCCCGGCTGGCGTCCGATGGAAAACGCATCGTTTCTGAAGTCCTACAAAAACCAGAACGAACGTGTCCAGACCGAGTGCGAAAACCGTGTCTATGAACTGGTCGGAAAACTTTCCGACATGGGATTCAACTCAGAACGCTTCGACCGCGTGAGCGATTTTCAGCGCAATCTGGTGATCGTACCGGTGAGCAGTATGACCGGCGAAGGCATCGGTGATCTGCTGATGGTGATGATCGGTCTTGCACAGCGGTTCTTAACCGAAGGTCTCAAGACCACCGTCGAAGGCCCCGGTGTCGGCACGGTACTTGAAGTCAAAGAGGAGAAGGGTCTTGGCACAACGTTTGATGTGATCCTCTACGATGGCATCATTAGTGTCGGTGACGAGATTGCGATCGCCGGTGCGGAAGGGCCGATTGCCACAAAAGTCCGGGCGCTTCTTCAGCCGCGGCCGATGAAGGAAATTCTGATCGAAGATCGGTTCCAGCGCGTGAAGTCGGTAACGGCAGCGGCCGGGGTGAAGATCACCGCGCCGAATCTGGAGAACATCATTGCAGGCTCACCGGTCCGCGTGATTCGCGGCGACCGTGATGAGACACTCGCTAGGATAGAAGAAGAGATGCAGGAGATCAATGTGAAGCTCTCCGAAGTCGGTATCACCGTCCGGGCCGATACCATCGGTGCACTTGAAGCACTCTCCAAGGAGCTTGAGGAGAAGAACATCCCGATTATGCGTGCCGATGTCGGCCCGGTCAGCCGCCGCGATTTGATCGAGATCAGTGTGATGAAAGATGAACTGTACAAGACGGTGCTCTGTTTCAACGTTCCTCTGCTGCAAGACGCGGATGCGATGATCCGCGACGAGGAGGTCGATGTAAAGATCTTCTCCAACCGCGTCATCTACAAACTCATCGACGACTACATCGACTGGCGCGATGAGCTAACCCGTGCACGGGAGGCGAAACAGTTTGAAACAGTTGTTCTTCCGGCGAAGTTTTCCATTCTGCCCGACTGCGTATTCCGCCAGAGCGGGCCTGCAGTTGTGGGTGTGCGGGTCCTGGGTGGCATTCTCCGGCCGCATGTCGGCGTTGCAACGCGCGAAGGCACAGTAGTGGGCGAGATCAAACAGATCAACCTCAACAAGGAAAGTATTCAGGAAGCCAAGGAAGGGGTCGAGGTTGCGGTTTCGATTGACGGCGTTACCATTGGGCGGCAAATCGATGTTGGCGAGACGCTTTACGTTGCCGTGCCCGAGCGGCATGTGAAGGTCCTAGAGACGGAAATGCTGTCCCATTTAAATGTAGGTACGCAGGAGGCGCTGGAGGAGTACACCAATATCTTCCGCAAGAATCAGCCCTTCTGGGGGAAGTAGTATAAATGGGAAGAGACTAACTATATGGGTACTTCGGCATCCTATTGATATCGAGGAGATGTGCTAATACAATGGTAGACTTTAAGGTCGTACTGTCAGACCCGAAAACCGGTCTTTCGTACAAAATAGATGCCACGGGCGCAGCTGCGGGTGCACTTCTGGGAAAGAAGATTGGCACTGAGGTTGACGGCGCTCCGTTTGGTCTGAATGGTTATAAGATTACAATCACCGGCGGCTCGGACAAAACCGGAACCCCGGCACGTCCGGACCTTCCGGGCAACGGCAGAAGAAACCTTCTTCTTTCCGACGGATTTGGTTTCCACGCAACACACAACGGTGAGCGGAGAAGAAAGGGCCAGCGCGGCAATGAGATTGCAGCTGACTTTGTTCAGGTAAACGCGAAAATCTCCACCTACGGCGAAAAGCCGGTCGCAGAGATCTTTGCCCCTGCTGAAGAAGCACCGGCAGAGTAAATCTCTCTCAATACTTTTTCTCTTCTTCTCTTGTTGATTTCTCCGGATTTCGGCAGCTTTTCCACACAGACTTGAGGTCAGTTCACATTTCAAGAGAAAAAAAATCAAAAAAAAAGTTACTGTCCCTCGTTCATTGCTGCACGGAGAGCGGGTATATAGGATTCAGTACTGACACTGTATTTTTTTGCAAGGAGGATGACACAGGCTTCCGGGACAAGGAGATTATCGAAGTGTCCTGATATCTCCTGCATCTCTGCGGCAAGATCTTTTCTGGCTTTACCGGTTGCTGCGGCAATGTCATCGATCAGTGCCTCGATCGGATCCTCCTCTTCTGCGGTCTCGGCAAAGATCTCATCGCTAGGACGAAAGCCCAAGGGTATGGGAACGTCTGCGAGAGAGGGTGCACAGCGGTAGATGTTTTCCTCTCCCTCTTTGATGAGAAGGCCGCGCCTTGCGGCGAGGTCGATCAGTTTTTTTGCCTGATCCTGACTCATCCACCGTTTGTCCTGCACATAGTAAAACACCAGTTCCATCTTGCTGAGCCGGTCTTTTCTTCCGTGCCGGAAGGGTGCGGCAACTGTTGTTTCCAGTTCGTTCACGCGAGTGCCCCGAGAATCATTTTCTTCATGTCCATCGCATCGAATCCTTCGATGGATGGGGATTTGGTGATGAAGATCTCGGTCCGCTCTCCTTTTTCCATGGTGCGGATCATGAATCGGTGATCGTTTAAGGGAACATTTCCGGAGGCTTTCAGCAGAGTATCGGTAAGGATTATGAGGATATCTGCGGCATCGGTTGTGGTTTTGCTGATGTTTGCGCCGTGTTCAATCTTTTCAAAACCAAGCCGGTCATGGGCAAGGAAGACAGAGATCTCGCGCTTGATAGGACCGGCATCGGTTCTGAAGTTGTCCTGCCGCCCGGCAAGAGACTCAACGCCGTTGAGAAATCCCGCGAAGGGAACGTCTGCTTCAAATTCAAGATCGCAACGGTTGGGAAACTGATAGGACACTCTTCTCATGTATCAGATATTGGGCACCGCTACGGATAAGTATATTTTGCTGTGAACAAACAGGAAAAGAAAAAAAAAGTATTTGTTTATTCGAGCAGGACTGCGTTGATAACGCCATCCTGACCCGGACGGCTGACGATGCGGGATTTGCCGAGGTCGGTTGCAATGATTGCGCCCTTGGTCATCAGGTTCCGGCGAACATAGTTCGGGTTTGCTGCATTTTCTGCAACAGAGTTGATCTTGACTTTCTGGACTTTTCCGGTCTTTTTGTCGCTGACGTTTGCGTACTCGCAGCGGAGTGCACGAACTTTCGTGTTGCCGCCGGTTACTCTGATGGTCTTTACCCGGGTTTCTCCGATGATGGTATCAGCCGGGGATCTGCCGATCTCGAATCGTTTTTTGCCGCGGTTGGCATGATAACGGCCACCGGTGGACTTTCTTACTGATCTTCCTTGCCAAAGCATGAATTAATATCTCCGATAATTTAGTTTCTCTGATTGAACGCCCGAAAGTGGTTACGCTTCGCGGACGGGTGATCCGGATCGGAACAGTCAGCACCGGATCATCTCAGTCTTTTCCAGAGTCCTATATGTATAGGCTTTCCGGATATTTAAATTCCGTTAGGCAAGTACGGCATCGACAACTTCGGCTACACCCTCTCCTTTGCGGAGATTGGTCTTGATGATGACCATTTCGGGGTTGTAGCGCCGGATGTCGGCGATCATGCGTTCTATGTTGCAACCGACGGCTTCGGCGAGATCGACTTTGTTGATGACGGCAATCTGGCAGTCCCGGAACATCATCGGGTGCTTGTTGACGACGTCATCTCCTTCGGTGGTGGAGATGACCACGATGCGCTTCTCCGCGCCGAGTTTGAAGTCGGTCGGGCAGACCATGTTGCCGACATTTTCGATGAGGACAACGTTGATGTTGTCGAGGTTCATGTGGTCAAGGGCATGGTGGACGAGGTGCGCGTCTAAGTGGCACTCTTTTCCGGTGTTTGCGTTGAAGGCAGGGATACCGGTTTTGACGATGCGCTGGAAGTCGTCGTCGCCATAGACATCGCCCGCGATTGCGGCTGTATTGAGGTTGCGCTTTTTCAGTTCGGGAACGATCTGTTCAATAAGCGAGGTCTTACCCGAGCCGATTGCTCCGAGGAGATC
>JAISHD010000049.1 GCA_031262705.1 Methanocalculaceae archaeon | reverse complement strand
AACAATCCCATTTCCACAGGAAGGCTTCGGCTGAATAACTGAACTCCCCGTTCAAAATAAAAAAAATTGTAGAGGCAAGTTCCAAACGTTCAGTCGTCATCACACATATTTGCAAGAGTGCCTGTCGATACCGGCACCCTCTCATCTTTCTTTGACTCTGGGAAGACTCTTCTATGGCTTTTACCATGTTGTATTCTTGTGTACGGCTGAGTGGCAAGTGGGCTGGATATCGGAGTCAAAGAAAGACGAAGACCCTGTCCGTTCCGTAGGTACACCGCAGAAGTTCAAATAAAACCGGGCAGATCATTCCCCGAACAGAGAGGAAATCCTCCGGAAAATGACCCGCAAAAGATATTTCGCTGAAAATGATGAATGTATGCGGGTACCGAACATCCCGCATCATCCTCTCCCTCACACAAAACTCTTCTGCCGTTCCCGAGTCACACGGTTCTTATCCAGCGGTATCAGAATCAGCAGCACAATCACCGACAGAACCGTACCCACCACCAGAGGATCCAGATGGTTCCACGGACTTGCAACCAGAGAATCAACCCCGAACAGTGCATTGCAGATCCCAAGGGCCTTCGACTCTGCCGTATGGGCAAACATCGTCCACAACAGCCAGCCCCCCGCACCTGCAATCATACTCCACTTCGCCGCGAGCAGCGACGGCGCCTTCGACGTAATACCGTGCGTAAACGCAGGCAGAAGTGCCGCCGTACACAGACCCATAAACATCGCTGTCGCACGGGCAATAATACTCTCCGGGGCATCACCACCGCAATCGCAAGGCTCGCGAGCATCATCACCACAATACCTACCTGATTCGCCCGCACCGAATACCGCTTCCCCTTCAGCCGTGCAAACATATCACCGCCGAGCGTCGTACCCATCGTATGCAGAAGCGACGACAGCGTTGACATCGCAGCAGACAAAAGTGTCAGCATAAAAATAATCACAAACAGCTCCGGCATCGCCACATTAATGTACAGCGGAATCACCGAATCCGCATTCCCCGCCGCAAGCGCAAGCTGTCCTGTCGTCTCCATAAAATACACATTCGTCAGCGGACCGACTGTAAACGCAACACCTGTCATCATCACAATAAACAGTGCACCCATCGGAACCGCACGATTCAACGACTTCCCGTCCTTTGCCGTCATAAACCGCACCGCAAGCTGCGGCTGTGCGAGAACACCGATACCTACACCAAGAACCAGCGTCGTAATCACCGTCATCCACACAGGAGATCCGAACTCCGGCATCGATGTCCAGCCTGTCATACCAATCGCCGCAAGATTTTCCGGAACTAGCGGCGTCATCGCCTCAAGAGCACTGTTCGCCGCAGTAACACCGCCCAGATACACATACGTCAGAACCAGCAGAATACCCATACCCGCAAGCATAATCGCACCCTGCACCGCGTCCGTGTACATCACCGCAATCAGACCGCCGATAACCACATACAGCGCAACAACTCCCGCAAAACCTAACAAAGCCGTCATATACGGAATACCAAGCGTCGTCTCAATAAACCGGGCCCCGCCGATCAGAACTGCAGCCGTATAGAGCGGCATCGCCGCAACAAAGATCAGACCTGACGCATAAATCAAAAACTTTGACCCAAACATCTTGCCCAAAAGTTCCGGATACGTAAGAGCACCAAGCTCCTTTCCGATCCGGCGGATACGCTTCCCCATAAACAGAAATGCAATAATCACTCCGACCACAATGCACAGCACCGTAAGCCACATCAGACTCATACCATACTGTGCCGCCGTTCCGCCGAACCCCACAATCGCCGACGTACTGATAAACGTCGCACCATACGATAGTGCAATCACCATCGGATGCGTATTCCGTCCTGCAACCATATAGTCCTCAACCTTCTTCGTCCTCTGGTACCCGTAGTACCCGAGACCAAGAATCAGTACCAGATAGAAAAGGACAATCAGAATCGTCAGCTCAGTACTCACTGCCATCGTCATCACTATCCTTATTCCAGTTCAGGTATCCGTAAACGATACAGCCGATCAATGCCGCGATACAGATAACATATGTCATCCATACACCCGGGTCGCTAATTCCAAACATGTTGTAGTATCCGCCTTTTGTGGAAGAATTTGTGTCTAGCCGCGTCACGGACTCGTAAAAGAACAGTTCCAAAAACCGTCATACGAAAACGTGACGGTCTCCTTAGTTAAAGTGAAAGAAGAAAAAGACGATGAACCGGGCCTGATAAATGTGATGTGAAGATATCGGCCTTTCGTTCATTCTAAATCCGATAACAACGTTATAGGTGCAAGTATATAAAATGATGTGGTATGCTATCACGTGTCATGTTGTCATGGGTGAAATACGGCAGACAACAACAGGAAGAAGCGTGCGAATCCTTTAATCCGTCCTACAGCGAAGAGTATAGCAACGAAAACTTGGTGGAAAAAATGGATCCCGGGGCAATACTCTCCTCCTCTCTGACCTACGTTAAAGAGACATGCAGGCCGGACCGCTGGTTTTACCTGTTCATCTATCTACTGATAAACGCCGTAACACTCTGCATCGTACCGCTCTTTTCCGGCTACCTCTACCGCATAATGGAAGCAACCTCCGGCGTCCCCGCAGTATCCGGCATCAAAGACCTCTTCTGCAAAGGCTGGAAGATGAACATCGCAGGAATCCTCTATGCCCTCCCGTTCCTCCTCATCACCGCCGTATTCTACCTCCTCATCACCGGCTTCATCCCCGCCCCCTCCAACAGCCCCGACTCCCTCGGCCCCGAAGCCGCCGCCATGCTGATGGGTCTGCTCCTCGCCTTCATCGTGATAACCCTCCTTGTCTCCCTCCTCCTCTCCCTCCTCTCAACGCTCGGCATGGTCCGGATGACACGGAACGGAAAAATCAGCGAAGCTTTCAACCTCCGCGAAATTCTTGCATCGATCAAAACAATCGGATGGCTCGACTACATCGCCGCAATCATCATCCTCATCGTCTGCGCCTTGGCATTCAGCATCATCCTTGAACTCATCACATTTGCCTTCTGGATACTGCTCGGCGCACTCGGCTCCCTGGTCACCATGTTCCTCTTCCTCTGGATGCTGGTCATAATCCTGCTTGCCGCCGCATTAGGCGTCTTCTCCGCCCGGTACATGGTACTCGTTTACGACAACAAAACCACCCCCTGACCCTCTTTTTATGAAACTGATTCACACCGCCGACCTCCACCTCGGAAAACAACTCTACGGATACAGCATCCTTACCGACCAGGAATTCATCCTGACCCAGATCGCAGAAACCGCCGTCCGAGAACATGCCGACGGCCTCATCATCGCAGGCGACATCTTTGACACAGCCGTTGCAGGCCGCACCGCAATCGACCTGCTCAACCGTTTCCTCACCAGACTCAAAGACGAAAAGATCGCCGTCTTCATGATCAGCGGCAACCACGATTCCCCCGAACGCATCCACTACGCAAGCGACATCATGGACAGCTGCGGTATCCACATCAGCGGCATCTACGACGATGACCGCAACATCAGAATCGTAGACCTGCACGATGCCTACGGCCCGCTGCACATCTGCCTTCTCCCCTATCTCGACCCCGCCTCCGTCCGCAGCTCCAGACGCTTTCCCGCAGAACAGATCACCACCTTCGACGACGCCGTTGCCGCCGTCCTTGCCGACATCCCCTTCAGACCGGACGAACGCTACGTTGCCGTCGCCCACCAGTTCATCGCCGGACTCGGCACCACTCCCTCTTCCTCCGAATCGGAACGCATCATCGTCGGCGGTATCGAACAGGTCAACGCAAACCGCTTCACCGAATTTGAGTACGTCGCACTCGGCCACCTGCACAAACCGCAGAAGGTCGGCCTTCCGACCATCAGATACGCAGGCTCCCCCCTCAAATACTCCCCCTCCGAATGCGGCACCGCAAAATCTGTAACCCTTGTGGAATTCTTTGAAAAAGGAAACGTAACCATCCGGCAGATCCCCTTACACCCCCTGCATGACCTGCGGATCATCTGCGGAACCCTCAACGACCTCACAACGGACGATGCCGTCCCCGCCCCGCACGACGACTACTTCGCCGTCCAGCTCACCGACCCCCTCCCGCCCGCAGACGCCATGGCGCGTCTGAGGTCAGTGTACCCCAACATCATCACCCTTGAAATGATAAACGACGCCCTGCCTGCTGCCGCCGCAGCCGGCGCCCGGATGGAAGACCTGCGGAAATCCGACCGTGACCTCTTCGCCGGATTCTTTGCAGAAACCACCGGAAGAGAACTCAGCACCTTTCAGGAACAGACCGTCCTTGCCATTCTTCAGGAACTGGAGGCAGAAAAATGAAACCGATACGCCTTGTCATGTCCGCCTTCGGCCCCTACGCAAAAGAAACGGTCATCGACTTCTCACGATTTGGAACCTCCGGCATCTTTCTCATTACCGGCGACACCGGCGCCGGCAAAACCACCATCTTCGATGCAATCTCCTACGCGCTCTACGGTGTTGCAAGCGGCAGTATCCGTGAAGCCAAAACACTTGCAAGCGATTTCGCCACCACAGGCGCCGTCCCGCAAGTGGAACTTTCCTTTGAACACCGCGGTCAGTCCTACACCATCCGCAGAACGCCTGCATACATAGCCTCCGGAACCGAACGAAAAGCAACCGCAAGCCTTGTCCTGCCGTCCGGCACCGAAATCTCCGGGCCGAAACATGTTGGTGAAGAGATCATCTCCCTGCTTGGCCTGGACAGCCAGCAGTTTCGGCAGGTCG
Source organism: Methanocalculaceae archaeon (assembly GCA_031262705.1). GTDB lineage: Archaea > Halobacteriota > Methanomicrobia > Methanomicrobiales > Methanocorpusculaceae > Methanocorpusculum. The sequence goes on along the minus strand of JAISHD010000049.1, from coordinate 28,344 downwards.
CAATGCTCGCCCAGAACGACTTCCAGAAGTTCCTCTTCTGTACCAGCCGTGAACGTGCGGACATTCTCCGAAAACTCTTTGCAACCGACCGGTTCTCGGTATTACAGGAAAAAATTGCCGAACGTGCGCGGGATGCAAAACTCGCGATTGATGGCATCAAAATGTCCTGCACCGGGTGTGCCGGACGCGTTGCCGCAGTCCCCGGCACCCGGTTCGCCGAACTTGCCACAGAGATCATCTCCGCAAAAGAGGGATTTTTCCGGATGGACGAACTGCTTGAAGCTGCCAACGCCGCCGTCCATGAGGATCGGATGCAGGCATCCGCCCTCAAAAGCAGTATCGTCTCCGCACAACGGCAGGCCGTCGACATCCGCACCGAGATCGAAGCAGGAAAACTGATCAATGCAGAACTTGATCGTCTTGCCGCAGCGATTCAGCGTTCCGTTGAACTGCAGAATCAGGAATCGGATATGATCCGACTCGGTCAGAAACTCGGACATTCGAAGAAGATCCGGGAAGTGCTGCCGCTTGAGGCGCGGGCAGCAGCTTCCCGGCAGCGGTATGCCGAGGCGGACGCCGCCTGTAAAAAAGCAGCAGAACAACTTGTTCGAATGCAGGAGGCGGAAGGTATTGCAGTTGCTGCTCTGGCGGAGATTCAGAGAACAACGCTTTCCATCCCTCAAAAACAGGAGGATATTGGCAAACTCAAAAGTCTTGTTCCACAGTTTGATGAGTACGAGGCCGCGGCAGGCCAGATGGAGCGGGGGGAAGCGGAGCTTGCAAGAATCGAAAAGGATCTGGAAGACCACAAGGCTGAGGCCGGAAAGGAGAAGGTGCGCCGCGACAAGCTGACGGTACGTCTGGCCGAGATAGCCGATGTTCCGGAAAAACTCGCCGGAGCAAACCACCGGAAGGACCAGATCACCGCCCGCACTGCAGCTCTGGAAACCGTAAAAAGATCTCTTGCCGCGTACCGGCAGACCGAAAAAGATCATGCCGCAAAGGAGATAGCCTACACCAAAGCGGCGAACGCCTGTGAAGAAGCTGCCACAGTCTGCCGGCGAAAGGAACGCGCCTTTTTTGACGGGCAGGCAGGCGTTCTCGCACAGCATCTCACCGAGGGATCCCCCTGTCCGGTCTGCGGCTCACCGCATCATCCGCATCCGGCCGGACTCTCAGCTGAAATCCCCACCGAAACCGCACTGAACCGTGCAAAGACAGAACTTGCCGAACGGGAAAACGAGCGGAATGCCGCTGCTGCCGCGTGTTCCGCAGCGCTTGCAACGCTGAAATCAGAAGAACAGCACATCGTATCCCTTGCATCCCCGCTCTTTGCACTCTCCGGAGCGCCGAGCCGGACGAGGCAGCTGGACGGACTGATTGATGCAGAAATTGCCGAGACCGCTGCGCAGTACAACTGGGTAATCGCCGAAATCTCGGCGCTGTCACAACTTGCTGGGGAGAAAAGATCCCTTGAAGCAGATCTGCGGGCGCTGGACGAAACCTCCCCGGTACGCGAACAGAAATCTGCCCTCCTCACCAGACAGGCGGAGGACATTCGCAGACGCGCCGCGTATGCAAAGTCCCGTACCGAGACATTGAAACGTCAGCTCCCCCCCGGCTACTCCTCCTCGGCCGAACTTGCCGGGGCGGTCCGGCGGATGGAAGAAGAGATTGCCCGGCACCGACAACAGGAAATGGAGTTTTCCACCGCATGCGAAGCCGCAAAGATCGCCCGGTATGATGCAGCCTCCGCCTGCACCGCGGCAGCCGGTATCCGTGATGATGCAGGGGCACAGTGCGCCGCCGATGAAGAGGCTTTCTCCCGTGCACTTGCGGAACGCGGACTGGATCGTCTGCATTTCCGCGCAGACCTCATGACCAGTGAGGAATCTGCCTGTGCTGAAGAAACGCTGGAACAGTACCGCGAGATGCGATCGGCTGTAGCCGCAGAGATCGTACTTCTCCGGAAAAGTACCGAAGGCCGCTTTGCCGCAGATGTTGCAGCTCTTGCGGCTGCACTTGCCAAAACCGAGGCGGAATATGCCGAACTTCAGGAACAGGAAAAAGCAGTCGGATATCAGATATTACAGAACACCACCGCAATATCTGAGATATCCGGACTTCTGGAACAGTACCAGACGGCCGCTGCTGCGTATGACGAACTGGCCGACCTTGCCCGGGTGGCAAACGGTGATGCCGCAGGGTCAGCGGTGCGGATGAAGTTTGAGGAGTACGTGCAGTCCGCTTACCTCTCCCGCATTCTTGAAAAAGCAAACATCCGTCTGCACGCCATGACAGACGGCCGCTTCTCCATTGTGCAGCGCAGCAGCTCCACCGATCTCCGGAAAAAGGAAGGACTGGAGATGGACGTCATCGACTGCTACACGCAGAAACAGCGCCCCACCTCCACCCTCTCCGGCGGAGAGTCGTTTAAGGCCGCACTCTCCCTCGCGCTCGGTCTGTCGGATGTGATCATGGAAAGTTCCGGCGGTATTGAGCTTGATGCACTCTTCATCGATGAAGGGTTCGGATCGCTGGATGCGGTCTCTCTGGATCAGGCGATTGAGACACTTGCAACACTTGCCGTGCCGAAAACCGGCAGCCGGCTTATCGGGATTATCTCACACGTAGAGGATCTGCGGCAGCGGATTGAAAAGAAAATTCTCGTGGTGAAAAAACCGGACGGCAGTTTTGCAAAGGTTTTGGTCTGATAAATATTAGGAGTGACAGGCTGCCTCAATATGCTCCTGTTTTTTCGGGCCGCACTCGCCGTCGCAGACACCACCGATGAACGGACAGATCGACATGGAAAAGTCCGCCATAGGATGCCCCTTGCTTTTGATCTCAAACTCCTTGTACCAACCGAATGCAGCACGTTTCGTCTCAATGCCTTCCTCAATGAGGCGTGTCTGTATGGACTTTAAGATCCACTGGGAAATTCCCGGACATCCGAGGTCGGATGCAAGATGTGCATATGGAAACAGCATCACCTGTTTTGCCTTCAATCGTCCGAGCCGCACAAGAATATTCTCAATCGTTGCGGCAACGGTCTTTTCGGGACTTATTTCATCGGACTTTTCCACACAGCAGAAAAGGAGAACACAGTCCGTCATTTCATCTTCCAAAACCGGTTCCGGCTCTGCCATCTTTGTTTTCTTCGTCACCTTATACCAGACGCGATCTGCATGAATGCCAAGTATCTTCATCGTTTGTTCTCTCTGTTTGTTCCTTTTCGTCAGTTCCTCTCCGTCATGTTCGAGAGTTGTTCACTGGTAAGCATACCTACAACCCTGCCTTCCTCAACGATCGGAAGCGCCGAGATATGATGCTGATCCAGAATGCGTGCCGCTTCCCGCAATGTGTCCGCGGGAGATACGCACACCACGTTCCGTGTCATAATTTCTGCGAGCATCTTGTGTTCGCCTGCAACCGCCTTAGCAATATCCCATGAAGTCACAATTCCCTCAAGCGTACCGTCCGCGTGCAGCACCGGCAGGTGATTGATCTCGCGCTCGATCATCGCCTGCGCCGTTGCACGAATCGTAGCACAACTGCAGATGGCGGGAGGATCACGGATCATAATGTCTGCAACGGTGAGGGGTGTCAGAAACCTTCCGATGAGATAATTCATCTGATCATCCTCAAGAAGGAATCCGTCGTGGCCGTATCCGGACATCACCTCAGTGTACTGCACATCCTTTCCAGTACTGTTTAACGCCATCACGATCTCCTCGGAAAGATACGGTGGATACAGCCAGTCGGTGGAAACTGACAGGATCAGAAACTTCGCATCGGCATCGGCAAAACCCTGGCTGAGCGATCCGTTTTTGGTCAGATCATAGTAATCGATGGCTTTGGTGATGTAGAGGTAAGAGTTTGGATCAAACCGTTGCACAAAACTGCTTCCCTGATGCTTCAGATAGCTTTCCACGCTGAACTCTGTCTCAAACCCGTACCCGTACTCGGTCTTCTCCTGAAGCGTGCGTCCGAACTTTTTGTGCATAGACTGATCCGACAGATACGTAATATGGGCGATCATCCGCGCAAGCGATAATCCGTGATCAGGACGCTCGTCTGCCGGGTAGCGTCCGCCTTTCCACGCAGGATCGGTCATGATTGCTGCCCGGCCCACCGCACCGAAGGCGATGTGCATCGGGGTTGAGTACCCTGCAGCTGCGATTGCAACAATTCGGCGGGAAAATCCGGGGAATGTCACACTCCATGTCAGTGCCTGCATCCCACCCATTGATCCACCGACAACTGCATAGAGGTCGGTGATGCCGCGTTCGATCAGAAACTGGTGCTGCGCTGCAACCATGTCGCGGATGGTCACCACCGGAAAGTCCGTGCCGTACGGCATGCCGGTCTCCGGATTTACTGAGGCCGGGCCGGTGGAGCCTTTACATCCGCCGATAACATTCGTTGCAATGATACAGTAGCGATCGGTGTCAAGCGCTTTTCCTGGGCCGATGATACCGTCCCACCATCCCGGACGCTTATCACCTTTGTGCATGCCTGCCGCATGGGCATCACCTGAAAGAGCATGACAGACGAGAATCGTATTTCCAAGAGACGGGGATGTACCGTACTGCTCGTAGGCAATTATCACTTCGCGCAGAACAGCCCCAGACTCAAGATGCAGAGGGGAGGCAAGCTGGTGATACTGTGTTGCTGTGTCTCCGACGGAACCTTTCATCACCATTCCTCCCCCCGGGAAATAGTATTATTCATTGAGCACATTCTGGGAAAACCTCATTCCGAAACATTGCACGTCGTTTCACGTTCATTGCCTCGCAAATTCACACTGTGATTATTGGGTGTGAGAATGCTTAAAGTATCGTTTTTGGCAGAACAAAAAAAGGAAAAAATGTAATCGGTTTAGAAATCCGTCATCACACGGAACTGGTCGATCTCTTCGGAGTCAAGCTCTGCAAGGAAGGACTCTGCTGCATTCTTGATATCTTTGCTTGCAGTAATGGCGCGTCCGACCACCACAACATCTGCACCTGCAGCGATTGCCTTCTTGACGACCGGCACGCGGATACCGCCGGCGGTTGCAACCAGAATCTTTGCATTGTACTTTGCGGCAACTGCCTTGATCTTCTTGATGTCGCCCCAGCTGTACTCGCCGCTTGCCTCCTTATCGATTGCGCGGTGCATCTCAACATACTGCGGAAGGAGAGCCGCCCCGCCCATCTTTGCAAGGCTCTCGATCAGTTTTGCCGGTTCTGCAACATTGAGCATATCGATGATTGCATAGATACCGCACTTCTTTGCTTCCTTGATGAATGCTGCAATCGTCTCGACCGGTGCAAGACCGGAGACCACTGCTGCATCGCCGCCGGCGTTGGAGACCATGCGGGCCTCAAGGTTGCCGGTGTCCAGTGTCTTTAAGTCTGCAACAATGAAGCAGTTCGGGCGGATCTTGCGGATCTCACCGATGACGTGTAAGCCGAACTGTTTGATCAGCGGTGTTCCCGCCTCAAAGATGACATGATCATTCTGCGGAACCTCGCGCAGCACGCGCTCCACCTGTTTCATATCAACAAGATCCATGGCGACCTGCAGATACGGCGGGTTCCAGAGCCGCTGAACCTTGAATCCCATAACACCATGGGCTGCCCGGTCCTTCTCCTTGAGAACGGTTGCGGTGTCCGGGAACTTGTCAAGCGCCCGGGAAAGTGCGAGGCGTGTTGCTCCGTAGTTGAACCGGTAGAGTTTGTTGAAGTCCTCTGCCTCCGGAGAGATGAAAACGCTTGCAACAATTACCACATCGTCAATATCCATGCCGGTAAAGATACCGTCCTCAAGTGCATCGGCAACCGCTTTGGAGACTGCGGCCTGTGCAGGGCCGAATATCTGGGTTACCTGTTCAGTGTGCTTCAGCGTAACTTTTGGAACGATCAGGACTGCCGGTTTTGGCAGAAGGTTCGGATGGATAACGCCAAGCAGCGGAGTGTGTCCGGCGGAAAGCTGGGTCAGACCGTTTGCAAAAGCGGTTCCTACCGGTCCCATTTTATCGCCGATCATAAGATCGATGTGAGCGAGTTCTGCTCCATCGCCAACGAGTGCTTCACCAATCAAAAACATAGAAAATCTCTTCAGTACCGTTGGTCTTGTAAGACTATAAAGACGACGTGGCCTTTCCTCTCTGTCAGGTTATTGCCGATCCTTTTCTACCAGCTCTGATAATGTGTTACCGCAGATGCGGTACATCGTCCAGTCGCTCATCGGCACAGCGCCGAACGAGAGATAAAATTCGATGCTCGGGCGGTTCCAGTCCAGACACCATCATTCAAGCCTGCCGTAACCATGTTCCACCGCAATTGGGGAAAATCGCGAAAGAAACGCTTTTCCAAACCCGGATCCGCGGAACTCTAGTATCACATACAGGTCCTCCAGATGGATTCCTGCCCGCCCGAGAAATGTGGAAAATTATGGAAAAGCAGCTCAAACCCAACTGCAACTCTGCCTCTCTCCTATTAGAACCTCTGCTTTTTGTCTGACAAACAGCTATTCATGGAGAAGTTTCTCGGTTGCCACAATCTCATTCTCCATATGTTCATACTCAGCCAGTTCGCGGATGAATCCGAGTATCTGGGGCACATCATTGGGAACTGCAAATCGCAGATGCAGTGAATCCATACATAGTATTCGCCCTGAAATTTTTTTTAGATATCTCTCAGACGGGCAAACTTCGGTGAGATTTCAGCAAGATATTTCCACTGCCGATGCATGCGGTCAATGGTATTGGAAAGATTGGTTTCATAACCGGCGCGAAGGCGGATGAGATCCGGATTTTCCCCCGGTTCTGCGGCACCCATAAATGCATCAGCAAATGCACTGCCGCTTACCAGAGCACTGGAAATTCCCTCCGCCAGCGGATTGAGAAGATTTGCCGCGTCCCCCGCAAGAAAAACTCTTCCCTCTCCTTTGTCCACCGGGTTTTCCAATGTTATGTGGGGAAGCAGCCACCGTTCCTCAAATTCCCGGACGGAAAGTCTTGCATGGTGATTTTCTGCGAGATACGCGAGAAATTTTTTATGATATCTGCCTGCATCCGATGCATGATGAACACCGACACCAGTGATAATGTAGTTATCTTTGACCGCACACCATGCATCATAATCGGAAAGCTCAGGCTGCAGAAATGTATGAAAGTACGCGGGATCGAGATCAATTTCCCCTTTGGAATAAACCTGGTGGGTAGTGATGCAGTCCCCCGGTTTCCCTCGAAGTTTCCTGCGAATGGTTCCGGCAGGCCCGTCACATCCGGCAAGGACTCTCGCCGATATATTGGAAGCGTTTCTCCCGCCGAGCCGGACCGCAATATAATCTTTTTTCTCAATAAATCCGGTGACTGGCGTCTCTTCAAGAAACACTACACCGGCATCAACCGCTTCCATTATCATCCAGTAATCATGGAAGCTGCGCCAGATACTGAGGCAAAATCCCTCAATCGGGACTATCATACCGGTATCGGTAGTGAGGATCATACCTTTGTTCAGATGCGGCTCGGCATACACGGCTTGAGGAATCTTTCCAAATGTATGTTCAAGGATGCCGACGGATTTCTGGATCAGAATACCGGAACAGGACCTCCTTCTGGGTATTGCCATTTTTTCTGCGATCAGAACCGAGTATCCTGAATCGGCAAGGAGTTTTGCGGTGATGCAGCCTGCAGGTCCTGCTCCCGATATGACCACATCATACATTTTACCGTCCTGTCTTTGCGGCAATAGCGCTGATTTCAACTGCAATAACGGCTGTTCTGCCGATGTTACTACTGATGTACTCCATTGCCTTGTCATGGAATGCCGGTGAATATTTTTCCATCAAGGCTTCAAGGGCAGTCAGTTTTTCTTTTGTATCCTTGACAATCCGGGCTGTTCCAAACACCACCACGGACCGGTATGTCATGTCAAACTGTTCGGAGAGAACTTCTGCTGTTGCGACAACCGAAAAGGATACACGCGGATTTTCGTGCAGGTTGTCGATTTTGTGTCCTTCCATTGCAGAGTGAAGATACAGGGTGGTTCCAAGCAAAGCATAGTTCATGGGAACTGCATAGGGCTGTCCGTTGCTGTCTACCGTTGCAAGCGTTCCCCAGATGCCGTTTTGCAGAAGATCCCATGCATCCCTGTCCGGGAGTTGGGACGCTTTCCTCCTCATAGGTCTCATGGGTAAGTTGTAGGATGATGAAGTATTAATAATGGATGAAAGTCCCAAAAAATACAGTTGTTTTGGAAAATGTACCAATAATCTGTGGTAGCTACTGTGACGCACGGAGGAGCTGAACGCAGGTACTGGTGTGCGGGTATGACCCCGGAAGGGGGAGTCGAGCACAGCTATTGATGTGCGGGTATGACCCCGGAAGGGGGAGTCGAGCACAGCTATTGATGTGCGAGTGCCCAGAGATAGATTGAAGCAACACTTCCGTAGGGGGAGTAGCGGCGGCGCAGAACCTCAAATTCGACCTTTGAAATTGCCTCCATTCCATAAAGCCGCATCATTCCCCTCCGGATGCCGAGATCATGCCAGCTGCAGATGTCCGAATGCTGCAGAGAGTGAAGCATCAGCATCTCGGCAGTCCAGATGCCGATCCCCGGGAGCGCAGTAAGCTCCCTGATGATCCGATCCTCCTCCGCATTACGCAGTTCCTGAACATCAATCTGTCCTGAGACAAAAGCGAGAGCAATGCCTCGGATGTATCCTGCTTTTCTCCGCGACATACCAAGTGACTGAATCTCTTCTTCGGAGAGTCGGACGATCTGTTCAGGGGTTACAACCCCGCCGCACCGATCAACCACCCGGCCATGCACAGTCTCGGCTGCTTTGGTTGAGATCTGCTGGGCGATCACGCAGTTGACGAGGGCTGTAAAAAGATCCGGCATCAGTGGCCGGTTGGGGTGTCCGAGCCGGTCAATTGCAGCTCCGAGAGTTGGATCTGCTGCTTTCAAAGCCTCGGTTTCAATTGTGCCGTAAGGGAAATACTGCATGGTTTGTGTTCCGTCAGATATGGATCGCAGGTGTAATAAGTAGTATTCGGCTCTGAAAAATGCCCCTCGCAAAAGGCAAAGATTCATGTAACATTCCTTACTATGTATCTGTAAAGAGGTTACGAGAGGATGGGGTTGAAAAGCTGGGTGGTCCCGCAGGATAAATTCTTTTTTGAGCTGTTTGAAGAGCTGGCAGAAATTGTCTGTGAAGCGGCAGATCTTTTAGTAAATATTTTTGCTGACTATACCAATATTCAGGAAAAATACCGGCAAATGAAAGATCTTGAGCACCGTGGTGATGTGATGGCACACCGGGCATATGACGAACTGAACCGGACGTTCATCACGCCCATCGAACCCGAAGAGATCTCCCGGCTGGTTACCGCCTTAGACAATGTGATCGATTTCATCGACTCGGGTGCCAATATGCTCCTTATCTACGAAATCGAAAAGCCCGACGACTTCATGGTTCAGTTTGCCGTGGTGATCCGTCAGGCAGCAGAGGAGATTCGTACTGGTGTTGGCGGTCTTCGCACACTGAATGACCCCGAAACCATCAAAGGATGCTGCATTGAGATCAACCGCTTGGAGAATCAGGGAGACGATATCCTGTCAAATGCCCTGCGCAGTCTGTTCAAGACAAAAGATCCTGTCGAGATCATCAAGTTCAAGGATATTTATGAGCACTTTGAGATTGCGACCGACAAATGTGAAGATGTGGCCGATGTGTTTGCCGCAATTCTGATCCGTCACACGTGAGTGCAATGGACGCAAACACGATTATTATCATCGCAGGCATTGTGATCGCGCTTGCGTTCAACTTTTCCAACGGAAGAAATGACGCGTCCAACACGGTAGCAACCGTCATCGCGACGCGGGCACTTGCACCCCGTACTGCAATTCTCATCGCGTCTGTCTGCTGCCTTGCAGGCCCCTTTATCTACTCAACCGCAGTCGCAAAAACCATTGGAAAAGGTATCGTTGACCCCGGCATCTTCACACCAGTACTTCTTTTCATCGGACTTATCGGTGCAGTGCTGTGGGTGAATGCCTGTTCGCACTACGGTATTCCGGTATCCTCATCGCACGCCCTTGTCGGCGGCCTGATGGGGGCAGGTCTTGCCGCAGGAGGGATTTCCGCCGTGTTCTGGCCTGAACCGGGTCTTGTCGGATGGACCGTAGTCTATCTTGCCTGCGGTGCAGCTCTCGGTGCGGTTATCATGACACGTCTTGCGGTAATCTTCAAGGACTCTCTGAAGTTTTATGCAATCCTCGGGGCGGCAGTCGGAGCAGTTGTGGCAATCCCCATTCTGATGATTCTGGATCTGTTCGTCATTAAAGGGCTGCTTGCCATTGTGCTTTTCATCTGTGTCTCGCCAATGCTCGGTCTGATCGTCTCCTACATCTTCACCACCATTTTAACCAAAATCATGGCAAGCGCCAAGCATCCAACAAAGATGAACAAATGGTTCCAGCGTGCGCAGGTCGTGGGTTCCGGTTTTCAGGCAATGAGTCTTGGCGGCAATGACGCCCAGAACGCAATGGGTATCATCATTGCAATTCTGATCGCCGCAGGATTTGTAACCGCTGATGCAGAACTTCCAATGTGGGTAATTGTACTATCGGCTCTTGCGATTGCCTTGGGTATTTTGTCCGGCGGCTGGAAGGTTATCAAAAAAATGGGCACAGGCATTACCCGCATCCGTCCCTATCAGGGATTTTCCGCGTCAATGTCCGGCGGAATGGTATTATCATTTATGACCATGTTTGGTGTTCCGGTCTCAACAACACACGTTGCAACGGGAACCATCATGGGAACCGGCGTGACGCGGGGAACCGGTGCCGTGCGATGGGGAGCAGTCCGTCAGATGGTTACCGCTTGGATCTTAACTATTCCCGCAGCTGCAGCGGTCTCTGGAATCTGCTACATTGCCGCACGACTGGTATTCGGGTTTTAATCCGAATCCTTTTCCTGAGGGTGAAAATCCGCTCTGCGTATCTTAAAACATCAGTGATATGCCGTAAACGACACAACCGATGGCAACAATCATCAGCACAATATACATCAGTCCGGGCTTTGGTATTTCCTCATCCATATTGCTTATCTTTCTCTCATCCAGAGAGTTTATGCGTTACGCCCCCCAATGAGTACTGCAATGATCAATATTCGCAGAGACGTTTGCGGCTACTGCGGGGCATGTGTGTCAGTCTGCCCGCAGGGTTCGCTTGAGTTAATCGACGCGTATCTTACTGTTGATACAGAGACCTGCAAGGACAAATGCAAAATCTGTTCGACTGTTTGTCCTCTCGGGGCTATTGAATGGGTGGAGAAATGAAGGAGGCTTACGACATTCTGGTTGTTGGAGGAGGTCCGGGAGGAGCTCTTGCGGCAAAGGCAGCAGCTGAAGCAGGTCTTTCAGTCCTGCTGGTTGAAAAGCGGCCTGCAATCGGTGCCCCGGTCCGCTGTGCGGAGGGTATCGGGAAAGGCGCGCTTGCTGAGTTTATCGAAGCAGATCCGAAATGGGTCTCAACTGACATTGAGCGTGCGGTGCTTGTCGGCCCGGACGGTACAAGATTCACCATTGGCGGCGAAGCGACCGGAGGAAAGGTCGGATACGTTCTGGACCGCAAGATGTTTGACCGTGAACTCGTCTGGCGTGCCGCAGAAGCGGGTGCAGAGATTCAGGTGCATGCACGTGCATCCGCACCGATCATGATCGACGGCAAACTGCAGGGAGCTGTCATCCACCAGCATGGAAAGACCTACGAAGTCCGTGCAAAAGTCGTGATTGCAGCTGACGGTGTGGAGTCGAAGTTTGCAAAGTGGGCCGGAATTGATACAACCGTGCCGCTCTGGGAGCTTGAGACCTGTGCCCAGTATCTCGTCAATGACATCGATATTGACCCGAAGGCAAACGTGTTTTATGTCTCCAACGAGGCATGTCCGTGGGGCTACATCTGGATCTTCCCGAAAGGCCCGCGTTGTGCAAACATCGGCATCGGCATTGCCGGAACAAAGTCCGGTGAAGGTCACCGTGCAAAGGATTACCTTGACCGGTTTATGGCAAAGGAGTTCCCAAACGCAAAGATCACCGAACTTATGGTGGGCGGTGTCTCCGTCTGCAGGCCGCTTGAATGCACGGTTGCAGACAATCTGCTGATTGTGGGGGATGCAGCACGGATTTCTGATCCGATCACCGGCGGTGGCATCTACAATGCGATGTACACCGGCGATCTCGCCGGCAAAGTTGCGGCAACCGCGATTAAGAACGGCGACACATCGAAGAAAGCCCTGATGGTCTATGACAAGACTTGGCGTGAGGGACCGGTCGGCAAAACACTTGCACGCAATTATGCGGTCAAAGAGTCGTTCATCAAGATGGATGACAAGAAACTGAACTCGATTGTTCACTCCATGTCGGATCTCAGCATTGAGGATCTGAGCGTGAAAAAGCTGGTGCTTGCAATCTTTAAGGCGAACCCGTGGCTGGCTCTTGAACTGCCGCATCTCCTCAAAGCACTCTAATCTCTTTTTTCGGTACGATGAAAGAAGCGTATGATGTTGTTGTTGTAGGTGCAGGACCTGCGGGTTCCATGGCGGCACATGCTGCTGCCGTTCGCGGGATCTCGGTTCTGCTGGTTGAAAAACGGCCCGCAATCGGTGTTCCGGTACGGTGTGCCGAGGGCATTGTAACCGGAGACCTTGCCGAGTTCATGGATCCGGATCCGAAATGGGTTTCTACGGTTATCAGGAAAGCCCGGTTCATTGCGCCGGACAAAAGCAGTTTTACCATTGCCGGAAAGACCGGGAATGAGGTGCTTGGCTATACCTTGGATCGGAAAATCTTTGATCGTGATCTGGCAAGGAAAGCAGCCGATGCGGGCGCAGATGTTCTGGTCCATGCGCGGGCTGTCCCTTTCATGGAAGGGGGCAGACTTGCGGGTGTAATAATCCATCAGCATGGAAAGACCTGTGAAATCCGTGCAAAAGTTGTGATTGCGGCTGATGGTGTGGAGTCGAAGTTTGGAAAACTTGCCGGCATCAATACCACTGTGCCGCTTGCCGATCTTGACTCCTGTGTGCAGTATCTGGTTACCGGCATTGATATTGAGCCGGAGACGAATGTCTTTTACTGGGGCAATACGTCCAGCCCGCATGGATACATCTGGATATTTTCCAAAGGTCAGCGCTGTGCAAACATCGGCATAGGGATCCCCGGGACAAAGTCCGGCGACGGTCACCGGGCGAAGGATTACTTGGATCGGTTTATGGAGGAGAACTTCCCGGACGGTAAGATCACGGAACTGATCGCGGGCGGTGTCTCCACCTGCAAACCGCTTGAGTCCACGGTTGCAGACAACCTGATCATCTGCGGGGATGCTGCACGGCTTTCTGATCCGTTCACTGGCGGGGGCATCTATCAGGCGCTGTATTCGGGGCGTCTTGCCGGTGAGACGGCAGCGGATGCAGTTGCCTTGGGAGACTGCTCCAAGCAGGCACTGATGGTCTATGAGCGGACCTGGCGCCAGAGCCGTATGGGGACGTTCCTGTCACGCTCGTATCTGATCAAAGAGGTGTTCTTCCGGATGGATGATTCCCTGCTGAATGCAGTGATTGGATCCGTCCCGGATATGCATCTGGACGAGGTGACGATTCCATCTGTTCTTGCAGCGATGCTGAAGAGCAATCCCTGGCTTGTGGTCAGGTTCCCGATGCTCTTCCTGCGTCGGGGATGATTTTTTCGGAAATACTTTCCTAACCTTTTTTTGTATATTTTCTTGGGCAGACGCCTTTGTAATACTGAAAACGTATTGCTGCATTCCGAAACAACTCAGCAGAAATACATTCGGAACTGTCACAACAGAAATCGGAAAAAGAAGTGCATCGACCGGGACTCGAACCCGAGTTTAGGCGTTGGCAACGCCTAGTGATAACCACTACACTATCGATGCGTGTGTGCCTTACAAAATTGGCAGAATTCGCATATATACATTACGATTCCAATTCTCGCGTCAGAATCCGACCCAGGCCCAAGAACCGGTTACTGCACAGCAGATCAGGAAACCGATGATGGCTCCTGCGTTAATATACGGAAGGCCCGGTTGCGGTTTTCCGGAGTTTAAGGGGATCATCAGCGAACACAGACCAACAATACCGCCGATCATGGCACCAAGTGCGGGAAGCGCAACACCTGCCACTGAGAGAATGCCCTCGCCGCCCGCATACACCTGTGCGGAAACCACAAGAATTGCCGGCATGATCATGTCTCCCATCCCAATCATGTAGGCACCACGTTCCTCTTTTTTGTCCTGCAGGGAAAACCCGGAACTCCGGTAGGAGTAACTGCGGGTTTTAGGAACAATAAACATAATCGGCATTTTCTGACGGAGAACTCCGTCTGCCAGCGTCAGCATATGCTTTGTCCGGTGCACCGAAACCGCATCATACACAATCAGCAGAATCAAAAGAATCAGTACCGGGAATAATCGAAAGTGAAATGCCGAAGATCGCCGCACAGCCTGCCGAGATAAGAATCCCCGAAACATTGATCACATACCACTCCGGCCGGTACCAGAGCAGCAGAATCACGATCATCGCAGCGGCAATACCGATAAACGACGCCGGAAGCGTCGGGACATAGGAAAATATCAGCGAAGAGACGACATAATAGATTACCAGTGCCAGACAGATACCGATAATTGCGCTGATAATCGTTTGCGCTTTCCACTTAATCAAAAGTAAAAGGAGCGCAGTGAACACGAGCATAATAAACAGGAACACAAACGGATTTGCGATCGAATCCGGATCCTCAAATGCACCAAGTCCTGCCTGCGTAACTGGGTAGATCAGCAGAAGCGACAGTATCCCGGTCGCAAGCATCAGGAGGAGCATGCCGGAGTACGGCACAAGAGAACGGACAGAAAATTTACTCATGTATAGGTAACTTAATATTTTAGCGGTCTCCTTAGTTAAAATATGAATGTTCGTCGTGAAAGCCTTCCGGGAATCATGCTGGAAGTTCTGCTGGTAATTGTCATGGCAGTATCCGGTCTTGCTATCATTATCCGGCTCTGGCAGGACGCTATTGTCGCAATTGGGGTTGAACTGCTGATTATCTCTGTGGGCCTGCTGCTGCTCTCGATTCTTTTCCGTCTCCGCCGACTTGAGGAGCAGAGCGCGGCACGTGAACGGATCATGCGCAGCAACCTTGAAGACCTCGGCCGTCAGATGATCCAGAGGCAGGATGCAACCTCGCAGAAGGTTGTTGAGGCAGTTGAGAGCATCAAAAGCAGAATGTACCGGTAGGAAAAAAAACATGGGTGTTGCGCTGCGGCCGCTCATTGCGGATTATAAGGAATCCCTTGCATGGGATCAGCTTGGAGGTACTGCGGCCATCGATGCATACAATGCCCTGTACCAGTTTTTAAGCGGTATTCGTCAGCCGGATGGAACACCGCTGATGGATGACGAAGGCCGCATCACGTCCCACTTGAGTGGTCTCCTGTTCCGTACTGCAAATCTTGTGGAAAAAAATATCACTCCCGTGTACGTGTTTGACGGAAAACCGCCGGTATTTAAGGAAGCAACCCTTGCCGAACGACGCGTCATTCGCGAAAACGCAAAAGAATCCTGGGAACGCGCCGTAAAAGAAGGGGACGAGGACGCCGCACGCAAGTATGCAATGGCCTCCTCAAAGGTTGATGCTTTTATCACCGACTCCTCCAAGGAACTTCTGACGGCTCTTGGCATTCCCTGGATTCAGGCTCCCGAGGAAGGAGAGGCCCAGTCCGCATATATGGCCGCCTCAGGAGATGTCACCTACGCGGTGTCGCAGGATTACGACGCGTTGCTGTTTGGAACGCCGAAGCTTCTCCGTAATCTCACCGTCTCCGGCAAACGCCGCATGCACGGAAAGTATGTGTCGGTCTATCCGGAACGGCTAATCCTTGAAGAAGTCCTGAACGCTCTGGAAATGACGCAGGTTGAGCTGATTGCAGCAGCGCTTCTTATCGGTACCGACTACAACAGCGGTGTAAAAGGTGTCGGTCCCAAAACCGCGGTAAAGATCGTCCGCGAAGGAAAGTTCGCCGAACGCATCACTGAATCAGAAAACGCTGCAGATCCGGAGGAACTTATCCGCTACTTCCTTGACCCGCCGGTGGAAAAGAACTACATCATTGCAAAAAAAGCACCGGTACAGGAGAAAGTTTTTGAAATTCTCTGCGAACAGCATGGCTTCTCAGAGGAGCGGGTGTCCGCAGGACTTGAGCGTCTCGGCGCAAAAAAGGGTCAGGCAACTCTCGACTCCTGGTTCTAACGTCTGATCCTGTTCGTATAATCCTGTTTTGCCGCAATCACCGCCCGGATTCCGCCACGGGGATTCGGCACGTCCCCGGTATAGCGCGGAATTACATGCAGATGAACATGCATCACCGTCTGGCCTGCTGCCTCCCCGCAGTTCACACCGAGATTGTAGCCGTCGGGTGCATATGTTTCATCCAGCAGATCTTTTGTCAGGGTTACAAGCGCAAGAACCGCCGCCTGCTCTGCTGGTGTGAGATCAAACCAGGATGCAGCATGCCGCTTGGGAATTACCAGCAGATGGCCGGGAGAGACCGGATAGAGATCATACTTGGCAAACGCCAGATCATTTTCCAGAAGAACTTCATCAGGATTGCAGAAGGGACAGGCTGTCATAAAAAAAAAGATTATTCGGCTGATTTTCTGCCGAAGATCCGGTCGCGCATTGCAATCAGCTCATCATAGTACACGACCCCGATGTCGCGCAGCGTCGTAACCATCGTCGGATTAAGTTTGAAGAGCAGATAGGCAATACCAATCAGCACGACAACTGCGAGGAGTTCACAGAACACATTGTGTGCCCAGAAGAAACTCGCATAGCCGTACATCTCCGGTTCCGGGAACCATTCCTGGAACCAGGGATACCACTGCTGTGTGTATGCGGTTACCACATATGCGTTGCGGAAAATGTTCACCGCAAAGATCGGTATAGTTACTAAAAAGAACAGACCGAGTTTTCTCTTCCAGCTTGATGGAATGATAGCCACAACACCGAGGAGAATGGCAATCGCCTGAATACCGGTACATCCAAGAATCACCTCAACCTGAAATCCGAAGGTGTTGCCCGGCAATATCTCTCCCATGAAGATGTTCCAGGCCGACATGGTATAGGGTGTTCCGATTGCGGTGAGAACAATTGCTACCAGATCCACGACCACACTGATCAGCCAGTTTCCGAGCGCCGGTATGAACGCGAACGGTGCATAGATCAGATACGCAATAGATGCGGCATACGTCAGGCGGCGGATATAGTAATCGTCCATGAACAGCCGTTTAACAGTGATGTAAATACAGGGCAGAACAGCGATTGCAATTGTTGGATAGACAAAATTTCCCTCCTCAAAGAAGTGGGGAAACATCAGAAGGAGCACTGCTTCCATTGCAACCCATCCGATACTCGCCACATACTTCTGATGCCTTCCCGGAATCAGAAACAGTAGGAATGCAATACAGGAAAGGATGACAACGGTTTCAATCAACTGCTCCAGCATAAGAACTGATTACACTGTTTGCCGTGATCGATAAAGAGGGTTTTGTTGGGAGAAGTGTTGCCCATAACATCCTGTCTCTCACAGAAAACACTGAGCGCAGGCCGAAGGCAACACCGTTGGAGGATTTGCGGCCCGTTATGATCAGAGTATATAAGGTTTCAAAATAAATATTTAAGTCTATGATGTTCTGTCCGAAATGCGGGAAATTGATGAAGTCTAAAGACGGCAAACTGATCTGTGCAAAGTGCGGGTATGCAGAGGAGATCAGCTCGGCAGAGAAGGAACAGATGAAAAAAGTCGCTTACATGCAGGAGAATGACATTCTTATCGTTGATGATGATATGGAAATCGAGACAAAACCTACCTGCACCGTCAAATGCCCGAACTGCGGACATGGAATTGCCGAGTGGTGGCTTCGTCAGCTTCGTAGTGCTGATGAATCCGAGGTCAGGTTCTTCCGCTGCACCAAATGCAAACACACCTGGCGTGAATACGATTGAATCGGAATGCAGCTGGGGAGAGGTGAATCTCCCACCTGATTTTTCTACGATCCCAACCGAGTTTTTATATAGTTACCTGTTTTAGATATAAATATGTCAGGCCTGCCCGATGAATCATTGAAGATCGAAAATGTGGTTGCATCCACAAAGGTGAATGATAAACTGGATCTCCTCGTTCTCGCAGCGCAGATCCCCGGCGCAGAATACAATAAACAGCGGTTTCCGGGTGTTGTTCTGCGGATGCAGAACCCAAAAATTGCCGCACTGGTGTTCGGATCGGGTAAGGTTGTGCTTACCGGTGCAAAAAGCATCGACAGTCTCAACAAAGGGCTTGAGTATCTGGTAGGCCTCCTCCGCGACCTCAATATCGAGATTGTGGACAATCCTACCTACAGTATTCAGAATATTGTGACCTCCGCAGATCTCGGCTCGCGCATCAATCTCAACAAGATCGCAATGAGTTTTAACCTCGACAAGATCGAGTATGAACCGGAGCAGTTCCCTGGTCTTGTCTATCGGCTGGACGATCCGAAGGTTGTTGTCCTGCTGTTTGGTTCAGGAAAACTGATCATCACCGGCGGTAAGGTTCCTGAGGATGCAAAGCGGGCTGTTCAGAAGATTTACAAAGATCTCTCCGATATGAAGATGCTCTGATTTCTTTGGATCGCGGGTTATTCTTCTAAATATTTTTTTGATTTGTCGATGAAATTCCCCGTAAACAGAGTTTTTGCACCAAATATCTGAAGACTCTCTTACTGTATGGGCAAATATTTTCCGAATAACTCTGATTTCCGTCTTCGAAGTTCTTCGGCACGTGGTTACTCGAAGTAAAGCCATGCATCGAGGAATTTCGGGCAACTGAATTTAAATCCGATCCGACTTTATGAACAAGTATGGACGTTTGGAGCAACACCGAAAACAGCGGCAATGATATAAATTTATACGGTGTATAAGTACAGTATTATTAACGACCGTCACACTGGCATGTTCGGGTGTGTCAAGGGGTATTACAGATGTTAAAAGCAACAATAGATGCAGATATTTTCCGGGAGACGATCGACGCTGTCTCTGCACTGGTAAACGAATGCCGACTTCATGTCGATGAGCGCGGCATCCGCACAATCACGGTTGATACCTCCAACGTTGCCATGGTATCCCTGGAGCTTGAAGCCGGTGCATTTTCCACCTATGCAGCAGAACCTGTAGAGCTTGGTCTTGACATTGAAAAGATCCGGGCAATGATGGGCATGATCGGTAAGACTGACTCCGTTGCACTTGAACTTGATGAGACTGGAAAAAAGCTGAAGATCAGTTTCGGCGGATATGAATACTCCATAACCCTGCTTGACACGAAGACCATCAGAAAGGATCCGAACGCGCCGAACCTTGACCTTCCCGCAACCTTTGAACTTGCAGGTTCGATGTTCTACGATGCAATCAAGGCCGCTGCAATGGTCTCTGACAAGATCTCCTTATCCGTAAATCCGGAGACCCAGGTCTTCACCCTGAATGCCGAAGGTGACAGCGACAGAATCAAACGCGAACTTGCAGGTGACGATGTCCATTATATCTCCTGCGCCGCGGCACGTTCCCTTTTCTCCCTTGACTACCTGAAGGACATGGGCAAATCCAGCAGCAGAGCCGACAAGGTACAGATCCGGCTCGGCAACGACCATCCGGTACAGTTCTCCTTTGTCTATGCAGACGGCAAAGGAAAGATCGGCTATCTGCTTGCCCCGAGAATTGAGGCAGACTAATCATGCGTCTCGCCGTTGAGCCGCGCGATCTAACCCACTATCCTTTTTTGAAAGAGTCTCAGGAGTTTCTTGCCGCACGCGGCATCAAGATGCATGACTTCACTGCATCAGCCCTCGGACGAAAGTATCTCGACACAGCGGTTGAGCGGGTAGCCTGTGCTATCGACGGAAAAGAGATGTATCCTGAGTCACAGGATGTTGTTGCCGACATTGCAACCTATGTGCTTGCACGCGTTCTTGTCTCCTGTATCAAAGATCGCAACCTCATTGAGCGGCTTGCACGCATGGAAGCAAAACGGGTGTACTTCTATATCCATGACGAGGAGAATGAAAAACTCAAGAACCATGTCTGTGAGACACTCGGTATCACACTGGGTCTTGGGAAAATGCCGGTGATCAACTATGTAGAGCTTGCCTCAACCGTCCGCGAACCGAAGTGGCGTCTCATTAACCGCGACGTGGATGCCGGACAGGTTGCCATCTCTGGTGATGAACAGGACATACTGCTGCGGGAACGCATCAGAAAAATTCTTGTCTCCCAGCTGCCGCTAACCATCCCTCCGTCGATGGAGCATGAGTTTGCACCATGGTGCGACAGGATCACGGCGGCCTTGCAGGAGAGAACACTTGCAGAGTTCGGGGCGATCGATGAGTCGGCATACCCCCCCTGCATTCAGGCACTGATTGCGGGAGCGGTGGCAGGTGTCAACCTTTCGCACTCGGGCAGGTTTGCGATGACGGCGTTTTTGAACAACATCGGCATGACGTCCGTACAGGTTGCGGGAATCTTTGCCCGGAGCCCTGACTTTAATCCTGACATGACCATGTATCAGGTGGATCATATCACCACGCATGAATACACAACGCCTGCCTGCCAGACCATGCTGACGCACGGTATCTGTGTGAACCGTGACTCACTGTGCGACAAAATTGCCCATCCCCTCAACTATTACCGTTCCAAGAAAAAACTGCTGGAAAGAAAGCGTCTCCGGGAAGAAGCGCAGGCACTGGCTGCTGCGGAAAAAACTGTCCCGGAAAAGCCGAAGGAATAACGATAATTCCGTAAATATTTATAGCCGCCGTCAATACATCATAAGTGAACTGTGTGGCGTATGGAGGAGCAATTTGCCAGTAATAACCTATCCTGAATCTGCGAAACAAACCCTGTACTCTATGCTCAGATACGGAGCAGAGCGGGCAGGAGACGTACGTCCTGCTCTTGCCTATTACGGCAATCATATCAGCTATGGCGAACCTCTTGAAGAGGTCCATGCATGCGCTGCCGGTCTTCGTGCTCATGGGGTCAGACGCGGGGACTTTGTTACCATCTTCCTTCCCAATATCCCGCAATGTGTTGTTGCAGTCTATGCAATCAATCTGATCGGTGCGGTCTGCAACATGGTACACCCGTTGTCAACCACCGGTGAAACCGGATATGCAGTGGATCTGACCGAAAGCAAGTACGTACTGACCTGCGAGATCAATGAGGCGATCTGCTCGGGTATGGATGTGGAGATTATCCGGTGCAGAACACCTGCCTATTTCCCAAAAACGCCGAAAGGCTATCTCATGGGATGGGTGTACCGTCGTGCGGTCCGGAAATGTCTCAACGGTGAAAATGTCAGGAAGATCACCGAGTGGGAAGATCTCATGAAAGAGGGACGTGCCGCAGTTGCCGCGTCGGGTGTTCCGGAGATGGTGGGAAATCCCGAAGATACCGCTGTTATTATGTACACCGGCGGTACGACCGGGACGGCGAAGGGTGTCATGCTCTCCAACTTCGCGGTAAACGCGATTGCAATCCAGCTTGTTGTCGGCATCGGCGGTGAGGACATTCATGTGGGCGACGGATTTCTGGCAATTCTTCCGATGTTCCATGCATTCGGTCTTGCGGTCACCACCCATACGCCGCTTTCCGCAGGTCTGAAGGTTGCCCTTCTGCCGAGGTTTGATGCAAAAGAGTGTGCCCACACAATTCTCTCGGAGAAGACCGCATACAGTGCCGGAGTCCCTGCAATGTATGAACGGATGTACAGCGAGTTTGAGGGAAAGGATCTTTCATTCATCAAACTGATCGTTGCGGGCGGCGACAGTGTCAGCGGCAGTCTGATCAACCGGTACAACCAGCTTCTCCGGCAGGGCCACTGTATGGTGAAGTTCCGGCCAGGTTACGGACTGACCGAGGCATGCAGTGTCTGTGCGTTAACGGCAGACGGCTACCGCACGGTTCCTACGGGCTGTGTTGGTATTCCGCTGATGGGAAACAGGGTCTGTACGGTTGAGCCGGGAACTACGAATGTTCTGCCGGACGGCATGGAAGGGGAGCTGTGTCTCTTAAGCGATGCAGTGATGACCGGTTACTATCGCAATCAGGAGGCAACGGATGCGGTTCTCAAGCGGCATGAGGATGGACGGCTCTGGCTGCACACCGGGGATATTGTAAAGATCACTCCTACCGGAGACATCTGTTTCCGTTCACGGTACAAGCGCATGGTGAAGGTGAACGGCTACAATGTATACCCGATGATGATCGAGGAGGTCATGCAGACGCATCCTGATGTGCAGGAAGTCTGTGCAATTGGTATTCCCTGGAAACCTGACACCAGAATCAAGCTGTATGTCACACTGAAACGGAAGATGGATCCTGCGGAGGCGGAGTGCAAGCTCATTGAGTATGCAGTGGGGAGACTGAACCGGTGGAGTATTCCTGCAGCGGTTGAGATCGTTTCCGCCCTTCCGCGTACCAAACTGGAAAAGACCGATTACCGGGCGCTGGAGGAACTGGAACTCCGGAAAAATGCGTCCCGCTGAATCAAACCAGCACAAAAAAATATTTTTTCTGAAGTTTCAGGCGATTGTTTTCTTAATGACGGTCAGACCGGCAACGGTCAGGTACACAACAAACAGTAGTAATGCGCCAATGTATCCGTATGCCGCAGGCATGACCATTGGCAGAGCGAACAGCAGAATGCCGAACACTATCAGGGCAGAGACCCCGACAATGATATCCAGAACCCATCCTTTCATGGTTATATGAATTGACGTGTGTGCTTTTATGAGTTTTGATAGCGTAATTATACGTATGGAGAAGGATGAAGCGCTGGCTCTGCTGCATGCGCATGTGAAGACGGATTCGCTTCGCGGACACTGTATCGCGACAGCTGCTGTTATGAAGGGGCTTGCCGAGGAGCTTTCGGAGGATGCCCGTCTCTGGGAGGTAATTGGTATTCTGCATGATATTGATTTTGAAGAGGTTGATGAGGATATGACCCGGCACGGGCTTGCAGGATATGATATTCTGAAGGCTGCCGGGGTGTGTGATGAAATTGCAGAGCCGATCAGGCGCCACAATCATATGCTGTTTCTGGGAGAATACACAACACCGGTTGAGATCTGTCTGCAGGTTGCCGACAGTGTGTCGGGCCTGGTGATTGCCTGTGCGTATGTGAAGGGCGGCAAAGTTACGGAGGTCACCCCAAAGACAGTGACAAAGAAGTACAAGACCTCATCCTTTGCAGCAGGCTGCGACCGCACCCGGATTGCACTGGGTGATGTACTGGTGCCGCGTGAGCGGATGTATGAAATTGCGATTCGCGAGATTTCCGCGGTACGGGATCAGCTCGGGCTTGCGTGATCATGTCAGCCAAGGAGCAGTCCGTAGTGCTGAAGGCTCTTCAGCAGGCTCACGGTCGTGTGATGAATATTCCCCGCTATCTCCTGCCTTCCGGCGGTGTGGCGCTTGCGTATGCCATAAAAAATCCCCGCGATATGAAGGATATTGCGGTGGTCAGATCGACCGGAATCGGGTTTGGCACAGACGATATCCTCGTTCGTGTGCTGCTGACGGTAGTCAGGTTTGATGCAGACATCCGCGCGGTGGGATGTATCCGGTATACCGAGGAGATTGCCGGGGTTGTCAGGGAAACTCTGCGTGATGTTGCCGAGTATGATCCGGCGAAGTTTCCACCGGGGATATCCAGTATGGACTGGGGTATTGCCTCCTGCTGCCGGGAGGGAGTGCCGCTGGTAATTATCGACAGCGGTACAAAAGGAACCGAGCCGCTGATCCGTATTCTTGGTTCTACTCCTGAGGAAGTGGCAAACAGAATACTTATCATATCAGAACGACTTACATATACAGACATCTGAGGAATATCGCATGGGAATTAAGCCAAGGTATATCAAGAGTATGGGCATCGCCCTTATGGAACAGCACGGAGCAAGCTTCAACAACAGCTTTGACGACAACAAGAGAGTTGTTTCCGAGATCACCACCATTGAGAGTAAGAGTATCCGCAACCGCGTTGCCGGGTTCATTACCCGCAAGGTCAATACCCACAACCGCCGCCGGTAATTCTTACAATCGCAAGGTGTAAAGCCTTATTCACCGTTTCGCGGCCCTGTAATACATTCGTGCGGGAGAGTTTTCCTTCTGCGGAGGATTTCGCCTTCCCGGCAAAATACATTTTTATTCTGTTTTACGTTCTGCCGTATTTTTTCCGGAGAGCTGGCAGCCTGTTTTTTGTGGAAGAGGTTTCCTGGAAATTCACGGTCAATGGTGACACCTGTATCAAGCGAAGATACATGTAGCTTCCGCGCCCAATGCATATGTACTATGTTCGAAGGTGTGATTCCTGCACTCATCACTCCGTTCCGTGAGGATGCCTCACAGTCCCTTGATATCGAGGGACTTCGGAGCTGTATTGAGCATGTAATCTCCGGCGGCGTTCACGGTCTTCTGCCCTGCGGCTCAACCGGTGAATCTGCCACGATGACGCATGCTGAGCACATCCGTGTCATTGAAGAGGTTGTGTCTGCCGCAAACAACCGCATACCCGTTATTGCCGGAACCGGATCCAATAACACCGAAGAAGCACTTCTCATGACCCGCGCCGCAAAAATTGCCGGAGCGGATGGTGCCCTCCTGATCAGCCCTTACTACAATAAACCAAACAGAAGCGGTCTTCTCAAGCACTACAAAAAAGTCGCCGATGTCGGTCTTCCCGTTGTGGTGTACAACATCCCCGGCCGAACAAGCCAGAACCTGCCGCCTGACCTCATTGTTGAGATGGCAAAAACAATCCCCAACATCGTCGCCGTCAAAGAAGCAAGTGGCAACATCGATCAGATGATGGCCATCATCCACGGCCTCGAAGGTGTGGAACGCGAGTATCCGTTTGTCCTCACCTCAGGTGATGATTCGCTGATGCTGCCTGTGCTTTCCATCGGTGGTCAGGGCTGCATCTCCGTTACCGCAAACATTGAGCCGAAACGTATGGTTGCCATGTATAACGCCTTTGTAAAAGGCGACATGGACGGCGCACGCAAAATTCACTATGAACTGATGGAACTGTCCAAAGCGATGTTCATGGAGGTAAACCCTGTTCCGGTCAAGCGTGCTGCAGAGATCCGCGGACTTGTTGCCTCAGGAAATGTCCGGCTGCCTCTGGACTCATTGTCCCCTGAAATGACCGACAAACTGCGGGAGGTGCTTTCTCACTATGACTAAAGTAATGATCTGTGGTGCAATGGGCCGCATGGGCACAACCATCGCCAACATGGTTGTGGAAAATCCGGGACTTGAACTGGTCGGCGGTGTTGATATCCGTCCGGGACAGATTCTCGGAAAACCGGTGGTAGAATCGTCAGGTCTTGCAGCGTTTATCGGGGAACACAAGCCGGACGTGATGATCGACTTCACGGTTGCCGCGGCCACAATGGTAAACGCAAAAATCGCTGCAGCACATGGTGTAGCCCTTGTTATCGGTACGACCGGGTTCACGCCGGAACAGGATGCAGAACTGATTGATGCAGTCAAAGGTGTACCGGTTGTAAAAACGACGAACTTCAGCGTCGGCGTCAACATCTTCTGGGAACTGGTTCGTGAAGCCGCAAAGAAACTCGGCGACTACGACATTGAAGTGATCGAAGCCCATCACCGCCACAAAAAGGATGCCCCGAGTGGTACTGCAAAGACCATTTTGAAGGTTATTGAAGAAGAGATCGGCAAACGTGAGGAGATGTACGGTCGGTGCGGCATGACCGAACGCGGGAATGAGATCGGTGTTCATGTGATTCGCGGCGGTGACGTGGTCGGCGATCATACCGTGCAGTTCCACCAGAACTATGAAACGATCGAACTGACCCACCGGGCATATGACCGTGCAGTATTTTCCCGTGGTGCTGTTCGTGCGGCTGCATGGGTATCAGGTCAGGATCCGGGTCTGTACACGATGAAAGAAGTTCTCGGGTTGTAACCCCTGTACTTTTTTCTTGGGAAAGAACGGTTTTTTTTGTTCCCCGGTCGAAACCTATTTTTATCTCTGATTGAAATACAATAAGAACTATTTGAGGTATTTGAAATGGTAGCAGTAGTAAATAAAGACAAGTGTACCGGCTGTGGAACCTGTGTGGATATCTGCCCGGCAGCAGCAATTGAACTTGCAGGTGACAAAGCAGTTGTGGACGTACCTGCATGCGTTGACTGTGAGACCTGTGTGGATGAGTGCCCGGAAAGCGCCATCCACATGGAATAAACCCATTCACCGTTTTCTTTTCTTTTTCAGCACTGTTTTTTGGTAGTGTTTTCCACTTGCATACCAACGCTTTTTGTCTATTCCGACAAACTACTACTATGTTACCGCAGAGAAACGAGTACTCAAATGAGGCTGAGTATCTCTATCACAAATCAATGATTCTGGAAAATCCGTCTGAGATGGATCCGGTTCTCTACTTTTACCTTATTGATGCCGTCGCGCATCTCGACTATACTCTGAGTTCTCTTGCCTACAATCCCGACTCGATCCGCTGTGTGATGACGGCTGAGTATCTGCGCCGCAGGGTTGATCAGGCAAAAGAAGGGGACAATGCGCTGTTCCCCGGATTTATGGTCTGGCTTCGGGATACAGATCAGGAGATGTTTGAGAGTTGCCCGATGCTCTGGCAGCTGATATATGATCCGGACGAGTGTACGCGGTATGTGGGATTCCGGATTGTTCTGGACCCTGCTTCCCGGACACCGCTGCCGCCGCAGTTCTTCCATGACATGGCCGATGATATTTTCTCCCAGCAGATTCTGCGGAGCATTTACCCGACGGGTGCACTCGGGAAACTGTTCTCTGAGTACAAGGCGAAGCACGCTGCGAGGTAAGCGATGGATGTTGTACGTATCTGTTCGGAACTGGTGAAGATCAAAAGCGAAAATCCGCCCGGCGACACAACGGAGGTTGCCCAGTATATTGCATCGCTTCTTGAGGGGCTTGGCATCCGTTCGGATATTACGGAAGGGTCTCCCGGGCACTGCAATGTTATTTCCCGGGAACAGAATCGTGCACTGATGCTTTCCGGCCACATGGATGTGGTTCCTGCCATGGAGGAGGGCTGGGATATTCCCCCGTATGCAGGGGTTGTTGACGATACGTATGTGCACGGTCGCGGAAGTACGGATATGAAAGGCGGCTGTGCGGCGATTCTTACCGCAGTGGAGCGGGCGATGGATGACTGCGGCGAAATTCCGGTGTCTCTTGCATTTGTCTGTGATGAGGAGGGAGGCGGCCGCTGCGGTACGCGGTACCTGATTGAAAAACAGCTGATTCATCCTTGTGATGTACTGATTGCAGAACCGACTCCTGCGTTTGCACCGTCGGTCGGCCAAAAGGGGATCTGCCGGTTTGAGGTGGAGTTTACCGGAACACCGGGACACTCGTCGCTGTTTCCGGTGGTGGGAGAAAGTGCGATTATGCAGGCGTTTTCGTTTCTGGCATGGATTGACGCACTGCACAACCGCATATATCCGCAGTCTCCCGCATTGGAAGAACTTATTGAGCATTCCATTGCGATCAGTGACATGCAGGAGGGGCAGGGAAGTCACGAGCTTTCGCCGATTTTCCGGCAGATCATGTACAACCCCGGTCTCATCTCCGGTGGTGAGCGCGTGAATATTGTTGCGCAGAAATGCCGCCTGACAATGGACCTCCGGTTTCCTTGGGGCTGCAACTATGATGATATTCTCGGAGAAATTTATGGAAATCTGCCGTCTTCAGCAAAAATTACACCGATCACAAAGGCGAATGCTTCCCTTACGGATACGGAGTCTTTTCTGGTACAAAGTACTGCAAGAGCGATAAGCAGTGTGTATAATGTTGCTTCAAAACCGATGGTGCAGTGGGCAGCGTCGGATGCGCGGGCACTGCGCAAGGCAGGGTTCCGGGCGATTGAGTACGGGCCGGGAGAGTTGTGCGGTTTGCACGGGTTAAACGAGCGGGTACGCATTGATCAACTGCGGTCGGTTGAAGAGATTTACTACCGGCTGATCAATATGTACCGGGAAGAGTACGGATTCTGATTTCGGAAATATACTTTTTTTGACTTTTCTCCGTCAGGCAAATGAGAGAGTGGATGATGTGTTCTCCAAAAAAAATTGTAATCATCTCGACGCATATAACTACTGCCTGCAAATCATATTGGTATGAAACGTACAGGCATACTCATTCTTGCGCTCCTTTGTATTGG
>JAISHD010000045.1 GCA_031262705.1 Methanocalculaceae archaeon | reverse complement strand
CTATCACGGAGTTTGCAAAGTATGCATCCATCCCGGTGATCAATGCGCTGTCCGATAAGGAGCACCCCTGCCAGATCATGGCGGACTCCCTTACACTCAAAGAGAAGTTCGGAGATCTCAACGGTCTGCGGATCGCCTGGATAGGTGACGGCAACAACGTCTGCAACTCGCTGATCATGGCCTCGGTGCAGACCGGAATGGAGATAGCGGTTGCAACACCGAAAGGGTACGAGCCGGACCCGGCTGCTATCCGGTTTGCGCAGGAGAACGGCGGAAAGGTTGTGGAGTACGATGATCCGAAAAAGGCGGTGGCCGATGCCCACGCCATCTATACGGACACCTGGATTTCCATGGGTGAAGAGGACATTAAGGACATGAAGTTAAAGGACTTCAACGGGTTCTGCCTTGACATGCCGCTCCTCAAACGCGCCGCACCAGACGCAATCGTCCTGCACTGCCTGCCGGCCCACCGCGGTGAGGAGATCACAGATGAAGTGATCGACTCCATGCAGAGTGGTGTGTGGGATCAGGCAGAAAATCGTCTGCACGCACAAAAAGCTGTTCTCGTCCGGCTGATGGGACAAAACATCTGAGCGCAGCAGTCTGTTTTTTTGATGTTCCTCTCCCGTCACAGACGGGGGAGGAAAACCCTCTAGTAGAAATAGCAATTCGGGGAAATATAATCTCATATATGACAGACCAGGAAATCTTTTCCGATCTTTCCCGCATCGGAAAACGTCTCTTTATCGAGCATCTCGTCGGTGGAAACTTCGGAAACATGAGCGCACGCTACGCCGACGGCTACTTTATCACCCGCACCGGTTCCTATCTTGATGCAGATCCGGCACAGGCGGTGCTCATGCCTTTGAACGGCAGGGTCACCCCCGGAGCATCCAGCGAGTGGCGGGTACACACGGCAATTTACAATGAAGCAGAGCAGCATGCAGCAGTTGTCCATGCCCACCCTGCCCATGCCGTTGCACTCTCCCTTCTGGTGGAGGATGAGATACGCACCATTGACAGCGAAGGAAAAATGCTTGCGCCGTTCATTGCCGTAGTGGACGGGGCACCAGGGACACAGGAACTGGCCGATGCTGTTGCAAAAGGGCTGCGCAGTGCAAATGTTGTCATTGCAAGAGGGCACGGAACGTTCGCCGCGGGAAAAGATCTGGATCAGGCGTACCTGTTCACGTCCCTTGCAGAGCACTGCTGCAAAATTTTACACTACACAAAATTCTACCGGCAGTAAAGTACAAGACAGGTCCTGCCGGGCAAAAAAATATTTTTTTAGAGGAGGTGATCGATGTACTCGCTGATCTGCGGAACAGAGATCGCACCAACCGGAACACATGTTCCGTTGATCAAAATGATCGGCAGCGGCGGATGTTCGGCACGAACAATTTCTTTGATGCGGTCGGGAATTTCTTTGTCAAGCGGCACCAGTTCAACGGAAACCTTATCGCCGTACTTTTCCCTGAGTACATCGCACAGTGCCGGGAATGCAAAGGAAAGTTTCTCTTTCTGGTAGCATTCCTCAAGTCCGCAGGAACGCTCGGCATCACAGGGGAACGGGCCGCAGGGACGATAGGTGTAGCCGACAACCTCAACGGTGATCTGAGTCATGGTTATTGTATTGCACGTCTGATAAAAAAGGGCTTTGTGGAAAATTACTTCCAAAGGGAGGTCTGGCGCACAGCTGGACGGCGTGCACCTCTCCTAAAAAGATATTGAGATTAGTAGAGGGGGATTAACAGCGCTTCAAGGCGGGATGCATCCGTCACACCTTCAAGACGGTGGACAACTTTACCATCTTTTTCGACGATGAGGGTGGGAACCACGCTGATCTGGTATTTGTTCGCGAGGTCGGGGAACTGGTCCACATCCACCTTCTTTATGTCAACCTTGTCACCGATCTTTTCCGCGAGTGAGTCGATAATTGGACTCTGGATTCTGCACGGACCGCACCAAGTCGCAAAGAAATCATATAATACGGGTTTTGTCATAGTTACTCGTATGACAGGCAGATTAATATAACTTCTCTTTGGGGAATGCAGAAAAAATAGATAGAATATTTTCTGGGGAAATAATGTTATTCTGCTTCGTATAATGCCGTAATCACATCGCGATCGAACAGCATGCCGGATAGACGCTGATCATTGTCGATGATCGGCATCTGATCCACACGGCCGCGCTTCATCTTTAGAGCACAGTCGCTGATCTCGGCATTGTTTGGGACGGAAATGACTTTTGTCACCATGACATCCTTGACTGGACGGTTTGGAAGCTCCACTTTGGAGATGCCGTAAGAGATGGTATGGTTGTCGCGGATGCTCTCCCATGTCCACTCATCATCGTCCGTTCCAGTGGAGAAGTCGCTGGTCTGCACATCATCCTCAATGCGGGAACAGCGGATTAGGTCGCGTTCGGAGATAATGCCAGTCAGTTTGTTCTCGGAGTTTAAGATCGGCATTGCATCCACTTCTGCGAGCTCCATGACTCTGCCGACAACAGGAAGGGGGGTTTCTTCCCAGATGGCAAAGGTTTGTTTGTCAACAAACCGGTCGCGAATCTCACGCTTGTCATTGATCTTGGCAACGGCGCTGACGAGGTCGGAGACACTGAGAAGGCCGACCAGTTTGTTGCCGTCAACAACCGGCAGACGGCGGATGTTACATTTTGTCATAACCTCCGCAGCCTCGACAAGTGTTGCATCAGGACGAATGGTCAGTGGTTCGGAACTCATCAGAAGCGCGATCTGGTTTTCCTCTGCATTATGCAGAATGTCTTTTCTGGTAACGATGCCGATCAGCTGATCACCTTTTACCACCGGCACACCGGAGATACCGGTGCGCTTCAGAATCCGGAGAACGTCGTCGCGGCTGGAGGGGATCTCCACAGACACAACATCCTTTGTCATGTAGTCTTTTGCAAGCATTTCTTCAGTTGTCATGGAACACCTCCGTATGTTGTACGGATTTTCTTGTCTGTGACATGGGCATTACACTTCCCAAACGGGAAAGTTAGAATTACGTTAGGGTTATTGATGTAAAAACAGTTCTATCCTGCACCGTGGATCATATTCTCTGCAAAAACTGTTCTGATGCGAAAAAAAGCCGGAATCATTGCAGAAACCATGGTTGAAGATACAAAATTTTTTCATCACTCCGAGGTGGTTCGGATGCCATGCGCGGGAAAAATGGAAGGGATTCTCCGATAAAATTTGTGAGAATTTTTCAGGTCCGGACAATTAAGATGTTGGTTTTGCTGTAGTTAACCACATAGGAGGAGACGCTGCCGAGCAGCAGGCGGTCCAGCTTGGATTTGCCGAGGGAACCGACAACGATCAGGTCTGCACCGATCTTGGTGGAAATTTCAATGATGGTGTCTCCTGCATGACCTGCCTCGATGTGCGGCTCAACGGCGATGCCTTTTTGTTTTGCGTCCTCGACAAGTTCTGCAATGATCTGGTGTCCCTCCTTCTCAAACCGCTCGTAGATCAGTTCCCAAGTGGTATCCACCGGTGCAGGGCTGACGATTCCTGATTCAATGACATAAATTACGTGGAGTTCGGCTTTGTTCTGTTTTGCCAGTTCGACTGCCCGCGAAAATGCACGCCGACTAATCTCAGATCCGTCAATTGCTACAAGTATTTTGGAAAACATGACTGTATACCTCCGATTATCTCGTTATGATTACTTATCCTCTCCAAAACTTAAAAAGAGTTCGGAGAGGGCAAGGGATCATTTTGATCCGCGGATAACCATGATATTTCGCATGCTGTACTGGGTACATAGGCAGATACACTGCCGAGCAGCAGGCGATCCAGATGAGATTTGCCAAGGGATCCGACTAGAATCAGATCGGCGTCTATCTCATCGGCTGTGCTGACAATTCTGTCGCCCGGGTGGCCGGAGACAAGGTGCGGAGTAAAGGAAACACCAGCTTTTTTTGCGGTATCTTCAAGTTCGTCAAGCAGCATTTTTGCGTCTGTTTCGGTCCGCGTCTGGTTTGCGGGACTGTCGTCCTTCCATATGTGGGGGCTGTTGACAACCGTGATCGCATGCAGTTCGGCGTTGTCTTCTTTGGCGAACTCGAGAGCCCGGAAGTACGCTATCCGGCTGATCTCAGAACCATCCAGCGCCACAAGAATTCTGGAGAACATGATAATTCTACTGTCGCTTTATAAGAATAAAAAATGTCGGATGATTCCGTTCATCCGTACACCGCACGGACAGAGCAGCTGCCGATCCGTGATACAAGTGAGAGTGCCGGAGACTGTGTCCATTCCTTTGCGTATCCCGGATCAAGACTGATGAGGTTTGCGGGTTCTCCTTCTTCAATGATGCCCTGATAACCGAGAAGGGAAAAACCGCCGGTTGCCATGGTAAGTGTTTCTTCGGGCGATGTTTTATACACGGTGGTGAGGAATGCACATTCGGCGAACATGTCGGGAGCAGCAAACATGACGTTGTCGGTGCCAAGCCAGAGCGTGCATCCGGCGTCGATCATTTTTCTTATCGGAGGGCGGGTGGCGATATCTGTGCCGCCCAGTATCCAGTTGGAACGCGGACAGATAACCAGGGGGATATTGCGGTCGGCAGCTTCGCGTATGTGGCGATCCTCGAAATAGGTTGCGTGAATGATGAAGTCTGGGTCCAGTGCAAAGGCGTCGTCGATGTCCTTGACTCCGGCTTCCCCGGCATGGATGGCGATGCGCTTTCCTGCAGCGCGGGCACGTTCAACTGCGGGACGATCTGTGGCGGGATGCTTTGCATTGCTGAGACCAAGTCCGTCCGCCGGAAACTCGCCCCCGTCCCGGCCGAAGATTACGGGACGGATGCCGGGTACGGATGCCTGATGCAGAAGCCGAACACCGTCCGCCCCTCCTTCCCGGAAATCGGCGAATGCCGCCGTGCCGGTTGCGTGCATAAACTGCATTGTCTCCTGCATTGCAAGGCTCATACGTGCATCCGGGGTTGCGCGGAGAATTCTGTGTTTCAGTCCGTTGGGCGGCGCTACAAGGTCTGCAAGCGGACGGCCTCCGACAGGGGTGTCCATTGCAACGGTGTCGGCAATGTGGGTGTGGGCATTGAAAAATGCCGGTGCTATCCACCGTGTTACCGGTTTTTTGCTCTCCGCAATGCGGGTGATGATACCCTTTTCGATGCTGATGGATACATTGCGCGGTGAAAATGTTTCACCGCAGAATGCAAGTCCCTGCAGTTCTCCGTCCTGCATATCTGCTGATCTTCCTCCTGATTTTATATGTTTGGAGTGGGAACATAATATGGTATGGCATCAAAGAAGTCGGGCAGAGGATTAAGTTCATCCGCAGGTCTTGTTACCTATTATGATGCCGACAACCGGACGGCTGTTCATATCGGTCCGAAGACCGTTCTGATTGTCGTGGCAGTTGTTGGTGTTGCAATATACCTGCTGAACCTCTTCCTGTAAAATCATTTTGGGGTTCAGACAAACCTGCGGGACTTGTGCTGTCAGTACTGACAGCAGTATTTTTTTGAAAATCCGGATTTTGTTCAGAGGGTAATTTCCTGAACTTTGTTTCCGTGCTCTTCCACAATCCGCCGGATGTCGGTATAGGCTATCCAGACGGTGATGGTGTTGATGTTGGGGTGAACGCCGATACACGGTTTTTCAATCAGATCCGCATCGAAGATTACCTCAACCGCAGAATCACGGTCGTTAAGAATGCCGAAGGGTGTTACCTCGCCCCGCGAAAGGTTGAGATATTTGGTGAGGCGGGTTGAGATATTTGGTGAGGCGTTCTGCCGAGGCAAAGCCAAGGGCGGTGGATCCGATCTTTTCTGCAAGTGTTTTAAGGTCGGCGGTTTTTCTGCCGCAAAGTACCACTAAAAAATGCCACTTTCCTTTTGCATCGCGCAGAAAAAGATTTTTGCAGACCTCACCGAGGTCGGGAACGCCGAGGCTTTCCATGTCTTCATAGGTGTAGGCAGCCGGGTGACGGGTTATTTTGTAGGGGATTTTTTCCCGTCCAGCAGGGCAAAGACCGGGTCTTCCGGATTCATACCTATCAGATGTGGAGGGCTTTTCGGATGAGGTCTTCCTCTTTGGTGAAGTAGAGGGAGTCGTGGCCTTTCCAGGTTCCGCATCCGGAGAATTTGACGACCGGAATGCCGTTGTTGCTCTCGCCCATGATGAAGTTAGAGAAGGCTGCAATCTCATCAACGACTGCTTCTTCGGTGATCTCAAGTTCCAGCCCGAAGAGATCGTGGTCACCGCGGAAGTCGCGAATCGCGGTCATGCCGGCCCAGCCGATGGCGTTGCCGGTCTGGCCGCGGCGGAAGGCGCGGCCGCAGGTGTCGGTGACAATGACACCTATATTCATGCCTGTTGTCTGATGAATTTTTTCACGGATTTCGCGGGCTTCCGCCATCGGGTCCTTTGGCAGAAGGATGATGTTTTGGCCTTCTATGTTGCTGTTGTCAACTCCGGCGCGCACACCAATATGACCGAAGGGGAGTTCGGAGAGGATGAACGGATATTCTATGATGATATCGGCGGACGAGTCAAGGACTCCCTGAATGAACCGGGGATCTTCTCCGGTTTTTGCGGCAATTCTCTCTGCGTTTTGGGTTGGCGTGATCTCTGCGAGCGGCCGGACATAGCCTTTGGATTTGGATACGATTGTTGAGGCGATACAGATAATGTCACCGTTTTCAAAACCGGTGTTTTCACAGATGATCGCAGGGATGTCGTCACCCTTTTGTATGAGCGGAATGCCGGAAATTCCGGTTACCTGAACTGACATTACCTGTGATATGCACCTGTGTGATTATAAAGTCGGGGGTTTTGTACTGGGTGCTAAGAGATACTTTTTTTAGTCTTCAGGTTGATCAACTGATATATCCGTATGAGTACGTATCGCGTTATCCGCTGCCCGGGCTGCCATCAGTTTACGTATACGGATCAGTATGGGAAGTGGAAACTCTGTCCAGTCTGTGGGGAGGTCATTTCGCTTGAACGGGTGCCGATCTATCTGGAAGTGGATGATTTTTCGCAGGCAGAGGTTTTGATAAAAGAGGTTGAGCGGTATTTGTACCGGAGCGGGCGTCTGGATCTGACACCCGCGGAAGTGGATCTGATACGCGAGAAGTATCTTGCCTGGCTACACGCAGCGGTGTAAATTACCAGAGTCTGCCGCAGTTGGGACAGAGGATTGCCGGACGGCGACCGCATTTCGGGCAGAGGGGCTGACCGTGCGAGTTCTGGATGAGTTCCGTTCCACACTCGCGGCAGTAGATCTCTTTTTTGAAACCGCAGATGTGTTCAACTACCATATGGATAATACCTCTGCCATGAAAGCGGATAAATGTAGTGCTCAAATGAGTGCGAGAACTCCACAAGAAAGTTCATCATATATCCGTTCCACATAATAAAGGGCATAGGGCTAAACAAGGCGCGAGGGTTGCCAAGCTAGGTTAACGGCGCAGGGCTTAGGACCCTGTCTCAAGGAGTTCATGGGTTCGAATCCCATCCCTCGCATTGATGGAAAAAATGCTGAAAGTTGATATTTCAGGACTGCGGCACTTCGCCGAGTATACGATGTCGGTGGAAGGTCTTCTGGTCTTTTACGGG
Organism: Methanocalculaceae archaeon; assembly: GCA_031262705.1. Classification (GTDB taxonomy): domain Archaea; phylum Halobacteriota; class Methanomicrobia; order Methanomicrobiales; family Methanocorpusculaceae; genus Methanocorpusculum. The sequence goes on along the minus strand of JAISHD010000045.1, from coordinate 11,520 downwards.
AGGAACGGTGCGGGAAAATCTTCAATTGTTGCGGCGTTTGAGATGCTGTCTGCTATTGCAGGACGTTCCCTTGAAGACTGGACGGATGTGTTCGGGAACTGCGGGGCACTTTTTTATTTCGGGCCTGAGTGTACCAGGGAGATTGTTCTGTGTGTGCAGCGGGGCCGCGAGTCCTATCGTGCGGTTCTTGTGCAGGACCCAAAGGATGCGGAGCGGCTGATTCTTTCCCGCGAGCAGCTGGTGGTGCAGGATCAAAAGGATGATACGCAGCTGGAAAAGATCGAGGTTCGGACCGGCGGGCGGGAGAGCATCTTCGGCGTTCCCGTGGAGCCTGATCTGCGCGATGTGTATCCATCATGCGGGAGATGGACCGCTGGTGGATTGGTCATCTTGTTCCGTCTGCGATGCGGAAGCCGGAGACAAACGATACAGGCAGACGGCTTTATCCGACCGGCAGGAATCTGGAGGTGTGTCTTCTCCGGTTTGCGGCGAGTGTGCCGGAGGCGTTTTCTGCAGTGGAGGCGGCTGTTGCACTGGTTGAGCCGGAGTTTGTCCGGTTTGCGGTCGTGAGTGAAGGGGGACACAGGCGGCTGATGTGGGAGTCAAAGACTCGGGCAATGTTCATTCCCTACCAGTATTTCTCTGAAGGAACGCTGCGGCTGCTTGCCTATGTGGTACTGTTCTCTTCGCAGGATCTGCCGGAGGCGATTGTTATTGATGATATTGAAACGGCACTTGATGACAGTCACATCGAGGTATTAATGCAGATTGTGAGGGATGCGGGGAAACGGACGAATATTGTTTTGACGACCCGTTCAGCAAAGGTTGCGGAATGTGCAGGAATCACACTCCGTGAGATATGATTTATTTGATATAAGATAATATAGTTAGCAACATCTATGTTGCGCCGCCCTGTTCTCATTCTCCCGGTTCTTTTGCTGCTGCTGATTGAGAGTATTTTTGTTACGACCTGTATCGGAGTGTCCGGTTTGTCGCTGTGGAATTTTGATACGGCAATGATTCAAAAGCTGTTGTTTGAGGTCAGGTTGCCACGAGTATGCGGTGCGGTGTTGGTCGGTCTTGGTCTTGGTGCGGCGGGATGCGCTATGCAGGGGCTGTTTCGTAATCCGATGGCTGATCCCTATATTATCGGAACGTCGTCGGGCGGGGCACTGGGGGCTGCATTTGCGATTGTGTTCCTCGGCGGATTGTTTCTGCCGGTTCTTGCGTTTGCCGGCGCAACACTTTCGACAGTCATGGTGTATATTATTTCTCTCCGGCACGGGCGCGTGGCGGTGGAGACACTGCTTTTGTCGGGTATTGCGGTGTCGCTGTTTTTGTCTGCGTTGCTGTCGTTTTTTATGTATATTTCGGGAAATTCCCTGCATCAGATTATGTTCTGGATGATGGGCGGGTTCTGGAATGTGTACTGGGATGATGTGATTCTGGGTCTTTTAATTCCCGCGGCATGTGTGGCGGTGTTTGTGTTTTCCCGCGATTTGAATGTGATGGCTCTGGGTGAGGAGGAGGCAGTGCATCTGGGAGTAAATACGGAGAAGACAAAGCGGATTCTTCTGCTCGTATCTTCCTTTATCACAGGTATTGCGGTGTCGATTGCGGGGTGCATCGGGTTTGTAGGCCTGATTATTCCCCATATTATGCGGATTCTGACCGGGCCGGATCACCGGGTTCTGCTGCCCGCGTCGATGATGGCGGGTGCAATTCTTCTGATGTGGGCGGATACGGCTGCACGGACACTGCCGGTTGAGATTCCGGTGGGTATTATTACGGTGTTTCTGGGTGCTCCGTTCTTTATTTACCTGCTGCGGAGGAGGACACAGGTATGACGCCGGTGATCTCTGCGGAGCAGTTGTCGGTGAGTTACGGAGACCACAAGGTTCTCCGGGATCTTTCTCTTGTGGTTGAGGAAGGGCGGTTCATTGGTATTCTCGGGCCGAACGGGTGCGGGAAGACGACGTTTCTGCGGGCATTGTCGCGGATTCTTGCACCGGATGCAGGTGCGGTGCTGATTGAGGGGCTGGATGTTGCGGCGTATGATACGCGGGAGCTTGCACGGATTCTCGGGTGTGTACGGCAGGAGACGGATGTTGCATTTCCGTTTACGGTCCGCGAGATTGTGCTGATGGGCCGCCATCCGCATATCGGACGGCTTGCGCCTCTCGGGGAGGCGGATCTGTCGATTGCGGATGAGGCGATGCGGCGGACGAATACGCTGCATCTGGCGGATAAGCTGATTACGGAGGTGTCGGGCGGTGAGCGGCAGCGGGTACTGATTGCGCGGACGCTTACGCAGCAGCCGAAGATTCTGCTGCTGGATGAGCCGACGTCGCATCTTGATATTAATCATCAGCTGGAGATTCTGAGTCTGATCCGGGAACTGACGCCAAAGATTACTGTGGTGGGGGTGTTTCATGATTTCAATCTTGCGTCCTACTTCTGTGATCGTTTGATTCTGATGAGCGGGGGACAGATTGTGGCAGCGGGAACTCCTGCGGAGGTGCTGACGGAGGAGCGGATCTCCGAGAGTTTTTCGGTGAGGATGCTGGTGCATATGCATCCTCTGACGGGGAAGCCGTATCTGGTTCCGGCGTATGATGTTGCGGCGGGTGCGGGCGGGGTCCGGGTGCATGTGATCTCGGGCGGGGGGTCCGGATCGGAGCTGTATCACCTGTTGCTTCTGCACGGGTTCCGGGTTACCGCGGGGGTGCTTGCGGCGAATGATTCTGATGCGGCGGCAGCCGCGGCGCTCGGGATTGAAGCGGTGGTTGAGCCGCCGTTTGCGGCGGTGTCGGCTGCGGCGGTAGAGGGAATGCGTGGTCTGGTTGCAGAGGCGGATGCGGTGGTGGTTGCGGGAATGCCGGTCGGGTTGGGGAATCTGGCAAATCTGTCGGTCCTGAAGGATGCTGATGTGCCGGTGTACTTCCTGGGACGGTGTGAGGATTATGCGGGCGGGGCAGCAGACGCTCTTTGTGCGGAGCTTGCCGGGGACGGGGCGGTTGCGGTGGTATCGGCTGCGGACCTGATGCGGCGGATTCTCCCATGAGACGGTTTGGGGTTTCGACGAACTGCCTGATGGGAGAGCCGCTTGCGAATGTTCTGATGCGGCTTTCGGAGGTGTGCGATCTGGTGGAGATTCAGTGCGATGCAAGGCATTCGCTGTTTTTGTACGAGGATGTCTGCGGAGAGTTTGATCTGCGGTACACAATTCATGCGTCGACGGGGGATGGAAATATTGCGTCCGCGTTTGAGCCGATGCGGCGGGCGAGTCTTGCGGTGATTCGTGCGACTGCAGAGGCCGGGGATCGGATCGGTGCGGAGACGCTGGTGATTCATCCGGGTTTTTGTCTGTATCCGGACGAGTGGGATGCGTCAACTGCGGCGATGCTGCGGAGTTTTGCGGAGCTCGGGGAGATGCAGGAGGAGTTTTCGATCCGGTTTGCGGTGGAGAATCTCGGGAGCTGGGACTGCTGCAGGTTTCAGACGCCGGATCTTCTTACCTGTATCCGGGAGTGCGGTCTGTCGTTTGTGCTGGATGTGGGACATGCAAATCTGACAGGGACACTCGGCGCGTTTCTTTTGGAGAAACCGGATCATCTGCATCTGCATGATAACTGCGGGGTGTGGGATGAACATGCGGCATGCGGGTCGGGGACGATTGATTTTTCCCCGGTACTTGCGGCGGCGGGGTCTGCGACGATGATTGTGGAGGTTATGCGGTTTGCGGATGTGGGGCGGAGTCTTTCATTTCTGGAGGGGATTGTAGATGGCGAGAAGTGATGTGGTGAATGGTAGGTGCGTTGGATTTTTTTTCTGGAAAATGTAGGAGGGTGAGCGTTGAGTGGGCATGATGAGAAAAAAACACAGATAACGCAGATGTGCCTAACAGTTCTGTTTCGCCCGTCGCATTTTTGACACCGCTCTTGCCTGTCTAGAGCCGACCGATTGCTCGTTGCCATAGTAAACACGGCTAAAAATGCTCGCGAAGAATGTTTCCCTCATTCTGAATGTAATCAAGGACATCATCCCGATATGGAGAGTATGACACAAAATGATTTGCAAAAAAGAGAAAAATTATCTCTGCATTAGGAAAGCTTTGCGAGCATTTGCCATCATGTTTGCGGTAGCCGCATCACTCGTCCGTTCGGACGGGAAGGCGAACGACGAAGAGCACATGTGACGAGCGAAGCCGTTATCTGTGTAAATCTGCATAATTCTTTTCTCATCATGCCCACTTACCACTTACCTGTCATCAAATCAGAGATGGAGAATAATCCATAGGAGAGATTTCTCCGAAACCAATGAAAATTCTCATTATCCTCGTGAGATACATCGCGTAGCTCCTGTTTAAAAGTGAGATGCAGGAACTCCCTCTGGAAATCTTCCGTACAACCCGAGCGGGCGTGAATAGATGTTCATCCGGAAAAACCCTCATCTCTACTTTTATGTAAAACCATCCGCACACTTCCAAAAAAACCATTCCCCGCCGGAGAGGATTTATATCCCTGCATCCAATTTTCACCCATGACACAGGAAGAGGTGAACAGAGCAGGACAGAACATCCATACATCCATGCGAACCTACTTCGCAAGCGGTGCAACCCGACCGCTACAGGTGAGAAAAGCCGTACTTGCAGGTCTCAGAGAAGCAATTCTGCGCCACGAAACAGACATCCTGCGGGCACTCTCCGTGGACCGTGGCAGACCCCCGCATTTGAAGCGTATACCTTTGAAATAGCGCCTGTACTGCAGGAGATCGACACACTAGAGAAAAATCTCGGCAAATGGACTAGGCCGCAGAAGGTCAAAACCCCGCTCCTCCTTTTCTCCGCAAAAACCGAGGTGCGGATCGATCCCTATGGTCTTGTACTCGTGATTGCTCCTTGGAACTATCCGTTCCACCTTCTTATGATGCCAATCGCAGGAGCCGTTGCCTGCGGAAACGTTGTTGCCGCAAAACCCTCGCGCCGTGCACCGGAAACCATGCGGATAGTGCGCACCATTCTTTCCGAAGCATTCCCCGAGTCCTGGGTCTCGGTCTTTTCCGAAATCAGTGTTGAGGAAAAGTATGACTACATCTTCTTCACCGGCGGCATAGAAACAGGCAGGGAAGTAGCCGCAGCTGCCGCACGGCATCTGACACCCATAACCCTGGAACTGGGCGGCAAAAATCCCTGCATTGTGGACGAAACCGCAAACCTTGACATCGCCGCACGCCGGATTGCTTGGGGAAAATGCATCAATGCAGGCCAGACCTGCGTTGCCCCCGACTATCTGCTCGTACATGACTCGGTCCGTGACATTCTTGTGGACAAAATCGCCGCAGAGATCATCGCATTCTACGGAGAAAACCCGGCCGCAAGTCACGACTACGGAAAAATCATAACAGACGGAGAATACGACCGCCTGCTCGGCTACTGTGCGCCGGAACGCATCCTTAAACAATGTGGCATGCACAGCCCCGGCGACCGAAGACTTGCCCCTGTCCTCCTGTCTGCAACGTTTGGCGATCCCGTTACTCACACTGAGATATTCGGTCCCGTATTGCCTGTGATCACCTGGCGGACACATGCCGATCTTGACGACCTGATCTCCCCAACACCGCTTGCCCTCTACATCTTCACCGCTGATATCGTGTTTGCCGAACAGCTGATCACCCACCACCCTTCAGGTGGTGCATGCATCAACGACTGCATCATACAGGTTGCAAACGGCAGCGCCCCGTTCGGTGGTGTCGGCATCAGTGGCATGGGATGCTATCATGCCCGCTCCAGCATCGACACCTTCTCCCGCAAACGGACAGTGATTACCCGGAAAAACTCTCCTGACCCTGCTCTCCGCTATCCTCCGTATGCGGAATCCTCTCTGAAAAAAATCCGAAAACTGCGGCGCAGACTGTTCTGATGATCCTTATTTTTCCCTCATATTTTCGCTATTTTGTCACCATCTATATACTTTTTAAATACACTTAGAAACTTGGTATGTGACAGACCAAAAGCTTCATCGACGCTCTTTGGAAACATCCTCTTTAAGAGAGGAAACAAACCACGGATCATCGTGTCTGTGTGATTAATTGCAAACAATGAAAAAAGGTGATACACAAAATGGCTGATTCAACTCCCTCGTCATCCGCTGACGCGGCCAAACCGTCAAGCAAAAAAACGCTTGGCATCCTTTCTCTCGCCATGATCAACGTTGCTGCAGTCTTAAGTCTGCGCAACTTCCCGACCATGGCAATGGAAGGATGGAACATGATCTTCTGGTATGTTCTCTTCACCGTCTGTTTCCTGATCCCAACCGCTCTTGTTGCCGCCGAACTTGCTTCAACCTGGCCGAAGTCAGGAGGTATCTACTCTTGGGTAAAAGAGGCCTATCCAAAGGATGGCAGTTTCATTACTATCTGGTGTTCTTGGGTGAACAATCTCGTCTGGTTTCCGACGGTTGTCTCCTTCTTTGCGGCAACAGTTGCCTATATCCTGCTCGCTCCGCTGCTCTCGGACAATCCGGTCTTCATGGCAGCTGTCATGCTTGCCTGTTTCTGGGCGGTAACCATCTTCAACTTCTTCGGCTCCCGTGCCTCCAACCTTCTGGCAACAGTGGGAACTGCGTTCGGTTCTTTGATTCCGGTCGGAATCCTCGTCGTTCTCATGATCCTCTGGGTCACCGGCGGAAACCCGAGTGCAATCGGTGACTTCTCGGTTGATCGCCTTGTTCCGCACTTCAACCTGAGTACCGTCACCTTCGCGGCAAGTCTGGTGCTCATGTTTGCCGGAATGGAAATGGCGGGTTATCATGCCCGTGAAACGGCAAATCCGAGACGTGACTACCCGATTGCAATGTTCCTTGCAGCAGCCATCATATGTATCGTCTCTATTATCGGAACACTTGCTGTAGCACTTGTTGTACCCGCAGATCAGATCGCACTGAACGCAGGAATTGTTCAGACGTTTCAGGTAATTTTTACCGAGTTCAACCTTGGATGGCTGATCGTGCCGGTTTCGATTATGCTCGCAGTCGGTATTATCGCCCAGCTGTCAGTATGGCTGGTTGGTCCTGCCAAAGGTATGCTGCCTGCGGCCATGTCCGGTGATCTCCCGCCGATCTTCCGAAAGATGAACAAATACGGTATGCCGGTCGGTGTTCTGATTGTTCAGGGCATCATCTCTTCCGTGTTTGCCCTTTCAATGGTGCTGGTTCCGTCAATTAACCAAGGATACTGGGTTTTAACGGCAATCACAGCACTTATCAACGCAGTGATGTATATGTTCATGTTCGCCGCATTCGTAAAACTTCGCAAGATCAAGGGCAACATTACCCGTCCGTACAAAGTTCAGGGCGGAACAGTGGGTATGTGGCTGGTTGCAGGCGTTGCATTTGCAGCACTGCTCTTCTCCTTTGTGGTAGGTCTGTTCCCGAGCGGAAACTCCTACACGATGACAGAAACTGTCCTCTATGTCATCGGTATGCTTGTTACAGTGTTGCTGATTATTCTTCTGCCGCCGTATCTGCTGAAGAAGTTCAGGAAGGAGTCGTGGAAACCGACAAAACAGGAGTTCCGCGACTGGTACTGTGAGGAGCATGTCTGTGAAACAGACACGCCAATCCTCTACAATGACTGATCCTTTCTGGGATCTTCCTTTTTTATTTCGGAATCATTTTATGTTTCCACGGAGAGGTTACTTACATGAAAAAGCTATTATTAGGAGCTGTTCTGTGTGCAGCTCTGGTACTTGTTTCTGTTGCCGGTTGTATCGGATCTGATCCGGTCGTCGGCAACTGGCAGACAAAACCGGTACTTGGTGTGTACGTTTCTGTTGAATTTGTGAATGATGGTACTGGATCTATTGCGCTCCACACCGACCTTTCCCCGGCTGAAGCAACAACAGCGTTTGCCTGGGAAAAAACCGCAGACAAAACCTACAAGATCACCAGTTCCGATAAGTCGATACCGGGAGGAACCTACACGCTTTCCGATGACGGAAAGACACTGAGCAGTTCAACCGGCCTTATCGTATTGAACAAGGCATAACACCGTTCATTTCAATTTTTTTCTTTTTTTGATTTTGAACGATGCCAGTATAACTTCCTGTACTGCCGTGATAGTATTTTACGGTGTTTGTCGGAACGTACAGGCAAGTAGCCTCTCTCCATTATGTGGGAGTAATCACGAAAATGTTCCTGATACTTCGAATCAAGCTCCTGAATAAAAATGAGATTGGTAGTTGATTTCATACCAATGCACAGAACTGATAGAATTTTTTCTTCGTTGTGAGATGCCGAAAGTATTATAGTTGGTTTTTTTGGAAAAAAATTCCTATTGAAACTGTCTGTAATAATATTTCGAAAAAGAGATACAACAACACTGTGAAAGGATTTATTGGGTATCCTCGAAGGATACCAGCATCCTAAAACCGCCGGACTATTATCCGGCAGTTTTTCCACACCCCTGATTTTTCAGGAAAATCAGTTTATTCTTTAGTGGCGAGGTCAATATCCTCTGCCTTGATGGTCTTGCGACCGGCGTGCTGTGCATACTCGTATGCTTTCTTTGCAATCTCTTCGATGTAGGCTTCTGCCTTTGCTACGAGTGCATCTGCTGCGTCTTCACCGACACGCTCTGCGCCTGCCTTCTTTGCAAGTCTAACAACTGCTGCTTTTGGTAAGTCTGCCATAATTATTACCAATGAAAAAATAGTTCAAAATACTATATAAATATATCTCAAGAATCGGGTGTTTTTAGCGGTTTACAGGCTATGGTGAACCGAATATGATTTTGTACAAAGAATATGGGCTATCTTTGAAATTGGTGGGAATATCTATCTAAATTCGAAAAACAACGTAATTCAGAGCTTTTCATCGAGGGCGAGAGCAGCGGCGAGACGGAGAGATCCTGCGTATTCGCCGGATGCGCGCGAACTGTCCACAAATACGGGAGATATATTGACGACGGACGCCCCATGCCCGATGCCATGTCCAAGGAAGGTGAGGGTGCGGAAGATCAGGTTTCCAGAGATGCCGTCGGGGGCGATGATGACACCGCAGTTCTTGACTGCATCTTCGATGAGAATTTCTCCGTGGATTGCTCCGGTACGTTGTGCGATCTCTTCGGCGTCGGCAATGGTTCTGTCCACAATCGGGTGTCTGCCGATGTCGCCGAGTCTGCCGCCGGAGAGTACGGCGGTTTTTTCGGGGAGGCCGAGGCGGCGGGCAAGTTCACGACCATCATTGATAAGGGAGATTTTTTCCTGAACGGTCCATCCTTCGTCAACGCCGACGGGTGCGAGGAAGAACTGCTGGTGATCAACGGTTTCAAGAAGAGCAATCCGCTCAAGCCGCTCAACACAGCAGGCTTTTTTGAGATATTGCAGCGTTTCGTTTGCGGGGAGAGTGCCACGGACTGCGCCATCGATTGTTCCGGCGAGAAGGTCGTCTATGATACGCCGGTATGGTTCGGGGCAGACAGCAAGTTCAACGAAGGGGCCGGCGGACAGACCGTCGGCTGCTCCAGGGCAGCAGTAGCAGCGGATGCGGAGTTCGGCGGTTGCGGTTTCCTCGGCGCTCCGGAGGACTTTGCCGGCGTCAGCGTCGCATCCGATTCCGATGGTGATCGTGTTGCTCATATGTTGGTGATGCCTTCCGCACAGAAGTTGAAGAGTACGGTTTCAGTTTCGCCTTTGACAAGGGTGAGCCGTTTGGTGGTGTTGACGGTGCCGATGACCTGGGCTGCCATGCCGGCTGCGCGGAATTTTTTGCAGACGGTGTCCACCTGGGACTGGTCTGCGGTCATGATGAAGCCCATGCCGGGGTACATGCACACCCACTGTTCGAAGGTGATGCTGAGTGCATCGAGGTCGGGGCGGGGGATTGCGGTGAGGTCAACGACTGCGCCGACACCGCTTGCTTCGATGAGCATCCCGAGGGTTCCGATGACGCCGGGGTTGGAGATGTCTTTTCCAGCGGTGAGGTGGTGGTGTTCGCCGAGGTCTTTCATGACACCTATCTGGGCACGGAGAATTTCGGAGGTTTTCATGGTGACGGAGTCCCAGTTCATGGGAGCGGAGGGGTGGATGCGGCCGTTGAGGTCGATTGCGGCGATGATGGCGTTGCCCGGTTCTGCTGTGCTGCTGTAGATGATGTTTTCGAGTTCGGCGACGCCGAGGATGGAGACGTCGATGACGTTGTAGGGGGCATCGGGGTGGAGGTGGCCGCCGACGACGGGGACGTCAAAGGCGGTTGCGGCGTCGCGCATGCCGTGGCTGACTTCGGACATGAGTTGGTCGTTTGAGGCGGAGAGGACGTCAACCATGGCGACGGGACGTCCGCCCATGGCGGCGATGTCGTGGACGTTGACGAGGATGGCGCAGTAGCCTGCCCAGTAGGGGTCAACTTCCATGAGTTTGTTCCAGATGCCGTCGGCGGCAAGCAGGAGTGCGGTGCGACCGTTCTGGATGACGGCGGCGTCTTCGCCGTAGGAGGCGATGACGTCGAGGTTGTCGATGTGGAGCGCACGAACAAGGGTTCCGATTGCCTGTTTGCGTCTGACTCCGTCGTACTGCCGGACTGCGTCCGCGACCGATTCCGGGGTGTAGTTGTCTGCGGCCATGCTTGTATCTGTCACCACGGGGGCATGCTGTCCCCTTTGTTATCTATTGTATTCCCGTTCAACGGTGATAAGGTGCACGGAACATTATTGTTGAAAGGATATTTAGTATTAGGAGAATTCCAATCTGGTTTTAATTCAATGATCTTGTTTCTGGAATGATTATCCTCAATATCCTTTTCCAGTTAGAGTAATAGTCGCATTTTGAGATCCAATTGCATTTGGTTCTGTTGGTTTGTCTCCTTGTTCTCCACTATTTTTCCAAGTCCTATAGTCCCATTGGTATTGCTGATAAGCTACTTTTTCATAGAGATCTAACTGTATTATCACTCTCTCGTATTTGCCTTGATCAACAGTATACACAGTCAAGGTTGGAGTATTCGTAACAGTACCTATATCGTTTACTTTCACTTCACTGTCCCCATTGTTGTCTATTTTAGAGATAGTAATTTTTGCAAATGTATTTTCATTCAACATGCCATCTGGAATAGTTATTGTTAATCCATGTTGAGCATTACCCTTATTATCTGTTATGTGGAACTGCTCATGAGTGAGAGTAACTGGAATTCCATACAAAAATAAATCCATTAGGCTCAAATTAACCGAACCATCATAGTTTTTCACGAAAAAGTCTTTCAATACCCCATATAACGGAGAAACTACAACATCCATGAAGGTTAATTTCGTATTCAGCAAAATCGTTTCTGTCCCGTCCTTGAAAGTTCCTTTTACCACTATTGGGGTAGTGTAAGATCTCTTCCCGCTTGCCGGAAACGCAACCTTTTCCGCCACATATCCCGCACCAGGCAGTAAACGACGTAACTCCTCGCCATCAGAAAGCCTCACCTCACGGAACTTCGCATCAGTCGATCACCTCAAGCTTCGTCAGCTCTGGCACATCCC
>JAISHD010000032.1 GCA_031262705.1 Methanocalculaceae archaeon | reverse complement strand
CAAACATTCTGGAGATGAGACTGAAACATGGGGGAGTACCCCTGCTCATTTTGATAGTGCTCATCATATTCCAAGAGAGATGGATCAAATGCTGCATTCCATACAAATCCGCAGTCTTCACAAAAAGATAAGGTGATATTTCCACAGGGAACAGATTTGACAATTTGTTCAGTCGGATATGCCTTGTTCTGAAAAGCAGGGACGCCTGTTGCAGAGTACAAAGATGCGATATGTCCTGAGGAACAGAGAGGACAGGACATCACATAACCTCCCGGGCGGAGAGGAAGCGGACAAGAGACACAGAAAGGAAAGGAGTTATAAAATACTTGGGGGGGTGCAATTAACACCCAATATATCAATCATATATTAAATTATGATCGTGAACTCATATCAACCTATTGACCAGAAAACCCATTCCCGTTTGTAGGGAATAAAAATTCGGGAGAATACAATCAGTTCGGATAGGTTTACGCGGGGCACGTGTGAAGTGGGCGGCCCCTCATCCGTTCCTCAGGTACACGGCGGACCTCCTATTCAGAGATACTTTTCCATCACGTAATCATCCATCACAAACCCGTGCCCGATCCCAGTTACCAGCTCCCGAGCACGGACAAAACCAAGTTTTTCGTACACCGCAAGGGAAGAGAGATTATTTTTGTTGACCGTCAGATAGATCGTTGCAAGCCCGCATTCTCTGGCAAGTGATGCGATGAACTCCATTACATTGCGGGAAAATCCTCGCCCGCGGAAATGTTTTCTGATATAAATTTTTGAAAGAAACATCGCATGGTTCTCCGGTTCGGGATGAACAGCAGTGTAGCCGATACGATCCAAACCCAACTGTAAAAGATAATACTGGTATCCATCCTCCGTGATCTGGCGACTAATTGCTTCAACAGACTGAAATGTTTCAATCATGTACGCGGTCTGCGCCGCACTGATGATCGGCGGAAAATGTTCAGTCCAGATCTCTCTGGCAAGTTCTGCCACTGAGGCGATGTCCTCAACCGTTTCAACCGGAAGAAGGGAGAAAGAGGTCATGATCACTGGCCTGCGTGTGTGAGGATATGGCGGATCTCCGGGACGATGATCTCTTCTGCTGCAAGCTTCACCGCCTTGGGCGACCCTGGAATACAGAATATCGCATGACCATTGGTGATGCCCGCAGCCGCACGGGAGAGGATCACCGAGTTTCCCACCTGTTCATAACTCTTCATCCGGAACAGTTCGCCAAACCCGTCCATCGTTTTCTGGAACAGCGGAGCAACAGCTTCGATCGTACAATCATCATGCGTAAGACCTGTACCGCCGTTCACCACAATGCAGTTTGCCACATTCAGTGCCTCAAGGACTGCAGACCGTATCTCGGAGGTATCATCCCTGACAATCACCAGTGATACAACCGGAATGTCTGCTGCGGTAAATGCATCGCGTATGATCTTTCCGCTGAGATCCGTCTTTTCCGTACGGGTGGTAGAAACGGTAACAACAGCAGTTTGTATGGAAATGTCCCTTCGGTGCTCGGCTGGCATAGAAACTATGTAGGTACTCTTTGGTATTATGTGATTCGTATTGGAATAAGTTCAATGAAAAATATTAACCATTTGTGGAAAATGGAAAACAGATGTGGTGAGACACCTTTTTGATCAGGATTTTTTCATTCTTTGCAGGAGACGCCCCCACCCCTTTATTTCGAGTGGAACGTACGGAAGATATCCTGCCAGAATGATACTTCCATATTGGGTCGTACTATTCATAAGTAACTCTACCTCTAATAATATAAAACTTTTCTTTTTAAACATTGTAAAAAATTTTTATTGATTATAATAAATAAAAAATTAATTTGAAAAAGGAACGAAAACTGAGAAGAATTTGGGATGTACCCGATATTTTTCGCGTGCACCTGATCATAGTTCCACTTGAAATGAAGGGGTGGGGGCGTCGGTAGAGCACCATTGATGTTCTCTTGAGATTTTGATTGGTATCTTGACCTATTTGATCTCTCACTCAGGCATCAGCACCATGATCCTATAGAGTTACTCTCCAGTGGAAACAGTGGTCTATTAATAGGAAAAACGACGTAAGGTAATCTACGGATCTGATACATCATGCCTGATAAACCCTACAAATCCATCGGCCTTTTCAAAAAATATACCGTCAAAAATAAAATATTTCAAAACCGGGAAGTCCTTCGCCACAGTTACAGCCCGCGTGAACTCCCGCACCGGGTGGATCAGATTGATTCCATTGCCGTCATTCTCGCGTCTGCTCTTCAGGGTGCAACCCCCTCCAACATTCTTATCTATGGTAAGACTGGTACCGGAAAAACCGCAACCGTCAAGTTTGTCGGATCCGAACTGGAGAACGAAAGCTCCGAGTTTTCCCCCTGCCGCATGGTGCATCTCAACTGTGAGACCATCGACACCCAGTACCGCGTGCTTGCCCAGATTGCAAACCATATCAGCGGCCATGATCTCAAGCCGAGTGATCGTGCCAAGAACACCATTCCTGCAACCGGCTGGCATACCGATCAGGTGTACTCCGAACTCAAGAACGTTCTTGAACAGGCCGGAGGTCTGCAGATCATCGTGCTTGACGAAATTGACAAGCTCGTCAAAAAAAGCGGTGACGATACGCTCTACAACTTAACAAGAATCAACAGTGATCTCAAAAATGCCCGGGTCAGCATCATCGGCATCTCCAATGATCTTACCTTCAAAGACTTTCTGGACCCCCGCGTCCTTTCCTCTCTCTCCGAAGAAGAACTGGTGTTCCCCCCCTACGATGCTGTTCAGCTGCAGGATATTCTGCACCAGCGTGCAGAGATGGCATTCCTTCCTGATACTGTCAGTGAAGACGTCATTGCTCTCTGTGCAGCGCTTGCCGCCCAGGAACACGGTGATGCCAGGCGTGCGCTTGATCTTCTCCGTGTCTCCGGAGAACTTGCCGAACGCGAGTCCTCGGACAAAGTTCTTGAGTCTCATGTCCGCCGTGCTCAGGAAAATATCGAGACCGATACCATGAGCGAGTGTGTCCAGACCCTCCCGCGTCAGGGAAAAATGGTGCTCTGTGCCATGCTCCTCGTCTCCTCCTCAGGCCAGAAAGTGTTCACCAGCGGCAGTGTCATCAACATCTATCGTGAGCTTGCACGGGAACTCGACGTCGAACCTTTAACCCACCGCCGGGTCTCCGATCTCATCAACGAACTGAACATGCTTGGTATCGTCACCGCCCGCGTTGTCTCGCACGGCCGCCACGGCCGGACAACAGAAATCTATTTCAACAGTCCCACTAATCAGATACGTACAGTAGTAATGAACGATCCAAGTCTTCAGGAGTGCAGCACCCTCGCACCGCTCCTCTGAGACCTCTGCATCACACAAGGTGAAAAAATCATGGACGAAAAGGATACAGTAATCCTTCGGGAACTGCAAAAGAACAGCCGTATCGCAGCAGGCGATATCGCTGTCATGCTGGAGGTTGATGAACGCGAAGTTGAGAATCGTATCGCAGCACTCCACGCAGCAGGCATTCTCCGGCGTTGCACTGCTGTCATTGACTACAGTGCTGCAGGAGTTGACGAGGTGGCTGTCATTCTGTCTCTTAAAATCACTCCCGAACGTGGACTTGGCTATGACGGCATTGCCGCCCAAATTGCCCGGTTCCCGCAGGTGGAGTCCATTCTTCTCCTGACCGGAACGTATGATCTGCAGGTCATTATCCGCGGCCAGTCGATGGCCGAGGTCTCCCGGTTTGTTGCCGAGCAGATCGCGTCAATCGATGGTGTCCGCGAAACGATGACGCAGATTGTAATGCGGACATACAAAGAGCAGGGAGTTGAGATGTCGCGGCCCGGCAGCCGCGACCGGCAGCTCATCACGTTCTGAAAGGCGGGGAATCATGCGAAGTTTTGTATCACGCATGGCTGCGGAGATTCCTCCGTCGGGCATTCGGAAATTCTTTGATCTGCTCCTTACAATGGACAATGTGATCAGCCTTGGTGTTGGCGAACCGGATTTTGATACGCCGTGGAACATTTCCCAGGCTGCCATCTCATCCATTGAGAAGGGTATGACAATGTACACGTCAAACCGCGGTCTTGCCGAATTGCGGGAACTGATTTCTGCTGATCTTTCTCGGCGCTATCATACCAAATACTGTCCGGAAACCGAGATGATTGTAACAACCGGCGTCTCTGAGGCCTTGGATATTGCGGTTCGCGCAATTATTGATCCCGGAGATGAGGTCCTCGTTGTTGATCCATGCTTTGTCTCTTATCGGGCTGAGGTGATGATGGCAGGAGGCCGGCCAAAAACGCTTCCCTGCCGGGCAGAGGATCAGTTCAAGGTAACGCCTGACGCACTGATGGAGTCCGTCACGCCAAAAACAAAAGTGCTGATGATCAACTTCCCGAATAATCCGACCGGCGGAGTGATGGGTACAGATGATCTGAAAGCGATCGCCGACATCGTTGTTGATCACGATCTGTTAGTGATCTCTGATGAAGTGTATGCGGAGCTGACCTATGACGGTCATCATGTCTCAACCGCTGCAATCGATGGTCTGTGGGATCGGACGATCATGCTGAACGGTTTCTCCAAAGCTTATGCCATGACCGGCTGGCGTCTCGGCTACATCTGTGCACCAAAGGAGATCTGTGATGCGGCACTGAAGATTCATCAGTACGTGATGATGTCTGCACCCACTGCCGCGCAGTTCGCCGCGATTGAGGCACTGAAGAACGGTGAAGAGGCGAAGAACGAAATGGTCTCAGAGTACCGGATGCGGCGCAACCTCTTTGTGAAAGGTCTCAATGATGTCGGGCTTCCCTGTCATCTGCCAAAGGGTGCGTTCTATGCGTTTCCCTCCATTGAGGGAACGGGTCTCACGGATGAAGAGTTCGCTGAGCAGTTGTTAAAGGAGCAGCATGTGGCGGTTGTGCCGGGCAGCGCATTCGGTGAGAGTGGCCGCGGTCATGTGCGAACATGTTACGCGGTGGATCGCTCCAAACTTTCCGAGGCCGTTCACCGCATCGGAATATTTGTTGAGTCGCTGCACAGCTGAAGTATTTAACCCCTTTGTTTCGAGTGGAGGAGTTTATATGCTCCTCCGGATTTTCCATGCAGAAGAGAGAGATCGTCGCACGATTCCTTGAGGCGGGACTGCTGGTTCACCCGGCGGTTGTTACCTATATTAGTGAAAGCGGCGGCTCCGGCATTATTGAAGGTATCATCAGTTCGCTGCCGTCCGCGGTTTCGGTGGTGACGCCGAAGGAGGTGCCGGGTATGACGGCGGCGCGGGTTGACAAGCTTGCGGTAGGCGTGAGCGCTCTGCCGGAGATTCTTGCAGGAAGAGAGGGTTTTTCTGTTCCGACGGCAAATCCGGAGGAATCCTTCGCTCTGTTCCGTGACCGGTACGACGTTCTTGCCGCGATGATGCGGCCCCGTGTCAGCCCGATCCCGATTGAGGCGCTGGTGAAACAGAACAACCGGTTTGCCGACACGGATATCGGTGCTATCGGTATGGTGGTTGAGAGTTCTACCAGTGCAAAGGGCCACCGTATTGTGGAGATCGAGGATCCGACCGGCACGATGAAGGTGCTGTTCAACAAAAACCGCGAGGGGTTCGATGAGGCGGAGCGGATCATTCCCGATGAGGTTATTGGTGTTCGCGGAAAACTTGCCCGTGATATGGGCGGCGGGGGCGGCATGATCTTCTCCGACACGCTGTTTAGGCCGGAGATTCCGCTGACCCATACGATCTCCCCGTCCAAAGAGCCGGGCAAGGCTGTCCTTATCTCGGATATCCATGTGGGAAGCGATACATTTCTTCCGGATGCCTGGGATCGGTTTGCCTCGTGGCTGGAAGCAGCGCCCGAGGTCAAGTATCTGCTGATCGCAGGTGATGTGGTGGACGGTATTGGTGTGTACCCGAATCAGGACAAGGAGCTGCATATCAAAACGATTTATGAACAGTACGATGCGGTCGGCGAGATGCTCTCGGCCCTGCCGTCCCATCTGCAGATTGTTCTCTCTCCCGGCAATCACGATGCGGTGCGGGCCGCAGAACCCCAGCTGGTTCTCCCTGAAGAGTTCCGGACCCGGTTCCCGGGCAATGTTACGTTCGTGGAAAACCCCGCAGTTGTGAACATTCAGTCGGTGAATGTTCTGATGTATCACGGGCGCAGCATTGATGATCTGATCAAGTTTATTCCGGGAGCAAGTTATGAGAGGCCAGGCGAGATCATGGAGGCGATGCTGAAGCGCCGCCATCTTGGTCCGATCTACGGTCAGAGGACGCCGCTTCTATCCACTTCGATGGATCATCTGGTGATCCGCGATGTCCCGGACATTCTCCATACGGGTCACGTCCACATTACGGATGTCATCAGCTATCGGGGGGTACTCGGCGTGAATGCGGGGACGTGGCAGGGGCAGACTTCCTTCCAGAAACAGATGAACATCAACCCGACTCCGGCGGAGGCGATTGTGGTGGATCTGTCTACGATGGGGCATGAAAAGCTTGTGTTTTCCGGATGAGAAATCTTTTTCGTACGTTAGTCCTGCGCTGTTTGTTCGTCAATAATCGAAACTCTTTCGTACGTGGTTGGTTTGGCAGTACCCAAAACTCCTTTTACAGTAGTATTATTAGTTAGTCTGTCCTCTACTATAGAGAGAAACCAAACCGGGTATCCGGAGGTTTTTGATTCGTATGGATCTGATCTATCTCGCTCCAATATGTGCCGTTATCGGCCTTCTCTTCGCCCTCTACTCTTACTCTGTGGTAAAGAAAGAGGGAACGGGCGATGAGAAGATGCAGAAGATCGCTGCAGCCATTCACCTTGGCGCAATGGTCTTTCTGAACCGTCAGTATCGTGCAATCGGAGCCTTTGTTGTTGTTATTGCAATCATTCTTGCAGGTCTTTCCTTCGTCACCGACGACGGACTGAGCATCTGGGCAGCACCCGCATATGTCATTGGTGCAGCTCTTTCCTCGCTTGCAGGATACATTGGTATGCACAGCGCAACCAAGGCAAACGTAAGAACTACCAATGCCGCAAAACGCGGTATTGCTGATGCAGTCAAGGTTTCCTTTGCCAGCGGCTCGGTCATGGGTATGTCCGTGGTCGGTCTCGGTCTTCTCGGTGCATCCGTCGTCTTCCTTGCCCTTATTGGTATCTTCGGCGGCTTCGGCGACATCGCTGCAGTCAACACCGTAGTTTCCAATATGGCGGCTTTTGGTTTTGGTGCATCTTCAGTTGCACTCTTCGCCCGTGTCGGCGGCGGTATCTTTACCAAAGCAGCTGATGTTGGTGCAGACCTTGTCGGCAAAGTCGAGGCAGGCATCCCTGAAGATGATCCCCGCAACCCGGCTGTCGTTGCAGACAACGTCGGCGACAACGTCGGTGACGTCGCAGGAATGGGTGCCGATCTGTTCGAGTCCTATGTCGGATCGATCATCGCATCCATGGCTCTCGGTATCGTCGGTGCCGCATTTGCACTTTCCCAGTTCGGTGAGAACGCCAACGCACTCAACGTCATTCTTCTGCCGATGCTTATCTCTGCATGCGGTATCATTGCAGCTGCCATCGGTACGCTCTTTGTTCGTACCAAGAAGAACGAAAACTCCGCAATCCACAAGGCATTCAACACGGGAACAGTTATCGCACTGATCCTCTCCGTTATTGCAACCTATTTCCTGACCTCCAATCTTGTCGGCGGCCAGTTCGGTATGGGCATCTGGTTTGCAACCATCGCCGGTCTCGTTGCAGGATTCGGTATCGGTCTCATCACCGAGTACTACACCTCCTTTGACTACAAACCGACGAAGGCAATCTCCGAGTCCTGTCAGACCGGAGCTGCGACCAACATCATCAACGGTTTTGCAAAAGGTATGGAGTCGACCGTCTGGCCGGTTCTGATCATTGCGGCTGCAACCTACGTTGCCTACTACTTCGCCGGCATGTACGGTATCGGTATTGCAGCTGTCGGTATGCTTTCAACACTCGGTCTGACCCTCGCCGTTGATGCATACGGCCCGGTTGCCGACAATGCAGGCGGTATTGCTGAGATGTCCGGTCAGCCGCACGCTGTCCGTGAGATCACCGATACTCTTGACGCGGTCGGAAACACGACTGCCGCAATCGGTAAAGGATTTGCCATTGGTTCCGCTGCACTGACCGCTCTCGCTCTCTTCAGCGCCTACGCAACGGCAGTCGGCCTTGAGGCAATCGATCTCTTAGACACCAATGTATTCATTGGTATCCTGATTGGAGGTATGCTTCCGTTCCTCTTCTCTGCCCTTACCATGACCGCAGTCGGTCAGGCAGCCCAGAAGATTGTGATTGAGGTCCGCCGTCAGTTCAAAGAGATCAAAGGCCTGATGGAAGGTACTGCAGAGCCGGACTACACATCCGCAATCGCTATTGCAACCGACTCGGCAATTCACAAGATGGTTCTGCCGGGCGTTATTGCAATCGCCGCACCGATCGTTATCGGTCTGGTTCTCGGTCCCCTTGCTCTCGGCGGCCTCCTTGTGGGATCCCTTGTTGCAGGTGTTCTCCTTGCACTTACCATGGCAAACTCCGGTGGAGCATGGGACAACGCAAAGAAGTACATTGAGCTTGGAAACTTTGGTGGCAAAGGCTCTGACGCCCACAAGGCAGCAGTTGTCGGCGACACCGTCGGTGACCCGTTCAAGGATACGTCCGGCCCGGCTCTGAACATTCTGATTAAGCTGATGAGCATGATTGCACTGGTGTTTGTGCCGGTAATTTTAGCTTTCGCTGCATAATCAGACAAAATCATATCCACATTTTTTTCTGCGGCAGTTTACATTTCAGATCCTCTTCCCGCGTTATCCTTTTCAGTATTTGGCAAGTAAATAATATTTCATTAACAAAGCTGATAAGATTCACGAGATTTAATCATCTAAGTGGGGATAATCAGTATATATATGGCTGATGCAGTCCGGATTTCTTCCTCCTCAGATCGGAAACTGCCAAACTACCGGTTCAGATTTGTTCTTCTGGTCCTTGCTGCCGCGGTCTGTATCATAGGATCCTTTGCTGTCGGCAGATATTCTCTTGGCCTTGCCGATGTTGTTCTGGTGTTTCTCTCTTCCTTTCTCTCAGCCGCAGGATCGGTTCTGGACGCGTATGATGCATTGGTTTCGATGCTTCCCTCCTTCTACCCGCTGACCGCTGTGGCGGAGGCGTCTTCTGTATTCTTTGCCGGTATTCTGGATCTGTTTTCTCTGGCTCTTCCGGGCCCCGACACCTGGGACTTTGCAATTTACAGCGTACTGTTCAACATCCGCCTTCCAAGAATCATTGCGGCGATTTTTGTGGGTGCAGCTCTTTCAACGGCAGGGGCTGCGTATCAGGGAATGTTCCAGAATCCTCTGGTCTCCCCCGACATCCTCGGAGCATCAGCCGGTGCAGGATTCGGTGCGGCCTTGGCCATTTACTTTTATCTTGGTACCGGAGCCATCACGACCTTCGCCTTTGCAGGCGGTCTTATCGCCGTTGGTACGGCGTATCTTATCAGCCGTCTTACCCGGGGGGATCCGCTACCCTGAGTATGGTGCTTGCCGGCATTCTGATCGGCAGTCTTTTCAGTGCCGCCACCTCCTACATCAAACTCGTTGCTGATACAAACGATCAGCTTCCGGCAATCACCTACTGGCTGATGGGAAGTCTTGCCGGCGCCACTATGGATGATGTGATCTTTGCAGGACTTGTTATCGCTGCAGGTCTTGTTCCCTTGTATCTGCTCCGCTGGAGAATGAACGTCCTTACGCTCGGGGAAGACGAGGCGCGGAGCATGGGCATCAACACGAATCTTCTGCGGCTCATTGTGATCATCTGTGCAACGCTGGTAACTGCCGTCGCAGTTTCCATCTCCGGCATCATCGGTTGGGTGGGTCTTGTTATCCCGCATTTCTGCCGCATGCTGTTCGGCTACGATTACCGGAGAATTATTCCTGCAGCTGTCATTATGGGCGCCGGATTTCTGCTGCTGGTGGACGACTTCTCCCGCACCATTGCAACCACCGAGGTTCCGCTGGGAATTCTCACCGCATTTGTCGGTGCGCCGATCTTTGCATATCTTCTGATGATGGGAGGCAAGCGATCATGAGCCTTGAGGTTTCCTCTTTGTACTTTTCGTATGCGAAAAACTCCCGTCTGATTCTGGACGATGTTTCTTTTTCGGTCGGCGAAGGAGATCTGCTTGCGGTTCTCGGACCGAACGGAGTCGGCAAGAGTACAATGTTCCGGTGTATTCTCGGATTTCTTCGTAATTATCAGGGTAGTATCCATCTGAACGGCAGAGATATCCGGACACTGGATCACAAGGAGATTGCAAAGCACATCGCCTACATCCCCCAGTCAACGTACCCGGTGTTCAACTACACGGTTCTTGATGTGGTCTTAATGGGCCTGACCAATCAGGTGAATCTGCTTGCATCCCCAAATCAGCAGCACACATCGATGCGGCGTATGCGGCGATGGAAAGTCTCGGCATTGCGCATCTTAGGGATGCGGGGTACGGGGAGATCAGCGGCGGCGAGCGGCAGCTTGCGTTAATCGCACGGGCACTGGTGCAGAAGGCGAAGATTTTGATCATGGACGAGCCGACGGCGAACCTTGATTACGGCAACCAGTTCCGGGTAATGTGCCGGATCTCGGATCTTGCCAAAGAGGGCTACAGCATTATTCTTTCCACCCACAACCCGGATCATGCATTTCTGTATGCGAACCGGACACTGATGATCTACGGCGGCCGCGTGATTGCGGACGGTGCACCGGAGGAGGTTCTGGATGCACAACTGATCAGGGATGTGTATGGTGTGGATGTTCATATCGAAGATTATCATTACAGTTCCCGCCGCCATAAGCTCTGCATTCCGATCGACGGGGGTGTCGGGAAGCACAGGTAGTGCGTGTTCGTTCTATTGAGTTTTGCATTTGTTCATTCCCCAAGTCATTATTTTTCCTATAATTTCGGATGTCTGTTTATCAGCTGATTTCCTATTGTGTTAGTGGTGCCAAGACAAACCGTATAATGTTTTTGAAAAAATTCTCTCTTTGGATATATTGATACTTATTGTAATACTGCGCTTTATATGTTCACCGTATATCATATAGGATAGTATTCTGATTTTTGAGGATTACAGTCTGTACGTATGGAATTTTCTTCTGTTATTGAGATTGTACTCACATTGCTTCTGATCATTGGGGTTGGTTATGCTCAAGAAGGTATAATATATTGAGTAAGGATTCGATTAGTAGTATCTCGAAATTTGTGTTATTTGTGTCACTTCCGGCACTGATACTTGTTTCATCTACAAGTAAACCATTCACTCCCGACTGTGTCAACATCGTTTTTCTTCTTTTGTTCTCATCTGTCGTGTACTATGTGGTGTCCATAGGTGCTGCTCTCATAATACCGCGTTTGATTCGTTCAAAACCCAATGAAATAGGTATTTACCGTTTTATTCTGGTGTTTCCGTCTGCGGTCTTTTTTGCGTTCCCTATTATTGATATGATCTTCGATCAGGAAGGTATTCTTTACGCGGCAATTTTTAACTTACCGTATTTTCTCCTGACATTTTCTCTGGGAATCTGGCTTATGACCTCGTCTTTGAAGAAGGGGGTGACGTCGGTAAAGTTCGATCCGCGGGTTTTCTTGAATCTTGCATTTCTTGCTACTCTGGCAGGTCTACTGCTGTATTTTACCTCTACTCCGATTCCAGAGCCCTTCCATGAAACACTGAGTCTTCTTGGAAAAATGTCAACTCCTCTTGCTTTAATTGCGACGGGCGGATTTTTATTTGAGGTTAACATCCTCGCCCTGTTCAAAAACTCTCGTCACTATCTTATTGCTGTTGCCCGGCTTGTTGTTTTGCCGTTGATCGTGTTTGTCATTCTGGATGCCGCACTTCCGTTATTTGATTTCGAGGTTCTTCATGTTGAACTTCTTTCTGAAGCTAAAAACATGATCCTTGCAATTGCAGTTATTATTGCGGCAATGCCTGCTGCAGTCCAGACTGTCATTATTGCAGCTGAGTATAAAGCCTATCCGGAAATAGCTGCAGAGATCATACTTGTCACTACACTTTTGGCTACTATTACTGTACCGTTACTGTTTATTATGGGGATCATTCCTTGTTGAATGCAGATAC
>JAISHD010000034.1 GCA_031262705.1 Methanocalculaceae archaeon | reverse complement strand
AATGTTGCCTACGTTCTTGTGGCAATGATTATTGAGATCGTTGTGGCGCTGATCACCACCATGGTGATGCTCATGGCAGTGATCCGGTTTGCAAAGGAGCAGCGGATTGGTGCTGCATTCGAGATGAAGGAGTTGTTCAATGTTATTGCAGCGATCGGCTGGCTGCGGTATCTGGGCAACATTATTGTTGTAGGTGTTGTTCTTCTGATTATCTACTTCATTCTGATGGTTGTTGTGGTAGTCGGATGGATTTTGTTATTGATTGTCGGGCCGCTTCTGGTCATCTGGGAGGCAAAGTTCTTTGCCAATCTGTATGACTCTGCGATTGCCGCATCCGGATGCCCTTGCAGCTGTGAGGAGTAATCCTCTTTTTTTGTTTTTTCTGTGATACTATCGAAAAGTATTGTTTTGTGTGTACCGGCTGCTGTTTGTTGTTTTTGGCCTTTCGGCAACTATATACGATGTAACAGAATGTTTTCTGCTCACTTGAGATATGGATGTTTTTTGTCGATACGTGTAACTGATAACCCTGGAAAGTCCTTCCGTACGCAAAGGACAATCTGTTTGGAAAGTGGATAGATTATAGGATTGTGTTTGTGTGGGTCTTATTCCGATTGTGAATTTTCTGACTCTGCCGGGTTTTGCGGCCAGGGTGTTTCGGAATAAGTTCGCTCTTAGAGACTGGATTGAGCTGGTGATCGGCTTTGCTAGATACTAGGCAAACGTGTAAGAGTTTGCATAAATATGTGGGATGATTACAGGTCAGAGGCCGCTGTCTGTGCAGTTTTTTACCCAGACTCTTTTTTTTCTCCGCGCAGTTTGATTGTTTGGACGAATTATTGTTTGTCAATTGCCGAATTTTCCTTCATATTCGTGTAATTTCCCTAAATGGTTCGGTTTTCGGGTATTTTTGGCACTTTTTTTCAGAATGGGAAAATCACGGAAAAATTCATTTGTTTGAGAAACTGACCGAGATTCAATCGTTGTCCGACAAAATTACGAGATAATTATATATAGAAAGATGCATATGTATCTATAACCACAAAAAGAGGTGGAAATTTAGGTCTATTGGTATTGTAGAAAACCTGACTAAGTCTTTTGACTTTGCCAAAAACCGTCTGGTCGGCAACTGGGTTGACTGGATTATTCTTATTATCCTTTGTATCATTCCGATCATCGGATGGGCACTTCTGATGGGTTTCACTGTGCGTGTGTACCGCGGCGGCGAGGCAAAACTCGGCGAATGGATCAAAATGCTGATCGATGGTATCCTGGTGTGGATCATTGGTATTGTGTACAGTATTGTGCCGATGATTGTCCTGTTCATCTTCGGCGGTGCCGCACTGATGAACCCGATGCTTATCATGGATCCTGAGGCTGCAGCTGCTGCCACGGCAGGAGTTAGTATCATTGGTCTGATCATTTTCCTGATCGTTGCTCTCATCTTCGGCATTATGTCTTCCATGGCTATTGTCCGGTTTGCAAAGGAAGAGAGCCTTGGTGCAGCATTCCAGTTCGGAGAGATCTTCAAGATTATCGGTAAGATCGGCTGGATTCACTACATCCTGTCCATTATCATTCTGGCAATCATCTTCGCAGTGATCGGTTTCATCTGCGGACTGCTGATGATCGTTCTGATCGGATTTATCCTGATCCTGATCCTCTTCCCGTTCCTGTGTATCTGGCAGGCACGGTTCGTTGCCAACCTGTACGAGTCGGCATAAGAACTAAACCAACTTTTTCTTTTTTGTTTCAGCGTAAAGTATAAACGTGGTTAGGACGATTTTACTTCATGAACTACAAACTTGTGACCGTGTGTGTCCTGCTGCTTGCAGCTCTGGTTCTTGCGGCGGGATGTGTTGGTACCGACAATCCTCCTGCCGCAACACCGACACCTACTGTTGAGCCAACACAGTCCGGCAATCCTGATTTCAGCCTGACTCCCGGACCAACCGACTCCTTCCCGGATGGAAAAGCGGTGACGGTGCAGATCGGTCGTGACTCGAACAAACCGACGATTACTGCAACCTACTCCGGCGGCAAGGGAACAAACCAGATCAGCAGAATTGAGGTGACGCTCTATCGTGCAGACGATAAAGAAGTCATTACCCAGCAGTTCGGCAGAGAACCGAAGATCGGAACCGAGTTAACGTTTGAGGGCTCTTCCACGCCGTCCACGAGCGATCGTGTGAAGGTTGTGGCGTAATACTACTCCGGTGAAGTTGTGCTTGTAAGCGATGATCTCTATACCTACAAGAAGAAATCCTAAATCAGTAAAAAAAATTATTTTTTTATTCTTCTTTTTTGAGCCAGGTTATCAGCAGGCCGTCGTCGATCTTTTCAACGTTTTTGAGTATGAGATGAGTGAAGCCTTCGGCACGGGTGAAGCCGCATCCGTCCACAAAGGTTGGTGCGTTTACACCACCAATGATTAATGCCCCTACGTAGATGCGGATTTCATCAAAGAGTTTCCGGCTGGTGAATGACCAGAGGAGTGTCGCTCCGCCTTCGACCATGAGTTTTCTGACGCCCATCTCTCCGAGTTTGTCGAGGACAAGGTTGAGATCGACTTTGTCGGTTCCTGCTACAATCACGGTTGCTTTTTTGGCGAGGGCTGCGATTCGTTCCTCCGGTGCGGTTTCTGCAACGAAGATTACTCGTCTGCCGGTTCCTTTTTTGAACATGTCTCCGTCCAGAGGCATCCGTGCCTGGCTGTCGATTACCACCCGCATGGGTTGTTCTTCTTTGCCGGCTGCAGCACGTTCTGCAATGAGGTCAGGGGTTTTGAGGCGAAGCGAGGAGTCGTCGGCAAGGATGGTACCGATGCCGACCATGACGGCATCGCAGTTTGCCCGCAGACGATCTACGCGTGCGAAGTCCTGGTTGCCGGAGATTTTAGTCTGCCGGTGTTCTTTGGTGGAGATCTTCCCGTCAGCGCTCATTGCGGCATTGATGATGACGTAGGGACGCATATATGTCCCTTTGTACTTGAGGGATATATACGTTGCAGGTTTGGGAAGACAGCTTCCCCGGCTACTCCAGGTACAGCCGCACTCATTATCCGCACGCTTCTTACATTTTGCAAAAAATTCTCATTGAAAGAGTTAATCCCCCGCAACATCCAATACGTATGGATATGTCAAATCTGACAGTTGCGGTCCTTGCTCCCAACGGATACGCCCGGGATATCGGGAAAAAGGGAACGAGTACCGATATTACCTTCTATAATCTGAAGAAAGGACATGATACAGTTACGCTGCTGGAGCCGACACGTTATCCTGACCGGCTTGCTCCGCTGTTTTATGTGGTTTCGATGGCCCATGAGGCGATTGTTGTCGTTGAGGAGATCACGCCGATGTTTGCGGAGTGGGTGCTGATTCTGGACTGTGCGGGTGTTTCGAAGGGTACAATTATTCTGAAGAATTATCTGCAGCCTTCGGATATTGCGCCGCTGATTAAGGGTACGGTTCTTGAGGGGTATGAGACCTGTGAAGAGGACTTTATTACATTGTCCGCGAATCTTCTTGCCCGTGCAGCTGCACAGCTGGAGATCGAGCCGAAGGAGGGTGCAGTCGGCTCGGTGCCGATTGATCATCACTTCAACGTGCGGGGTATCGGAACGGTTATTCTCGGCTGTGTAGTGGACGGCTGGATTAAAAAGCATGATAAGATGCGGGTTGAACCGCTTGGAAAGACAGCACAGATCCGATCCGTGCAGAAGCATGACGATGATTTTACTTGGGCGTATGCGGGTGATCGTGTCGGTTGTGCGCTGAAAGATATTGAAGCCGAGGATCTGGATCGCGGGTTTGTGCTGACAACGGATCCGCAGGTGACGAGTTCAACGACGATTACAGCACAGGCGGAACTGGTGAAGTACTGGCCGTCAGCAGTAAAGGAGCAGATGGTGGTTTCGATCGGTCACTGGATGCAGTTCCTTGCCGCCCGGGTGACCGCTGTTGCTAATGGTGCGGACTGGCACAAGCCGGTACTTACGATTGAGGTGGAAACGCCCCTGGTGTACAAGCCGGGCGACAAAGCGGTTCTGCACTATCTGGATGGCGGCAAACTCCGGATTATGGGGACGATTGTTCTCCCCTGATTCTTTTTTCTCCCCGTGTTCCCTGTCACTGAGCAGTACACCACGTCTCAAAAAGAAAAACCTTACTTTCGGTCAGAAGTATTTCACGTTATTGATCCCCTCAATCTTTGTGTTTTTCCCGCGAAATGGTGAACAGGCCGCAGGCACGAGACGTGGGAGTGACGCTGTATAAAGGTGGCAACATCATCCGTATCCACACACTCATATTCACTCAGCAACAAACTAACAGACACAACACATGTCCTCCACCGAATATCGTTATCATCCTGCAGAATTCCCAGCACCGAGAGTCTCCGTTCGCCACATCAACCTCACCTTTGACATCACCGAAACACAAACCCGCGTCATCGCAGAAACCACCTTCCTCATCCTTGCCGAAACTCTCACCATCCTCACGCTGAACGCCAAAAATCTGGAAATCCAAAAAATCCGCCTCAACGGAAAATCCGCACACTATATCTACGAAAACGATCTTCTCCAGATACCCTTGACCCATCCTGCCCATCGCGGTGCACACATCACCCTCTGGACCGAAACCATCTGCCGCCCCACCGCAAACATCCTTGAAGGCCTCTACTACGACGCGACGCCCCAAGGTCTTCCCAAAACCCAGATAACCCAGTGCCAGCAGTGGGGATTCCAGCGCATCGCCCCCTGCATTGACGACATGCGGGCAAAAAGTACCTGGACCACCACCATCATCGCCGACAGACTCTATACCAACCTCATCAGTAACGGCAACATCAAAATCCCGCGCGCGCCCTATGACAAAGCCCGCGACATCATCACCTACCAAAACGACCATCCCATGCCCCCATACCTCTTCTTCCTCGGCGTCGGTACCTGGGACACCTTCACCCGCACCTTCGAATACCCGGACGGTCAGACCATCCGGCTCGAACTCCTCGCACCCAAAGGAACTGACCCCGCAAACGCCGCAGCCGCCCTCGACATCCTTGCCGACAGCATCCTCTGGACCTGCCTCTTCACCGGCTCCGAACGCTACGAATCCACCGACATCCGGCTCGAACTCTACCGACTCTGCAAAACCCGCGACAAAATCATCGCAGACAATCCCGAAAATCCCGACGCCGCACTAGCTCCCATCCGCCGCCAGATAGCACACCTCGCCGCAGACCTCGTCTTCGGCTACCAGTACCCCTACGATGTCTATCGCGAAATCTCCATGCAGAACTCCGACTTCGGCGGCATGGAAAACACCGGCAACACCACCATCATCCAGAACCGCATCATGCCGGGGCCTGAAATCACCGATTCCGCCTACGAATACATGATCGGCGTCAAACAGCACGAATTCTATCACAACCTCAACGGATCCAGCGTCACCGGCGACACCCCGTTTGCCATCTGGCTCAACGAAGCAGTCACCGTCATGATCGAAGACGACTACCTCTCCTTCCTCTTCGGTGCAGACTACATCCGGCTCCAGAACATCCTCCAGCTCTACACCCCCGGCACCGGTACCTTCTCCCTCGACACCGGAGCTGCCGCCATGCCCATCCAGCCCGAAGGCTTCAACGACCCAAACGATCTCATCACCTCCGTCACCTACGTCAAAGCCCCTGAGTTCACCCGCATGATCCAGACCATCCTCGGCAAACGCGCCTTTGCCTGGGCACTGGATCTCTACCACCGCAGGTTCGCCGACAGCAACGCCTCCCCCCGAAACTGGCTTGAGACCATGGGCGACATCGGCAGAATCGACTTCTCCACCATGGCAGGCCGCTGGCTCACCCAGACCGGCTACCCAACCGTCACCGCAACCGCCGCCTATAATCCCGACGAGGAAACAGCTGTCATCACCGTAGACCAGACCGGGTTCGACGGACAGAACCCCTGGATATTCCCACTCGCAGGGACACTCCTCACCGACAAAGGTGCAGTTGTCGCCGAATTCCTCGAAAAAATCGACGGACCGCACCAGACCTTCTCCGTCCCCTGCGCCGGAGCATTTGCCGTCGCCGTCTGGAACCCCGATCACGCCGCCTACATCCGCATCAACAGTACCGCCTCTGATGACGAACTCTATCTTCAGCTCAAATACGACACAGACACCATCAGCCGGTTTCTCGCCTACCAGACCCTCGTTGACCGCGAGATGAACAAACTCTGCCGAGACCCCGCAGAAGTTCCTGACCCGCGGCTCATCAGCTGGTACGCAGGCACTCTCACCGACAACACCAGAATGCAAAACACCGGCGCACTCTCCCTCACCATCTTCGAGTACGCAAGCGACCCCGCCTACTCCTACCACTACACAGAACTCCACGCAGCAAAACAGAAGATCATCAGAGCCGTATCCGACACCCTCGGCAAACCGCGCCTCAATGTACTCTACGCCGCCTACAGCGTACCCGAACATCCAACCACCGCACCCGCAGAACTAGCCCGCATCTTCAAAGCCCGGGCCGTCAAAAACCTTATACTCACCCACCTTGGAGCCTTTGACACCCCCGACGTCCACGCAGTACTCAAAACTGCATATGAAACAGCAAACAATGCCACCGATCGGATGGCAGCACTAACACTCTATCTCTCCAGTACCGCATCCGATCGGATCAACCTCCTCGACACAGAACTTGCCCGTGCCAAAACAGACCCTGTCGCCTGGGAAAACTTCCTCGCCGCAACCGCCGCATCCTCATCGCCTGACACCGTTGCGTACCTCAGACGCATTGAGCAGAGCGGAAACTTCCACATCGAACAGGCCGGCGAAAGCAGATCCCTCTATCTCCGGTTCGCCACAAACCGCAAACTCTCCCTTGAAACAGATACCGGTCGTGCCTTCCTCGCCTCTTCCCTCATCACTCTTGCCCGCGTCAACGAATACATCTCAACCGGCATCCTTTCCGTCTTCTCCCACCTAGACAGTTATGATGATCCTGTTCGCGATGCATGCTTTGCTATACTTACTGATCTCGTAAACACCGTCCCCGAAACCGAGGCCCCGTCTGTCATCCGTACCGCCCGCCGCATCATCCAAAAAAGTCCCAAAGCCAAAGGAGCATACAACCAAACACACAACAGCGAATAATCCGTCCAAGACCCGTTGCCAACTTTCGGACCGCCACAATCATAAAAAGAACCGGAAGAACCGATCATCCCATATAAACATGCAGGGGCGCACCGCCCCTGAAAACCTCATTTTTTTATTCGCGTCAAATCCTGCCAATTTTGATTTTGCGAGATATAACCTAGTAAAATTGAAATTTATTGAGAAATAGCTTGTAAAATGTCATTTTAAACAAATAAAGTTCGTAGAAGTTATTTTTAACAATTTTGCTGCAGTTTCCCCATCAGGTATCTTTAAATATGCAGGGACTGACCTATTATCATCCAAAGATCCTCGGCAGGAAAAAATTGTGTGTGACCGGGACTTTGAGAAGTATGGAGAAAACCCTAGTCTATGAAACAGATGGTAGCAAATGGCATGACCGATTCCGAGGTCATTGCAAAGTTTAAGGAAGAGAACTGCTGGGGCCTCTGTACCTCAATCGATCTCAAGAACTGTGACCCTGCAACGATTCGCGACGCAGACAAAATCCACCAATTTGTACTGGAACTTGCAGATCTCATTGAGATGCACCGTTTCGGCGAACCCCAGATCATTCACTTCGGTCCCTGTGACCGCGTCGCCGGCTACTCAATGACTCAGTTGATTGAAACCTCGCTTCTCTCCGCACACTTTGCAAACGACACCAACGCAGCATACATCGACATCTTCAGCTGCAAAGAATATCCGCCGACCGTTGCCGCAGAGTTCTGCAAGAAATTCTTCGGCGCAAAAGGCATGAATACCACGATATTCTTCCGTACTATCTAACGTTCGCGGAGGAATGCCTTTCTTTTTTTGGAAAAATCTCACCGTCAGTCTTGCTCAGGAGCACTTTCACATCGCACGGTCCCCGCTTTATCCCTTCACCCGTAGAACAGATCTCTGACAACACTACAGAGGTGAACCATTCCATGATAAACACATACCGTCCAGCGCGGACCCGTTCCCGCAGAGTCAGAAAAACTCCTCTTCCAAACACCATCTACCTCCTACCTGATGGCAGAATCATGTACCTCCGGTACAACAAAAACCCCATCGCGAGGAGTGCCCGTCCCTACATCGCAGCAGACGATGGGACAAGCCATCCGGCCTACATACCCCCGCTGCCGGATCAGATCTGGCGGAAGTACCCTGTTCTGAATCCGGCCAATACCCGACAGGCAGCAGCAGCTCAGATCGAACTTGCAAAACTCCTCAGACTGCCAAAAACCGGGGCAAGACCAACCGCCCGGGCACGGCTCTGTGAACTTGCCGACTGGCTTGCTGTCATGTACCGGCTTACGGAAACTGCATCCGCAAGACCCGAACAGCGGCACGCCGGCCATCAGCCCGCAGACCTGCGGTCTGCCCGCCTGCTCTCCTGACAGAGTGCCACAACCGCACTATAATAATACACTCGGGAAACTCTGCGCCGGACCCGGGACCCTCCAAAACTTTTTCCAAAAAACCGATCAATCCTACCGTAAGAGTAGTAACTCTTTTTACCCAAAACAACATCATCACTAAACTACTATTCACAGGTCGCAGAAAAATGGTCTCTGAAAACGATGTTCTCCATATCGCAGAACTTGCCGACGTCGGTATTGCCACGTCCGAACTCGGCAAATTCACTGAACAGTTCAACGCAATTCTCGAATACTTCGATATCCTCGACACTCTGACCGCAGACGACGAACTTGATCGTCCGCTGGTCAACGTATTCCGCGAAGATGAGGTCAGACCCTCCCTCTCGCAGGAAGAAGCGCTTGCAAACTCCCACAACCCCGAAGACGGCTACATTCGCGCTCCCAAGGTGATCTAAATGTCTGATGCATACAACGCATTCCTCTCTGATATTGAGATCTCCTCCTCAGCCGCAGGACCACTTGCCGGCATCCGCGTTGCCGTAAAAGACAATATCTCCACCAAAAACATCCCCACCACCTGTGCCTCCAAAATCCTTCTCGGCTACACACCACCCTACGACGCACACGCTGTTGAACTGCTCAAAGCAGCAGGTGCAACCATTGCCGGAAAAACCAATATGGACGAGTTCGGTATGGGAACCACCACCGAAAACAGCGCCTTCGGCCCCGCCTTAAACCCTCGCGACACCACCCGCGTTACCGGCGGATCCTCCGGTGGTTCCGCTGCAGCTGTTGCCGCAGGCCTCGTTCCGATGGCGCTCGGCTCCGACACTGGCGGTTCGATTCGCTGTCCCGCATCCTACTGCGGCATCGTCGGCCTCAAACCTTCCTACGGTCGCGTCAGCCGATACGGCTTAATCGCGTATGCCAACTCCTTTGAACAGATCGGCCCCATGGCAGCAAAGGTCACCGACACCGCAAAACTGTTCAGCGTGATCGCCGGCGGCGACCGCCGCGACTCAACCTCGGTTGACAAACCCTATCGCTTCGCGGATCTCCACGCCGACATCAAAGGAAAAGTTGTCGGCGTCCCAAAAGAATACTTCGGCGAAGGCGTTGACGCCGATGTAGCCAAAACCGTCGAAAGATCCATTGGCAAACTCGAAGAACTCGGCGCAACCATCCGCGAGGTCTCGCTTCCGTCCATGCAGTATGCCCTTCCCGCCTACTACGTTACCTGCACCTGCGAGGCAAGTTACAACCTTGGCCGCTTTGACGGCGTCAGATACGGCCCTGAACCGGAG
>JAISHD010000030.1 GCA_031262705.1 Methanocalculaceae archaeon | reverse complement strand
CCGCCGTCAGTCCGATAAGACCTACAACCCCGCTCCAGATCGAGTGAACCGCAATCGCCGTGAGCAGCAGTCCTACACTCTTGGACAGAATTACTATTACCGTCTCACCGAGAAGGGCAGTAATCCGCGAGGAGAACGCCAGGAGAATCCATATGACCAGCAGGGCAAGAACAACAGCCGCTGCGGTTATCAAAATCCCATACTGCGAACCGATGATCATAACAGTCGTGATAGTTCCGGGACCGCACATGATCGGTGTTCCGATGATGACACCTGCCATGGACTTCCGGACGGTACCGGGAAGAAGTTCCGCACCATCCCGTGCCTGTTCCGCCCGTGCTTCATGTGCAGCTTTCCCGCCGATCTCAAGTCCCAGTACAATCTGCAGACCCAGAATGAAAAGGATAATACCGCCTGCAACCTTGAAGCTTTCCAGTTCAATGTTAAGAATGGAGAAGATGACGTCGTTGAACACCAGAAACACCAGCATCAGTGCCCCGGCTACTGCTGTTGCAATACCAGCCTGTTTCAGCACCTCTTTTCCGGAAAGTCCGCGTGTCAGGTCAATGAACATGGACGTGGAGAGAAGAGGGTCCAGAATGATAAACAGTGTAATTGCCGCTGAAACAATAGAAGTGAGTATCTCCAGCATAGATGTAATTAGAGAATGTGCGCTTCTTTGATATATACGGTGGGATGGTACAGATACCCCGCCGGATTGATTATGGAAAAATGCCAACGTAATAAAACAAACCGATGTACTCCGTTATTAAAAACCAGCGCCACCAGAAGATGATTCTCTTAATCGCAGCGTTTTCCATCTTTATGGACGGTCTGGACAGCTCAATTGTTAACGTTGCGCTGCCGGTGATTGCCGGAGATTTCGGGGTTGACATCTCCGGCAGTTCCTGGGTGGTGATGGCATATCTTCTGATTATGGCGGGGTTCATTCTGGCGTTTGGAAAGATTGCCGATCAGGGACGCATCCAACAGATCTTCTCCATCGGATTCGCGGTGTTTGCCATTGGATCGTTTGTCTGTGTGGTGTCGCCGACCTTATCGTGCATGATAGCCGCACGGGCGCTGCAGGGACTTGGCGCATCGATGATTGCAGCAGCAGCCCCACTTCTTGTTACTCGGTTTTTACCGGAAGGCACGCGCGGACTCGGCATGGGCGTGATTGCAACAACCGGCGGGATTGCACTGACGTTCGGCCCCCCGATCGGCGGGCTGATTACGGCATACCTTGGATGGCACTGGATATTCCTGATCAATGTGCCGATCGGAATTGCAGCAATTATTCTTGGACGACACGCGATTCCTGCCCCGATCGTTCCGGCGAAGCTGGATAGGTTTGACTTCTTCGGAACATGTGTGCTGTTCTTTGCAATTGCAGGGTTTATCATGGCGCTTGAACGCGGCCCTGAGTTCGGCTGGACAAGCCCTGAGATTCTGTTCTTTGCGGGCTTGTTTGCGGTGTGTGCGGCGGTGTTCTGCCTGCACTCGCTGCGGAGCAGAAACCCTCTGTTAAACATCAGAATATTCCGCCACTGGAAGTTCTCTGCGGTAACGGTGTCGTATCTTTTGACCTGCATGGTATTTGCGGGTGTGATGTATATGGTGCCGTTTTACATGCACACGGCACTTGGCCTTGATGCGGCAGTATCCGGGCTTCTGCTGATGGTTTCCTCTGTCATTACCGCACTCATCGGCATTCCGGTCGGCGCCTGGTGTGATCGGATCGGATGCCGTACCCCGTGCATTCTTGCGGCGGCATGCCGGATTGTGTTCTGTGCGGTGCTCCTGGTGATTGTTCCGTCGTTTGGCATTTCCGCACTGATTCCGGCTCTCGTCTGCATGGGTCTTGCATTCGGCATCTCCGGCGGACCTGCAACGACCCGCATTGTACAGCATGCACCGGAAGGAGAAGCCGGTACCGGAACGTCAGTGATGATAACTTCGGACTTTCTCGGCGGAGTTATCGGGGTTGCCGCGTATGCGGTGGTGTTTTCCCTTGCGGTTCCGGCTTCGGTTGGTGTTGCAGTGAGCGATCTTTCTGTATCTCTGTTCGTGGAAGGTTTTCACGCAACCGCAGTCCTTGGTCTTCTCTGCGGGATTGCAACACTGATTCTGTCGGCGGCTGTTCCCAATCTGATTACAAAGCGCGAGAATCTGGTGGTCAGTGAATAAGGATGTTTTTTAGAAAAAACACCCGAAGCCGCATCTTTAATACCGTCCGCAGCGATACTGACAAATAATGACTGCCCCAGACATCTCAAAAATACGGATTGCAGGATTTCGCTCAATTGAAGATGCCGAATTTCCGCTTGACCGCATTAATCTCCTGATAGGATCGAACGGGTCGGGGAAGAGCAATATTCTCGGCATATTTGAGCTGCTTCATGCAATCACAATTGGAAAGCTGCAGACCTATGTCGCCGAGACCGGCGGGCCTGAGGTATTGTTCCGATACGGGACCAAACAGACAAATAACATCATGCTGCAGGCGGAATTCGGAGACGGTTTCTATGAAATACACCTTCATCCCGATGCCGGCAGCGGATGCCGCATAGCATCCGAACAACTGACCCTCACAACAGAGGACAAGACGCTGAAACTGGTGTCGTCCGACACGATTGAGACAGGAATATTTGCCGGAGTGCAGGCTGATGCGTCATGGGAAAGTTTCCGGCTGCATCTGCAGAGCTGGACAACCTACCGGTTCCAGAGCCGGTGCACGGGAGCCGAGGATGAACGGCGGCTGACGGAGTTTTTGTTCCGGCTCAAACAGACGGCGCCCGAGTACTTCGAAAAGATCACCGATACCATCCGGCTGATATTCCCCCAGTTCGGGGATTTTCTGTTCCGTGAGGAGAGCGGAGACGTAACATTGCTTTGGACAGACAGACAGGGCGGTGGCCACGCATTCGGACTGCATGTACTGTCCGGCGGTACCGCACGATTCATCAATCTGGCAGTTCTTCTCCTGCAGCCGACTCCTCCGCGACTGATTCTGATTGATGAACCGGAACTGGGACTGCATCCGTTCGCGGTTGCAGTGCTCGCGGATCTGATGAAGTTGGCAAGCAGAAGCGCACAGCTGATGATCTCCACTCAGTCGGTACAGCTCCTGAATGCGTTCGGGCCGGTGGAAGAGAATACCAGTTCCCGAATTCTGATTGTTGACATGAACCGCGGCACGACAACGATTACCGTACCCACACCCGAAAGTCTTGCAGAGTGGATTGAGGAGTACAGCATCGGAGAACTCTGGCAGATGAATGTTCTGGGAGGAAACCCGTGACACTTCTTCTGAAGATTCATGTGGAAGGATACACAGAAGCTTCATTTGCATCACGGCTGCTGCGGCCGCATCTTGAGGAGTATAACTGCAGTATCGCGGTTATCATCAACAAAACAAGCAACAGCCGCGGCATTGCACATCGAGGAGGTTTAAGCCATTATGAACAGTTCCGGGTGAACACGCGCCGTCTGCTGAAGAACAGAAATGCCGTGGTGACAACGATGATCGACTACTATGGACTTCCGGCGGATTTTCCCGGAATGGCGGATGCGAGTAAATTTTCCACCGCCGCAGAACGTGTTGCCTATCTGGAACAGCGGCTCGATGCGGATATCAGCGGAGATACTATTTCAGAAGATAATTTTATCCCCTATATTCAGCTGCATGAGTTTGAGGCGCTGCTCTTTTCGGATGTGTCCGTTGTGGACCGCGTATTGTCCGTAGGCCGTGAATCGAAGTATGCCGAACTTAGGAAAATCCGAAATCAATATGCACCCGAAGAGATCAATACAAGTCCGGAGACGGCACCGTCAAAACGGCTGAAGAGACTGTATCCGCGGTACTCGAAAACAGTTGAAGGAATGGCAATCGCCGAACGAATCGGGCTTCCTGTCATCAGGAGCTGCTGTCCGCATTTTGATGCATGGCTTACAAAACTGGAACTGGTGGCGGAGTCACGACAAGGGACGGAGTAATCCCGGGCTTTGTATTTTCAGCCCGGGAAAAATGGTGCAACGCCAAAAAAATATTCAGATAGAGAGTCTGATGTCAGTCCGTATCTGCGCAACGGCGGTTCCTGCCACAAACACACGGACAACACCACCACTTTCGGAGACGGTAATACCGATCGCAGGCGCAACTTTGGTAATTGCAGCCGTTGCCAGATGGCGACCGCCAAGACCGCTCTGGAGATGGACGTCCCGGCCGTCAGCATCCAGATACCGGCCGGACGCACCGATGATGCCGTCTTTGTCGATCAGGAACACACCGTCAAGCTGGGCGAACTCTTTGACGCTCTCCCAGTTTTCCCTGACCCGCACATCACAGACTGACTCGGGATGACCTTCGTACGGATTTAAGACACCCTGATGCGACCAGCGTTTCAGTTCGTCAATGTCGCCGATGATAAAGGCCGTGCCGATTGCACGTCCTTCGCGTCCTTCGCGGGCGATCTCAAGCGCAAGCGACAACACAGAATGCAGGGCGTCAAGATCGGCGATATCGGCGTACTGCTCAATGTTGAACTGATCGTTCGCATCCTCAATATCATAGATCAGCAGAGCATACGGGAACACCGCAACAACGGTTCCGCTCTGCATTTTTGTCAGAATCTTGTACTGCAGCACTGCATCGATGATGTGGTTGGAACAGTAGTCCACCAGCGTCACCATTGTGCGGTCACGGAGAATCTCGGGTTGAATGTCGCGGACCCAGACAACCGGGGTTTCCAGATGAATTTCATTGTCCTTGTTCAGAAAGGAAATAATTGCAAGAGCGTCCACTGTTCGGGCAAGTTCATCTGCAGCGAGAAGCAGTGTACGATCTTTTTCCTTCATAGAATCTCCTTCACCAGCAGCGGAATCTCTGACGGGCGGGTTGCAACCGGAATGCCAAGACCTCTCAGTCGTTCAATCTTGGATGCGGCATCACTCTCGCCGCCCTCAACGATCGCGCCGGCATGGCCCATGCGCTTCTCTTTGGGGGCGGAGATTCCGGCAATGTAGGCAACAACCGGCATGCCGAGAGAGAGTGCACGTTTTGCACCGCGAATCTCCAAGTTTCCGCCGACTTCACCGATCAGAACGGCGGCACGGGTTCTGTCGTCTGCAACGAACACGTCCATCACATCGGAAAACGTCTGGCCGATGATCGGATCACCGCCGATGCCGATGATGCCGGACTGGCCGAATCCTGCAAGAGACAACTCTGAGATGACCTCATACGTCAGCGTCCCGCTGCGTGAAACTACCCCAATATCGCCTTTTCGGCATAAATTTGTTGGGATGATACCAAGTTTGCACGTATCCGGGATCAAAAGTCCCGGACAGTTCGGACCGATAACCTTTGTTCCACAGGTTTTGGCATAGGCAATAGCCCGCATCACATCATGCACGGGAATGTGCTCGGTGATGACAACGGCTGTCGGAATCCGGGCGTCTGCCGCTTCCATAATGGCGTCACCGCATCCGCCTGCCGGAACAAAGATGACGGACGCACCGATGTCATGAGGGTCCATTGCGTCCCAGACGGTGTTGTACACCGGCACGCCGTGTACCTGCTGGCCGCCTTTGCCGGGAGTCATACCGGCAACAACGCCTGCGCCGCCAACCTCTTTTGCGTACTGGTTCATCAGATTGATGTGGAATGCTCCCTGCGAACCGGTTGCTCCCTGCACCAGAATTTCGGTGTCCTTATCTGCGTAGATCATTTGTTTGCCACCTCCACGGCGGCACGGATGGCTTTATCCATCGTATCAAGCATGGAATAACCTTTATCTTCGAGAAGTCTGCGGCCTTCTGCCTCGTTTGTTCCGGCAAGCCGTACGATCACCGGCTGAGGAACACCGGCATCAATGATGCCGTGGGCGACCTCGTCACAGCGGGTGATGCCGCCGAGAAGATTGACCACAATCACCTTCACACCAGGCATGGAGGCGACAAGACGCACCGCACGCGCCACCCGTTCAAATCCTGCACCGCCGCCGACATCAAGGAAGTTTGCAGCACGACCGTGGTAGTGGGCGATGATGTCGAGCGTTGCCATGGTCAGACCTGCACCATTACCGATGACACCGATATCTCCGCCCAGTTCCACATAGGAAAATCCGTGCTTCTCCGCCTCAGCCTCACGGGGGGTTAAGTCGCGGTTCTCGGAGATTCCCTGACGGACGAGAGCGTTGTCGTCGAGCACAATCTTGCCGTCCGCGGCAATGACGCCTTTTGGCGTCATCACCAGAGGATTGATCTCGGCAAGGATTGCGTCGGTCCTGCAGTACACATGATAGAGAGCGTTGATGACCGGACCGATGGATTTCGGGGCGGAACCCAAGACATTGCGCATAATGAAGTCCGGCACATTGGTAAAACAGGGGTCAATAAAGGCGCGGTGAAGTGCTTCCGGTTTTTCCTTTGCAAGCGTTTCAATCTCCACACCGCCTTCCTCGGAGAAGAGGATGACCGGCATCTTCGCCGACCGGTCGATGGTGATGCTGAGATAATACTCATGCTGAATATCAAGCGCTTCTTCGACCAGCACCTGCTCCACCGGCAGTCCCTTGATGGTTTTCCCGAACAGTTCTTTTGCAACTTCGGCAATGTTTTCGTCGGTTGCGGGAAGAATGCCGCCCGCCTTTCCGCGACCGCCGACGTCCACCTGTGCTTTGAGGACGACGCGGTCTGCAACCCGCGCCTGAGCCGCGGCGGCTTCACCGGCGCGGCTGATAAGTTCACTGTTCGGGACCGGGATGCCTGCTTCCCGGAAGATCTGTTTTGCTTCGTATTCGCGGAATTTCATGGTCTCTGCTCTCGTACCAGCTCCATGCCGATGGCAAGGGCTTTTTTGTTGTTTTCTTCGGTGCCTTTGGGAACGCTGTCAAGGACGGCGTGCTCAAGTGCTTCATAACTGATGATGCCGGTTGCTTCGAGAAGTCCGCCGAGCATAATAACATTGGCAAAGACCGGTTTTCCCAGCCGGGCCTTTGCTTCGGCGGTTGCGGCAACCTCGTAACAGGTGCAGTCCGGACGGCTGGTGACGTAGCCCGGATCAACCAGCATGACTGCGTCGGCTGATGCGTTCGCACCGTATTTTTTGTATGCCTCCTCGGACATGATCGCATAGATGTGCGGTTCGGTGACCTTCGGGTAATGGATGGGTTCATCGGAGATGATGACGGCGGATGCACTTGCACCTCCGCGTGCCTCCGGGCCGTAGCTCTGGGTCTGGACAACGTGTTTTCCGCCGTAGAGTGCTGCGGCGCGGCCGAGGATGACGGCGGCGGTAATGATGCCCTGCCCGCCGAGTCCGGAGAAACGGATCTCCTGTCTCATGGTCTGCCTCCGAGAACCGGGTTGCTGCGCCGGACAAGTTCACCGACGATGAACTTCCCCGGGGCGAGCGGGATGCCTGCTGCTCTGTCGCGTTCGGCTTTTCCTTTGAGGACGGCGTTTGTACGGAACATGTCGATCATCTGGGAGACCTGCTTCATTTTGTTTTTGCTGCCGAACGAGGTCGGACACTGTGCCATGACCTCAATGAAGGAGAGGCCCGGTGTTTCAATTCCCGTACGGATTGCTTCGGTGAGTTCCTTGACATGGAATGAGGTCCAGCGTGCGACATAGTTCGCTCCGGCGGCTTCTGCCACGGCACAGAGATCGAACGGCATTTCATGCATGCCGTAGGGGGTTGTGGTGGTTATCGCTCCATAGGGGGTGCAGGGGCTTCCCTGTCCGCCGGTCATGCCGTAGATGTTGTTGTTCATGCAGATGACGGTGAGGTCGATGTTCCTGCGGCATGCATGAATGAAGTGGTTGCCGCCGATTGCGGAAAGGTCGCCGTCACCGGTAAAGACGATGACATCGTTTTCCGGTTTTACGAGCTTGACGCCGGTTGCAAACGGCAGTGCACGGCCGTGTGTGGTGTGCAGGGAGTCGCTTGAGGTATAACCGGCAGCACGCGACGAACAGCCGATGCCGGAGACGAATGTTGTTCTGTCCTGAACCAGTCCGAGTTCATTTACGGCCCGGAGCGTGCAGTTAAGGATGGTACCGTTTCCGCAGCCGGCACAGTAGATGTGGGGCAGGCGGTCCTGGCGGTACCAGTCTTCGAGGGTCACAGCAGTACCTCCGTGAATGTGCCGGTCGCAGTCGCTGCAACGTCTGCGGCGTGTTTGAGTTCGTCAACGCTGTGCAGTGCACCGCCGAGTTTGGGGGCGGTGACAACCGGAACATTGGTGTGCATGCGGACTTCGCGGGCTATCTGGCCGAGATTCATCTCGGGAACGACGAAGGCTTTCGCCGCGCGGAACTCGGCGAGTTTTGCGTCCGGGAACGGCCAGACGATTCTAAGGTTGAAGTGGCCGTATACTCCCGGATAGTCGGCAAGAAGCTGCTGAACGGCTCTGGTCGGCGCTCCGTAACTGATGAAAATTACTTCTGCATCAGGATTGACGATATCAACGTCTGCGATCTCATTTCGGAAGTTTTCGATTTTTCCGACCTGTCGTCTGACAAGGTTTTCGTGCAGGGCCGCGGAGTCGGTTGCCGGATATCCCCGCTCGTCATGGGTGAGTCCGGTGATGTGGACGCCGTGTCCGTTGCCGAAGGTGCCAAAACCCGGTACACCATTCGCATCCGGTTTGCAGGGAAGCTCGTCACTCCCCAGTTCGCGGCGCGGTATGATCTCAACATCTCCCCGCAAGATAACCTTTTCGCGCATGTGACCGATGGTTTCATCCGCCATCAGGAAGACGGGAGTACGGAACCGGTCGGCGAGATCGAACGCCTTGACGGTCAGGTCAAACATCTCCTGCACGGAAGACGGAGCAAGGGCGATGATGCTGTAATCACCGTGCGAGCCGAACCGTGCCTGAATCATGTCGCCTTGGGCTGCCATGGTGGGCTGGCCGGTGGAAGGACCGCCCCGCTGGACATTGACAACAACGCAGGGAGTTTCAGTCATGGCGGCATAGCCGATGTTTTCCATCATGAGGGAAAATCCGGGGCCGGAGGTTGCGGTCATCGTGCGTGCGCCTGCCCATGCGCCGCCGATGATTGCGGCCATGCTGGCGAGTTCGTCCTCCATCTGGATGAAGGTTCCGCCGACTTTGGGAAGACGGGCTGCCATGCGTTCGGCAACTTCAGTGGAGGGGGTGATCGGGTATCCGGCAAAGAATCGGCATCCCGCGGCAATTGCACCCTCGGCACAGGCGGTGTTTCCGTTGAGGAACTCGGTTTTATCGGTCAATATTCAATCACCACTTTGTGTGCTTCGTAGGGTTTTTCCTCTATCCATGAAATGGCCTGATCCGGACAGGTCATCTGGCACATGCCGCAGAGCTGGCGGCCGTACATGATCTGCAGGCGGCAGTTGGTACAGCGCTCGGGATGATCAAGGACAGGTATTACATAACCGCGGGGACCAGGCCGTTTCCCTTCCTGAAATATCCGGTAGGGACAGACCTGGGTACAAAGGTTGCAGCCTTTGCAGCGGCGTTCATCGATGACGAGCTTCATTAGATACTGCTTATGTTATGCGTTGGGAAAAGGGTAAAAGTTCTCGTATGGGGACCTGTGGAATTACTGCCTGCGAGTGTGTGACACGGTAGGCCGCGCGGGACAGGGTCGCACATGGTGCGGTGAAGGAAAAACAGTTCGGAACAAAAAAAGAGGGTCAGAGCTGTGCTCTGATGAAATCATCGGCCTTTGCGATCGCATCCGCACTCTTTGCAGCGTCACTACCCGCACCCTGTGCGAGATTTTCTTTGCCGCCGCCTTTGCCGCCGAGTTCCGCACAGACTGCCGAAACAAGCTGCCCGGCATGGACTTTGCCGGCGACACCGGACGCTGCAACAACGCCGATGCCGTCGGCGGTCGTAATCAGAACCGCAACACCGCCGCGGGCAGCAACTGCTCCGGCAACTGTGACAAGTTCTTTGCGTGAGACATCCACCTGTTTGATGACGACCTCAACGCCGTTCACCACAATTCCTTCCAGACGGGAGAGTTCCAGATCCGCAATCTTTGCCCGCAGGCGTTCGATCTCTTTGCGCTGATCCTTCCACTCGGTGAAGAACCGCTCAACGGATGCAGGTAAGTTTTCGGTCTGCACGGACAGGGTGTCGGCAGAGGTGTTCAGGAGCGTCTGAATGTGCTGCATTGCATCAAGCGCAGCGAATCCTGCGGCGAACTCAACACGTTCCACACCGTCCTGAATGTGTTCAAGACGCAGAAGTTTGATGGGACCAATCTCAC
The DNA here is from genome assembly GCA_031262705.1 of Methanocalculaceae archaeon. GTDB lineage: Archaea > Halobacteriota > Methanomicrobia > Methanomicrobiales > Methanocorpusculaceae > Methanocorpusculum. The sequence continues at coordinate 6,039 of JAISHD010000030.1, read as the reverse complement.
CGGAGCTCTGGCAGTGCGTTCCGGCGCAGGCCTGGACCTCAGCACCCATCTGCACGATGCGCAGCTCTTTTCCCGGCGGGACACCGCCCTGATAGAGGGCGAACCCGAACTTCTGTTCGGCCTTTGTGCGGCTTTCCATCTTGATCATGACCGGCAGGTTCTCCATCACCAGACGGTTTGCCACGATCTCAATCTGTTTGAGCTGTTCAGGCGTGATATGAGTATAGTGCCGGATGTCAAGCCGGGCGGCATCGGTTGAGAGCTGGGATCCTGCCTGATGGATATGGGGACCGAGAACCTCTTTTGCTGCACGGAGAATGACGTGGGTTCCGGAGTGGTGGCGCATGAGTGCCCAGCGGCGCTCCTCGTCAACAACACCTTTTACCCGGTCGCCGCGTTTGAGTCCGGGACCGCGGACCTTGTGGAGAATCACATCACCGGATTTTACCACCTCATCAACGCGGATCATTGTATCAATCGTGACAAATGTTCCGGTGTCGGACGGCTGTCCTCCGCCTTCGGGATAGAAGAGAGTGTGGTCAAGAATGACGTAGTCGTCAAAAACGTCCACAATAGTTGCCTCAAACTCCATGTCGGTCGGCCGTTCGTAGTAGCTTCTGCGGGTTGCAGGCAGACCTGCAATACGCTCTGCATATTTGGAAAGCGGGGATTCGGGTTTCACTCCCTCGTTTTCCGAGTGCATTTCAGCTATCTGGGAGTCAAAGTCGTCCGGAATCTCGAACTGCGCACCGGTTTCGGTAAGAATCCGGTCCATCAGATCCACCGGGATACCGTGGGAGTCGTAGAGCGTGATAAGCTCTTCAAGCGGGACCGGCTGGTTCTTCTTGACATAGGTCTGACCGATGCGCTGCACGGTACGGGTTCCGCGTTCAATGGTTGCATCGTACTTCTCGACCTCGCGACTGATGATCTCGCGGACGATTGAGGGTTCCTGCTCAAACTGGGAAAGACCAATCTTTTCCATCTGGGCCACTACAAGATCACCGAGGTCTTCGTCAACGCCTGCTTCCTGCATCATTCTGATGCTGCGGCGCAGAACCAGACGTGCAAGATATCCTTCGCGGACGTTGGAGGGGACGATTAAGTCGCCGAGCATGTAGGCAAGGCAGCGGGTGTGGTCGCAGAGTGCGTAGATGTTCTCCATCGGGACGATTATTTCTTCCAGCTTTGCGAGGGAGACACCGGTTGCGTCAGCTACTTTCTGCCGGAGATCGTGCAGCTTCTCGCCGCGGATGTCCATGAGTCCGGCGAACTTTGCGTTCATACCAAGAATGTGCGCAAACTCCGGATTGTCGAGGCGGTCTTCCATGCCTGCGGCGTTTAAGAGCCGCGGGATCATCTCGGGGAAGACGGCGTCATACGCGGTCGGTGTTCCCTGCGACGCCCAGGCGAACCGCTCAAGACCGTATCCGGTATCCACAATCCGGAGCGGCATCTCATAGTAGTCTTTGCCGTCGATCATGACCTGCGGTTTGCCGGAGTTCTTCCGCGACAGGTTCATGAAGACGAGCGTTGCAACCTCAAGTCCGCCCATCAGAACTTCGACACTTGCACCGGCGTTTCCACCGCCGAACCACGGGTTTTCCTTGAATGTGAGGTTGGCAAGGTCGCCGCCGATGGACTCCACAAAGCCGCTGCACAACTCAACACAGTGGTCCTTCCAGTACACCGGATGGTCGTCGGTGTTGAAGGCATGGTGCGCCATCATCTCAAAGCAGGTGAAGTGGCGGCCCGACCGGCCGACATTGTCGAGGTCGTTGAGCCGGATGCACGGCTGGGAGATGGTAAGGGGATTTGCCGGAGGAGGGCAGATGCCGCCTGTTACGTACGGCTGGAAGTCGGCAATGGATGCGATGGTTAAGTAGATGTCATCGCGCCATCGTGCGGCTACCGGATATCTGCCGATACGGGTGTGGCCGTTTTTCTCGAAGTAGGAGAGATAGGCTTCCCGCATCTCTTCCACACTGTGTCTGGCAAACATGGGGTTGCCGATGAACTGATATGGTTCACAGGGAGCGTCACCACAAACTTCACGCTCCGGGTCCCGGGTCCAGAACGGCATTCCGCATTTTTTACAGATTTTGCGGACAAATCCTTCCCGCTTGAAATATTCAAGCTGATATTCATTCTCAAGCATGAAGAACCACTAACTGAGGTTGATAACCACTATACGTTAGAGTGGAGGTAAGATAATTATTCCCTTCGGGAAGGCTTTGTTTCAAAAGTCTGAAAAGTCTCTTACTGCATGACCAAAAATTCTCTGAATAAAAATACTTCGACTTTGGTTTTTTCTGGAATAACCACAAAATGTACAGAACACACGGAGTTTCACGGGAAACAAACCTCCTGTTTTTCATTCAATCGAACAGCATATACAGAGATAGCTATTTCCCGCCGTGCATCCAACCAACCCTTATCTATGGGTAAACGATACTGGGAAGTGGACGCGATACGCGGTTTTGCGCTCTTCTCAATGATCGCCTATCATGTTGCCGCCTGCATGGTGATTTTTCACATGCTGTTTGAAAACGAAGCGTTTTTTCCATTTACAACAGCATCTGGCTGACATCCGGTGCATTTGTTTTCATCTCAGGAACAGCACTTGTTCTGCGTTATGCCCGGAAAAACGGAGATTTGCGGGAGTATCACAGATCCATCATCAAAAAATCAGTGTTCCTGTTCGCGATCGCGATGGGTATTACCCTTATCAGCTGGATTGCAGACTTTCTGATCTTTGATGCGGCCGGACGGTTCATCAAGTTCGGATTCCTGCACATGCTGAGTGTTTCCATGCTTGTTTCGATTCCGTTCCTGAAACTGGGAAAATGGAATATCATTTCCGGTCTTGCCGTTGTTCTGATCGGTATTTTTGCAGTCCCCGCTCTGCATGATCCTGCATGGCTGTATCCGCTGGGGATTCACAGCGCAGATTTCATGGATTTCACCCAGGACTATTTCCCGCTCTTTCCCTGGTTTGGTGCGATGCTGCTTGGCATCGGTGTCGGATCGATCCTGTATCCGAAAGGTGTCCGCAGGTTCTCTTTGCCGGAGCCGGGAGTCTTCGGCAGATTTTTCGCTGCGATCGGCAACGGAAACGTGACGCTTGCAGTCTATCTGATTCATGTCCCGGTAATTTTCGGGATCCTGTGGGTCATCCACCTGATCACCGGCATCGGGTATCTTTAGTCCAGTTCACCAAGCCGGATCCTGCATGACGTCATTTTTTCAAACTCGCCGAGTGCTTCGTAGCAGTCCGCAAGACCGGTAAGTGCTGCACGATCATCCGGCAGAAGAATGAGAGTTCGTTCGAACGCGGCAACGGCATCGCCATTCCGTTCAAGACCGGCAAGAGCCTGCGCCATGCCGCGCCATGCATCCGCATCGTTCGGCGTCAGTTCGCACAGCTGATGATACGCCGCCCGGGCTTTCTCAAAACGTGCCGATGCTAAAAGTTCATCTGCGGTCTGTTTCCAGAACACCGGGTTGTTTGTCGGATGAAATGTCATACCAGTACTTGGGGTGCTACCTGGCAAAAAAGAGATGGATGGATTTTACGCCTGTGTACTGGTGAAAATACCGGTCACTCCGTTGATCCTGATCCCGTCACCGTTGTCATACTAGATTCCACCGTTATCCAGATGATAGCTTAATTTCCAGGGTTTTTTGGCATGCGTTTTTTCTTCAATGAGGGTTACATCCGGAATCAGCCAGCCTTCGGTGTCGGGTAGTGAACAGCTTCAATACCGTTTGCGAGTACTAAAACCTCTTTGGGTTGTCCTGTCCCCGTACGATTAATAAGATACATGCCAAAATGTTTAGAGTACACGTTTAGAAACGGTAAACAAAAAGGATAGTGCTGATATGGGGATTCGAACCCCAGTCGTCGGCGTGAGAGGCCGACATGATTGGCCACTACACTATATCAGCAAGAGAGCTTGCGTAACTAATGTTGCCGTATGAGATATTTATAGATGACGAAATCCCGATGCACTTCCCCCCATATGTTCATCTAATACCAAAACGTATAGGTATAGACAATATGAGCCTTGAAGAAGAGATCAAAGCCATTGAGGACGAGATCAGAAATACCAGATACAACAAGGCAACTTCACAGCACATCGGGCGTTTAAAAGCAAAACTCGCCAAAATCAAGGACGATGCCGTCACTCGCGCAATGAAGTCTGCCGGCAGCAGTGAGGGATATGCGGTCAAGAAGTCCGGGGACGGGACGATTGTTCTGGTCGGCTTTCCGTCGGTGGGTAAGTCAACGCTCTTAAACAAGCTGACCGGCGCGGAAAGTGAGACAGGGGCATATGCGTTCACTACGCTGACGGTTGTTCCTGGCCTTATGGAGTATAAGGGTGCAAAGATTCAGATTCTGGATATCCCTGGGCTTATTGCCGGTGCAGCAATGGGCAAGGGGCGCGGAAAAGAGGTTATTGCTGTTGTTCGTACCGCGGATCTGATCGTGATTTTGGGCGATGTTTTCAACGGCGTGCATGTGGATGTGCTGATGCACGAACTTTACGATGCAGGAATCCGCATCAATAAGCCGAGGCCGGATATCACCATCAAGAGGACAGGGTTCGGCGGTATCCGCCTGAATACAGTCGGCGCAGTGGATATTGATATCGAGGAAGTCCGTGCAATCCTTGCAGAGAGCAAGATTATGAACGCGGATGTGCTGGTTCGCGGCAGCAATGTGACGCAGGATGATATCATTGATGCAGTGATGGGAAACCGGATGTACATTCCGGAATTTATTGCGATCAATAAGGTGGATCTCGTGACCGAGACGGAGCGCGAAGAGGTTGAGGATGAGATGCGGAAGAAGTACGGAGTTGATCCGATTATGATCTCGGCGCATGCGGGCTATAATATCGATAAGCTGCAGGATGCTATTTATGAGTATCTCGGGTTTCTGCGCATTTATATGAAGCCGTACGGAGAGGATGCGGATATGGAAGAGCCGATGATTATGCGAAGAGGCAGTACGATTGAGGATATCTGCCGCAGACTTCACCGCGATTTTGTGGATCAGTTCCGATACGCAAAGATCTGGGGGACGTCGGTGAAGCATGATGCGGCAAAGGTTGGTCTGCAGCACAAGGTCGAAGACGGCGATATTGTGACGATTGTCACCAAACTCTGAAAAAAATATTTTTTTTCTTTTTTTACACGACCGGGATTTCAACTCCGTCGTCGGTTCTTTCAATGATCTCCTGCAAATTCCGCAGTTCGGCTGCGACCTGTTTTGCACCATCCACAAACATCGGAAGGTTTGCAGCGATGAGTGATGCTACCGATCCTGCAAAGATGATGTTGTCCACCGTGCCGGGGCGGATTTTGCGGACGGCGAGAACACGGCGAATGAGCAGCAGAATAAGTCCGGACATAAATGCAGAGGTCAGAAGCGCGGCAAGCAGTTCAACGAGACGTCTGATCGGGCCTGCAAGCAGGTCGGGAATTTTTTCTTCGTAGGGTTCGGTACTTTCCCCGCCTTCCGCAAATACGACCCCGCTGATGAGATAAGGGGCGGCGATGCCGCAGAATGTATCATAGGCTCCGTCTTTGGCAAAGACTGCGTCTGTTAGTGTCCGCTGGCCGGAGAGAAGGTCGATTAAGAGTCTGCCCGCCGAAATGCAGGCGTCCGTTTCTTCTTCGGAAATTTCCGGAGTTTGGGGTTCTTCGGATTCATATACCGACCGCACGAGATCGCATACGCCGGATACGGGAAGGTGTGTTTTGGCTGCGGTTTTTGTGGAGGTGCCAAGGATGTCGACGGATTCCGGCAGTAGGGCGAGAATCGGCTGATGGTCCTCGGGCAGGAGGCCGAACCGTTCTGCAAGGGCACGAAGGATGCGGGCGATGCTGCTTTCAAGAGCGGCAATGTCAGCGGTGTCAACGGCGGTGAAGAGCGAGGAGCCGGCATCAAGGGAGGTTTCGGCGGCGGCGATCAGCGTATCAACAGGAGTGTCGTTCGGCATTGGATACCCTATAGTATGCAGTCGAACACAG
>JAISHD010000012.1 GCA_031262705.1 Methanocalculaceae archaeon | reverse complement strand
AAAGATATCATAATCTTTTTATTTTTCCGCGACAACCACTATAGGCAATACTGCGAAGCAGTGATTGGGCTGATATAGTGTAGAGGCCAATCATGCTGGCCTTTCACGCCAGCGACTCGGGTTCGAATCCCGATATCAGCACTACCCTTTTTGTTTATCTTCTCCGACTGACAACATCTCTGTATCTTTTCCATGTACGACGTCATCATCACAGGAGCAGGTCCGACCGGCTCCGCCGCCGCACGATTCTGCGCCGAAGCAGGACTACGCACACTGGTGCTTGAAGAACACGCCGCGATCGGCTACCCCGTACAGTGTGCCGGTCTTCTCTCAAACTCGGCATTTGCGGAGTGCGGAGTGTCGGCGTCATCGGTTCTGAACAAAATCTGCGGTGCCCGCATCTGTGGTTCTGCCGGGCACGAGCTTTCCTTTGCTGCGGAAGAGACGAAGGCGTTTGTGGTGGATCGCGGACGACTGGATTATGAGATGGCAGCCCGCGCAGCAGATGCGGGCGCGGAGTTTTCTCTGAAGACCTGCGTGACCCGTATCAACCCGGAGAAAAAAACGATTCAAACGGTCGGAATTTCCGGGAAACAGGAATTTCCCTACACTATTCTGATCGTAGCCGACGGGCCGCGCAGCGTCGTTGCCCGGGGACTCGGTGTTCCTCCGTCGCGTTACATCTATGCAGGGATTCAGGCCGAAATTTCCTGGAACGGCAGCCCAGATCGTGTGGAACTGCACCCAAACGCATCGCCTGACTTTTTTGCCTGGGTGATTCCGCTCTCCGCCTCCCGTGCACGTATCGGTCTCTGCGGCACGCAGGACGTACCCGAACGGTTCGCAGCATTTGCAAAACAGTTCTCTCCCTCAAACATTCATGAGGTAACCGGAACCATTCCGATCGGCATCCGCAGCCGTACCTACGGTTCGGGCTGCATGATCACAGGAGACGCAGCAGGATTTCCCAAACCCACCTCCGGCGGCGGAGTCTATACCGGCGTGCGCTCAGCCCGCCATGCAGCCGCTGTTGCCGTCGCTGCCTGTGAATCCGGCGACAGCTCCGATGCCGCGCTTTCCGCGTATGAAAAACGCTGGCGTGCGGACTTCGGCAGAGAACTTGACCTGGGATTCAAAGCACTCACCCTGCGCCGCACGCTTACGGCAGAGGAGATCGATGCGGCAATCGATGCCCTGAACACGCCCGAGACGCTTGCCCTGATCACAAAAGCAGGTGATATGGACCGCCCCTCCTCGCTCCTCCTCAAACTGATGAAAAAACCCGAACTTATCGGCACCTTTGGCGTTCTCGGAATAAAGTCGATGATACGAAGTATGATTGTTTGAAAACTCGAAACCCATTAGTAATACTTATTAGCAATTGAGTATTATTGTAACCTGTAAGTGATGTAACATGCATATCCCTGATTTTCTGTTTGGGTACAGTGGCATGGGTGTTCCAATTGGTATCATCTTTTGGATCATCGCCCTGGTGTTTATCGTGCTCGCTATTAAGTGGGCCCGGGAAAATCTTGATGAGTCAAAGATACCCATTCTTGCTGTAATTGCTGCAGGAATCTTTGCGCTGCAGGCGTTTAACCTTCCGACCGGCTTTGGCGTCAGCGGTCACCTTGTTGGCGGTGCACTTGCCGCAATCGTACTCGGTTCGCCGTTTGCCGCAGTGTTTGTCCTGGCAATTGTTCTCGTGATTCAGGCGCTGGTTTTCGGCGACGGCGGTGTTCTCGCACTTGGTGCAAACATCATCAATATGGGTGTGATCGCAGGATTCGTCGGATTCTACTCGTTTTCCGCATTAAAAAACAGGATCGGTGTCCCGATCTCCCAGCAGTTGCCGGGTGGCTTGCCTGCGTGATTGCCGCGAGTGTCTGTGCGGTTGAGATCGCCATTATCGGTGCGGTTCCGATTGGTGTCGGCCTTCCGACGATGTTCATCTATCATGCACTCATTGGTATCATTGAGGCAATTATTACCGGCATCGTGGTTCTTCTTATCTTCAATGTCCGGCCGGAACTTACCGGCAAACCGAAAAGAAAGCAATGCCGATCAATAGGTTCCTGGCCGCCGGTCTTGTCATTGCACTGATCGTCGGCGGGTGTGCTGTTTTCTTTGCATCCGGCGATCCGGACGGTCTTGACAGTACGCTTCTGGTGAGCGGCGGTGCGAAGGATATTTTTGCTCCGGCACACGGTGAGATTGAGGAAGCGCATGACCCTGTCGGCTGGGAATCCCCGATGCCGGATTATGTTCTCGGTGGTGAGGATGCCGGTGCCGCCGGAGGACTGATAGCTCTGGTGATCGGTATTTTTGCGGCATTGGTGGTAATTCTGCTTGCGGCACGGATTGTGTATGCGGCATCGGACAAGAAATCTTCGTAACACAGACCACCACCTCTTTCTCTTTTTTTCACCTATGGGAACGTAACAATGCACCTCATTGAAACCCGCAGCCTCTGCCACGCCTACAGCACCTCAACGGAGGATGCGCTGAAAAATATTCATTTCGTCGCGGATGAGCGGCAGCGGATTGCGGTGCTCGGTCCGAACGGTGCGGGAAAGAGTACGCTGTTCCGCCACTTCAACGGAATTCTCCTGCCGAAATCAGGCGAAGTACTGATCAGGGGAGAGCCGATCACCAAAGCAAACCTTTCGGAGGTGCGGAGATTTGTGGGTCTGGTGTTTCAGAACCCGGACGATCAGGTCTTCTCAACAACAGTGGAGCAGGATATTGCGTTCGGCCCGTACAATCTGGGGTTGGATGCGGACTGCGTTGCAGAGCGGGTTGACCGTGTCTGCAGTATGCTGGGGCTTGAGGATCTGCGCAGCCGCGCCCCTCACCATCTTTCCGGCGGGGAGAAGAAGCGCGTGGCAATTGCCGGGGTACTTGCCATGGAGCCGCGGGTGATGGTGCTGGATGAGCCGACGGCAGGTCTTGACCCGCAGGGTGTCAAGGAGCTGTTCGGGTTTCTGAATGATCTGCCCAACTCCTGCGGCGTGACCGTGATCTACTCGACGCATCAGGTGGAACTCGTGCCGGAGATGGCGGATCTGGTGTATGTGATGGAAAAGGGGGAGATTACCGGTGCGGGAACGCCGGAGGAGATATTTTTGCAGGAGGACCTGCTGTCCCGTGCGCATCTGGAACTCCCTGCGCTTCCCCGTCTGATAAAATCCCTGCAGGAACACGGGGTGGCAATTGATCCGGCTTATACGTATCGCGATGCGGAACAGTCGTTTCTGAAGGCGTTCGGAAAATTATGAGCCTGATCGATGAGTTGTTTGATATTGAGCGGGAGGCATACCGCAAAAGTCCGATTCATTCTCTTGATGCCCGCATCAAGCTGATTTTGTGTCTGCTCGGGCTTTTGGTGACGGTGCTTCTTCCCTACGGGACGGCGGAGCTTTTTGCGTTCCTTGTCATCTATATGCTGTTCTGGGGACTGTATATCCTGTCGGGGTCGTCACTGCGGTATTATCTGGTACGGCTGCTGCTGATTATGCCGTTTGGTCTGTTTTTTATTGTTCTGCAGCCGTTCTTCCCCAATCCCTACTATGAGGTGTATCATGTTTGCGGCAACCCTGCCGTTCGGGATTCATATGTACTGGGAGTCGATCATTTTCGGACTGTCGCTGTTTGCGAAGTTTGTGATCTCGCTGTCGTTTATTATTCTCCTGTCAGCAACGACGACGATGCAGGCAATGCTGGAAGGAGCGGCGCGGCTGCGGATTCCCCGGTTGTTTGTGGTGGTAATGGGGCTTACCATCCGGTATCTGTACGTGTTTGCGCTGGTGTATCAGAAGATTCAGAGTGCGTTTGCGGCGCGGTGTTTCAACGGATTTGACCGGCGGCTGCCGCTGCGGTACCGGCTGAATGTGATCGGAAACGCTGCAGGTTCTTTGTTTGTGCGGGCGCTGGATCAGGGGGAGCGGACGTATGCGGCGATGTGCTGCCGCGGCTATTCGTCCGCTTCTGCTGCTTACTATGCGGCAAAACCTCTGCACGCGGCAGAATGGGTGTTTCTTCTGTTCGGAGCGGGATACCTGATTGTGTTTCCGGTACTGGTATACTGGATGTTTTAAAAAAATTATTGGGAGTTTTTGGAAAGTTCTGCTGCAACCTTCTCTGCAATCCGCCGTACGAACGGATTTTCATCCTCCTGCATGCGGACGACATCGGGAAGAGCACGGGCGTCGCCGAAGATTCCCAGTCCTTTCACCGCCATATATCGGACATGATCGCGGGGATCGGCGAGCGTTTCCCGCAGCACCGAAAAAGCCTCCGGCTGTTTCGTCATTCCGATGACCTCGCATGCACGGTAGCGGACAACCCATGACGCATCCGACAAAAGCGGAAGCGCCGCTGCAAACCCTTCGGCCCCTCGGCTGCCCAGCTCCACTGCTGCGGCATTGCGCACCGACTTGTCCGCCTCGTAGAGCAGACACACCAGGTCTGCGGAACTCTTCTCTGCATCACTCATACTACAACATACGAATCTAAATATATTTCATACTATGGGTTTCTTTCCTTCCGTCAGTATGAAATACAGTATCTTAAAGTAACACGCAAACCCACATAACTACCAATGATTCCGCTGATGCTTGATCTCTCCGCAAAGCGCATCCTCATCTTTGGTGCAGGAGCGGTCGGCGTTCGCAAAGCCCGCCATTTTACCGGCTGCCGGATGACCGTCGTTTCCCGCAGCCTGTCCCCGGACGTCTTTGCCCTGCCCCAGACCTCCATAAAACAGATGGACGTTGCAGATGCTGAGGACGACGACCTCGTAAACCTCATCGAAAAACACGACATCATCATCGCCGCACTCTCCGACGCAAACCAGAACGAACGTATCATCCGTTTCGCAAAAACCGCCGGCAAATGGTACAACAGTGCGACCGGCAGCGACGCAAACTTCCTCATCCCCTCAACTATACAGGGAGAGGAGTACACCATCGCCGTCTCCACCTCAGGTCTCGCCCCTGCCGTCCCCCGGTTCATCCGTGAAGATCTCGAAGAACGGTATCAGGGCCTTGACAACATGATCCGGCTGCTTGCCGCCCTGCGCGAACAGCTGAAGGACACCGTCCCCGACCAGGAAAAACGTGCAGAAATCCTCAGGGGCATTCTTCACGATGAAAGCATTCGGCAGAGATGCTGTGAAAACAAAAATGCAGACGACCTTGTCGCAGGACACCTCTGATGCCGGACACCGGACTTCTCACGCCGATCGCAGTCGCCGGAATTGATCACACCGTCCTTGACCAGAACCAGCTCGCCGGATACCGGTTTGCAGACGAAACATCCTTCCTTACCGACTCCCGGCAGTACTTCAAAGGAGTCATTCTTTTACAGACCTGCAACCGTGTCGAAATTCTGGTGCACGGCACCGGAGCCGCACTCGCCGACTACCTTCACAGCCTCGGACGTACCGGCTTTACCATCTACGAAGGAGATGCCGCCCTGCGCCATCTCCTCGCACTCGCCGCCGGAACCAAATCCATGATCATCGGCGAAGACCAGATTCTCGGCCAGCTCAAACGTGCCCTCCTGCTCGCAAACGAATGCGGCGCAACCGACCCCGTCACCGACATCTGCATCAACACCGCAATCCACGCAGGCGTTGACATCCGTGCCGCAACCCACATCAATCGCGGCGCCGTCTCCATCGGTTCAGCCGCCGTCCAGCTTGCCGAGGAACTTCTCGGCAGCCTTGATGACCGCAACATTCTCGTCGTTGGCGGCGGTGAGATGGGAAAACTTGTCACTCAGGCACTCGCGGAAAAGAATCTGCGGGCAATCTACGTCACCAACCGCACCTATAACCATGCCGTCGAACTTGCCCAGGAGATAGGAGGCCGCGCCATGCGCATGGACCAGCTCTATCCCTGCATCGCCTTATCCGACGTCGTCATCTCCTGCACCGCAGCCCCGCACGCCATCATCACCGGAGAACTACTTGCCGCCACCATGAACGAGCGGTTCTGGCCGCTTGATCCTACCCCGCGAAAACTGATCCTCATCGACATCGCTCAGCCCCGCGACACCGAAGACTCCTGCCGCAGCATCCCCGGCGTCCACCTATTCACCATCGACGACCTGCGTTCCGTCTCGGAAAAGAACATGGAGCACCGCAAAGACGAGGCCGCCCATGCCGGTGAACTGATCGAACAGTACCTGCCCGAATTTATCCGGCTCTACAACCGCACCGCAGCAGGTGATCTGATCGCAGGACTTTATACTTGGGCAGAGTCAATTCGTGTACGAGAACGTGATAAGGCGCTCGGAAAGCTGGACTCCCCCGACTCCCGCACAATCGCCGTGATTGACGATCTGACCCGTGTCCTGACCAAAAAACTCCTCGCCGACGCCACCCTCTCAATCCGGGCGAGCGCCGAGTGTACCGATATCACAACAGCCCGGAAACTGGTTGATGCAATTACCCGTGGTGAACAAGTATGTTTCCTCAAACACGATTAAGACGGCTGAGAAGACAGAGCCTGCGCCCTCTGTTTACCGAAACCCACGTAACGATAAATGATCTGATTATGCCCCTGTTCTTTGTGGAAGGGGCAGAAGAAAAAGTCCCCATCACCTCCATGCCCGGCCAGTATCGCTGGCCGCTTTCCGCTGCCGCAGACGTTGCAAAAGACCTTGCCGCAGACGGCATCAGAGCCGTAATCCTCTTCGGCATCCCCAAAACCAAGGACACCGTCGCAAGCTCGGCGTTTGCCGCAGACGGCGTCATTCAGGAAGCGACCCGCGCCATCAAAGCCGCAGTTCCCGATATGGTGGTAATCACCGACCTCTGCGCCTGCGAGTACACCGATCACGGCCACTGCGGCATCATCCATGAATCCTGCGACGGGCCGGACCTGGACAACGATGCATCGCTTGCGCTGATGCAGAAGATTGCCGTCAGTCAGGCAGTGGCAGGAGCAGACATGGTTGCACCGTCCTGCATGCTGGACGGCATGGTGATGGCTATCCGCGAGGCACTGGACGCTGCGGGATACGAGTATATTCCGATCATGTCCTACTCGACCAAGTTTGCATCCGCCCTCTACGGCCCGTTCCGTGAAGCGGCGGACTCCGGCTTCTCCTTCGGCGACCGGTCCACCTATCAGATGAACCCCGCGAATGGTCGTGAGGCGTTCCGCGAATCACTGCTGGACATGGAAGAAGGTGCCGACATTCTGATGGTCAAACCCGCAGGCTTTTACCTGGACGTACTTGCGCAGGTTAAGGAACTTGGTCTTCCCACCGCCGCCTATCAGGTGTCAGGCGAATACTCGATGATCAAAGCCGCAGCACAGAACGGATGGATTGATGAGAAACGGATTGTGATGGAGTCCCTGATAAGTATCAAACGGGCGGGAGCGGATCTGATCATCACCTACTATGCGCAGGACGTTGCGAGGTGGCTGGCATGAGCAGGAGCGAAACACTGTTTGACGAAGCAAAGACCCTGCTGCCGGGCGGGGTCTCCAGTCCGGTACGGGCAATCAGGCCGTATCCCTTCTATGTGAAATGTGCGAAGGGCGCGGTTCTGACAACCGTCGAAGACAGGAATCTGATTGACTGCTGTCTCGGCTATGGCCCCCTGATCCTCGGACACGCCAACTCGGTGATTAAAGCCGCAATCTCCTCGCAGCTGGAAAACGGCTGGCTGTACGGTACGCCGACGGAGCTGGAGATCGATCTTGCAAAGCGGATTATTGGCGACCATCCTTCGATGGATATGCTCCGGTTCGTATCAACCGGTACGGAGGCCACAATGGCAGCGCTCCGGCTCGCACGTGGGTTCACCGGAAAGACCGACATCGTCAAGGTGGAAGGCGGTTTTCACGGTGCTCACGACGCGGTGCTGATTGCCGCAGGTTCCGGCGCAACGACGCACGGTACGCCCGACTCGGCAGGTGTGCTTCCCGACTTTGCGGCGCACACGCGGCAGGTTCCCTACAATGACCCCGAAGCCCTTGAGGTGCTGTTGTCGAAAAACGACAACATCGCGGCGTTCATCATCGAGCCGGTGATGGGAAACATCGGCCCGATCCTTCCCGACGACGGATACCTCAAAGCAGTCCGTGAGATTACGGCGGCGCACGATGTCCTCCTCATCTTTGATGAAGTGATCACCGGATACCGGCTCGGTATCGGCGGTGCACAGGTGAAGTTTGACATCCGGCCTGACCTGACCACCCTTGGAAAGATTGCGGGCGGCGGTCTGCCGATCGGTGTGTTCGGCGGACGGCGGGAGATCCTGGAGATGATCTCTCCCGCAGGATCGGTGTACAATGCGGGAACGTTCAATGCAAACCCGGCAACGATGGCTGCGGGAATTGCGGTGAACAAGTATCTGCACACGCACGAGGACATCTACCCGAAACTGGAGGAAAAAACGCGGATACTTGAAGAGTCCGTTCTGCCGCAGGCGTCCGGAACGTTTGTGCGGATGGGCTCGATGTTTAAGTACTTCTTCCGATCTTCCGCCCCCCGGAACTATACGGAAGCGAAACAGTGCGACACGGATGCGTTCCGCACCTTCTGGGAAAAAGCACTCTCTGCAGGCGTGTTTTTACCTCCGTCACAGTTTGAGACAAACTTCCTCTCAACTGCCCACGGGGAGTCCGAGATGACGAAACTGGTGCAGGTGTATGCGCAATGCTGAACGTGCGGATAGGTACTCGCGGCAGCAATCTGGCGCTTGCACAGACGAACAAGGTGCTCGGACTCCTCACGGAAGCTGGTGTTGTTGCCGGGTCACAGATAATTACCACCTCCGGCGATACGGTGCAGGACCGCGGTCTGCATCAGATCGGCGGACAGGGTGTGTTTGTCCGCGAACTGGACAATGCGATTCTGCGCGGCGAGATAGATGCGGCGGTGCACAGCATGAAGGATATTCCGGCCGAGCGGCCGGACGGGCTGATCACAGCGGCGATTCTTCCCCGTGACCCGCCGTATGATTTTTTTGTGTTCAACCGCCCGGTGGAGGAGATCTACTCGGTGGGGACGTCGAGCACGCGGCGGCGTGCGCAGCTTCTCCGGTATTATCAGTGCATGCCGCAGGTGCGGGTTGAGCCGCTGCGGGGCAATGTGGACACCCGGCTTGCGAAACTGAACGACGGTCTCTACGATGCGATTGTGCTTGCAGAGGCTGGTCTGGTGCGGCTCGGCTATCATGTGAACGGAGTGCGGCTGCCGGCGGATCAGTTTGTGCCGTCGCCGAACCAGGGAACGGTTGCGGTGGTCTGCCGCGACACACCGGAACTCCGGGAGGCGTTTGCGCCGTTGAATGATCCCCAGACGGCATTTGATACGGGAGTGGAGCGTCGGGTAATGGAGCAGGTGGGCGGCGGCTGTTTTACGCCGCAGGGCATTTTCTGCCGCAACGGTCACCTGATCGCGGAGGTCTTGTCGCTGGACGGCACCCGCAGCGACCGGATTGTGGAGAATGTCCAAAGCTTTGAGGAGGCAACGGAGATCGGTATACAGTTCCGCGAAATTGCAGCCGAGTTAATTGAAGAGGCACGGACTGCCCTCGGGTTGAAATCATGACAGGTAAAGTGTTTTTAGTGGGGTCCGGGCCGGGAGGCCTCGGACTTCTGACGGCAAAGGCGCGTGAAGTTCTCGATTCGGCGGATGTAATTCTGTATGATCAGCTGCCGGGCGAAGAGGTGCTATCCACGCTTCCGGCGGCGGCTGAGAAGATTGATGTCGGCAAGTACGGCGGATGCCACACGATGAAGCAGGCGGATATTGAGGCGCTGCTGGTTGCAAAGGCAAAGGAAGGGGGAACGGTTGTGCGGCTGAAGGGCGGCGATCCGTTTATGTTCGGTCGCGGCGGTGAGGAGATGGAGACGCTCCGTGAGCACGGTATTGCCGTTGAGGTGGTGCCTGGCGTAACAAGCGGGATTGCGGTTCCCGAGTGCGTCGGCATTCCGGTAACGCACCGCTCATGGGCAAGTCAGGTGACGTTTGTCACCGGTCATGAGGATCCCGAAAAGGAGGTTTCCTCTATTGACTGGAAGTGGCTTGCGGGAAGCCCCGGGACGATTGTGATCTTTATGGGTGTCAAAAATCTCCCGGTCATCGCAGAGCTGCTGATCGAAAACGGCAAGGCACCGGAAACGAAGATTGCGGTGATCGAGCGCGGGTTCCGGAAGGATCAGCGGGTGACGTGTGCAACACTCGCAGACATCGGCGAGGTTGCGGCCCGTGTCGGGGTGAAGCCTCCGGCGATCATTGTGATCGGCGAGGTGGTAAGTCTGTACCGCGACGGATCAGAGGGCTCCTGGGCACAGCGGTGAATTATTTTTTTTTCTGAAAAATATTTTTTTGTAATTTTTTCCTTCCATCTCACTCTGTCATCGCGACAAAGTTTCGCAGAATCCCCAGACCCGCAGGTCCGCTCTTCTCCGGATGGAACTGCACCCCGATCGCATTTCCGCGTGCCACTGCCGATGCATACGTCACAATGTACTCAGTCCTCGCAATCGTTGCATCAGGCGTCGTATCCGCATAATACGAATGCACAAAATACACAAACGTCCCGTCCGCAACATCCGCAAACAGTGGATGATCCGACGGCGTGATCGTATTCCATCCCATCTGCGGAACTTTCAATCCCGGAACACGGGGAAACCGCCGCACCGTTCCGGGAATCATTCCTAGCCCCTCATGCATCCCGTGCTCCTCGCTTCGTTCGAGCAGCATCTGCATCCCAAGACAGATGCCGAGCAGCGGCTTTTCCCGGACCGCCGCTTCCACTACCGCCCGGATCGGCGCAAGCTTCTCCATCCCTTCCGCAAACGCCCCGACCCCCGGCAGCACAATCCCGTCGGCGGATGCGATCAGCTCCAGATCCGCCGTTATCACCGGACAGCAGCCTGCAGCCTCAAGACCCCGTATCACGCTCCGGAGATTTCCCAGACCGTAATCGATCACCGCAATCTTAGAAGTGGCTGTCATGATCCCCTTCCTCTTCTGCCGACTCGCGCACGCGCCACAGACCTTTCGACGCCCACTCCGGCGTCTTGTTGTTCCGGCTGCCCCAGTCCGCAAGTTTTTCCTCCCACATACTCCACATCTCCGGATACATCGCCGCAATATCCTTCATGCACGAAATATCCGACGAAGGACACATAAAGCAGCCGATACGGTCAAGTCCCAACTCATACAGCGGATTATACGGCGCCTTCTCCCGGAACATATACAACCAGTCATGCATCGCAGTCCAATGCTGAATAGGCGCTGCCGACAGCTGACAGGGAACATTCCTGTTCCGCCACACTCTGGGGCTCTGCATCCGTTTCGCCGATTCATACTTCCGTTGCCCGATAAGCGACAGTGCCTCACCCCACGTCGCCTCAATAAGCTCCTTTACCGGCGTCAGCTTACAGGCTTTGCAGCACCAGCGAAAATCCACCGCAGGGGGGCCGTTCGTCTCAAATCCTTCCCAGAACCCTGTATTACCTGAGCGTTCGATCAGCTCAAGCCCGTACAAATCCCGGACCTTTCGCACATTCTCAATCGTCTCAGGAAACTCAAGACCCGTATCCGCAAAAATAATCGGCAGTTTACCTACCGCTTTCAGCGTAATCAGCAGCGTCACCAGACTGTCCTTCCCGCCGGAGTAGGAAACCGTCGGTTGGATACCCGGATTTTTCGCAATCACATCGCGGATAAACTCAATCGACTTCCCCTCATACAGATCCAGAATATCATTATTCGCCCGGATAGCATCCTCCCACGTTGACGGGCATGCATCAATCACCGGCTTCTGCGTCCGGCGGGTACGCACCAGCTGACCGCGGGTCGCATCTTTCGTCTCCGCATACGACATCTTCGCCCGTCCGACCGCAACACACTCGCCGCTCTCCGCCATCACAAACACACTGTCGCCGATCGCAATCTCCGGCGACACCGACACCACACCCGGCATGAGAACACTCTTTCCCTCCTTGATGTACTCGCCCGCTTCATCGGTTACGCGAATCACCCGTTTCGTCGGTTGCACAACCAGCGCCGCAGATTCGCGGGGCAGGACCTCCCACCGCTCCTCGGCGGGAATATACCGGATTGCACACACCACCGCGCCTCCGAGAATAATCTCCTCCATCCGGTCGTCATCGGGAACTTTGTTCAGCAGCGCAAGATGCCCTTCCGGAATCAGCGGAACACCGAACTGCTCTGCAAATAACCGGTTGACCAGATTTCGGTCGCGCTCAAACGCGGGCCGTACATCGCCCGGCGGCGTCACCGAGACAGGGCGGGTTTTCGCGCCGCAGGCACACAACTTACCCATAACCGGAACATGGCAGTGATCGCACCAGTAAAACGGCACCGGTGCAAGAAACGGGGAGGACTTCATGGATAAGTAATGGGTGCTGAAAAATAATGAACACAGCGGAATCCGAACGGCTCCGCAGGTCTTAGTAGTCGCGGACGAGTCTGACCGTACCGTTGTCCGGGGTTGCAAGAGTTGCCGCACTGTTCGAGGACAGCGTCATCGTGTAGCCGGCCTCGTTTGGAACCGCAACTGTATACACATTCTCCGCGGTCTTCGTCCAGGTACCGTAGGACTTCACTTCCGTCTCATACGACAGCGGAGCGTTTGTCTCAACCTCGATCGCAACCGTACCGGAACGCAGGAACTCAAGCTTGTACTCCACCCGTGTTCCGTCGCTCTTGGTAATCGTTCCGTCCCATTCGCCTGCAACCGGATCATGCATTACCGCGTTGTCCGCATCAGGCAGAAGTGTCACGGTCTTGCTCTCCGGTGTTGTCAGGGTACCGGTTCCGTTGTTGTTCATCACAAACGTATAGGTCCCGGCTGCGTCGAACACGAGACGGTAGGATGCGGTTTTCGTCTCCATCCACGTACCGTAGTAGGTCCGTTCCTGATCCTTAACGCCCATACGTGCATCGATCTCAAGTTTTGCCGAACCGCCGTATGCGCAGTCGATCTTATACTCAACCTGCGTACCGTCATCGTTTACCAGCACGCCTTCCCACTCACCGGGTACCACGTTCGTTACCGGGCCGGGATCCGCCGGAATAGGAGTTGCGCTTCCGGTCGGAACCGGGGTTGGATTGGTATCCGGGGGTATGTTGATGGTTATACATCCCGCAGCTGCCGCACACATAATACAAAATACTGCAGCGGCAAAAAACAGCAAACTCTTTTTCATATTCCATTATTTTGCCTCATCTAAACTTATACCTATAGTTATCTGCCATAGGACGTTTCCCAGTCAAATGTAGCTAAAACTTTACAATATGTTAAATACTTTGAGCCGCAATCAGCAATCAATGACCGATCAGGAAATCCCCGTGGTCGAGCTGCGGGATGTCTATAAAGTATATCGTATGCCGGCAGGAGATGTCCATGCCTTAAACGGTGTCACCTTCTCCGTCAAACGCGGTGAGTTCGTGGCCATTATGGGTCCGTCAGGTTCGGGGAAGTCCACGCTGATGAACATGATCGGTTGTCTGGACGTCCCGACTGAGGGCGAAATGTATATCGACGGCCGCAGTGTCAAAGAGATGACCGACGACGAACTGACCGAGCACCGCCGCGACCGCATCGGCTTCATCTTCCAGAAGTTCAATCTGATCGGTCTTCTGACCGCGTACGAAAACGTCGAGTATCCGATGATTCTCAAGTACGGCAAACGCGATGATACCGGCAGGCCTAAAGAGCTGCTTGCAAGTGTCGGCATTGACGAGGCAAAGATGACCCACACACCGTTTGAGCTGTCCGGCGGTCAGCAGCAGCGGGTGGCAATCGCACGTGCCCTTGCAAACGATCCGGCACTACTGCTCTGTGATGAGCCGACGGGAAATCTCGACTCAAAGATGAGCGAACAGATCATGGAGCTGCTCCGCGACTTAAACAGCCGCGGCAGGACCATTATCATGGTAACGCACGACCCGCACACCGCCGAGTACGCCGCCCGCAAAATCATTATCCGCGACGGCGAAATCGTTGACGAATAACTTCTCCTCCCTCTTTTTCTCCACCCGAACGAAAAGGTTGATGTATTCTCCATGCTAACATGTAGCACACATGTTCGGAAAACAAATACGTATGGAGAGAATCGTAGACCGCAACTCCGGCAGAGTTGTTATCGTCCCTCTGGATCACGGTATCTCCATGGGGCCGATTCCCGGTCTTATCGATATGCGCGACACGATCAATAAGATATCTCTCGGCGGCGCAACCGCTGTTCTGATGCACAAAGGAATGGTCCCCTACGGCCACCGGACCTCCGGCAAGGATATCGGATTAATCGTCCACCTCTCCGCCGGAACCGGTCTTGGCGGCGACCCGAACTCCAAGGTTATCGTCACCACCGTTGAGGAAGCTCTGACTCTGGGAGCGGACGCCGTCTCCATTCACATCAATCTCGGTGCTGACACCGAACCGGAGATGATCCGTTGTGCAGGCGAGATCTCCCGCAAGTGCCAGCAGTGGGGCATGCCGCTTCTTGCGATGGTGTACCCCCGCGGCAGAAACGTCAAAGACCCCTTCGACGTTGACGCACTCAAAACCTGTGCCCGCGTTGCCGCAGAACTTGGTGCCGACCTGGTAAAGACCAGCTACACCGGCGACATTGACACCTTCCGCGAGGTTGTGCAGGGTGCCCAGATTCCGGTCGTCATTGCCGGAGGGCCGAAAATGAACTCTGATCTTGAGATGCTGCAGATGGTGCGTGACTCTCTGGACGCAGGAGGACGCGGCGTTTCTATTGGAAGAAATATCTTCCAGCACAAAGACATCGTCGGTATCACCTCAGCAGTCTCCGACATCGTCTTAAACGGCGCCTCGGTAGAAGATGCAGTAAAGCGTCTGAACCGGTGATGCCGCAATGCCGCTGACACTTCCTCCGGTTTTGGTCCGTGCCGACCTTGCTTCCGACTACGACGGCCGCAAACAGATCGTCGCAGCTGCCCTTGAAGCAGGCTATACCAATATCATAATCCGTCCTGAAGACTCCGCATTAACCCGTCTTGGCAGATATACCGGACTTACTGCCGACGGAAAATATCTCACGTACAGCGGGGGAAAAGTCGGAGCCATCCTCACGTTAGCGGGTGCCGAAGACATGGAAGAAGCGTACAGCATGAAAGATACCGTACCCTATCTTGTGATCACCCCCTCCGACTGGAAGGTTATCCCGCTGGAAAATCTCATCTCGCGATTTCAGAACTCGGCAACCCGCGTCTATGTCTGCGTCAGAACTCCTGAAGAGGCGAAACTTGCGTTCGCCACGATGGAGGTCGGCGCAGACGGTGTGGTCATCGCACCCGTCAGCCCCGCAGACATTGCAGGATTTTCCAAAATTCAAACTAATGAGTTCCCCGACACCGAACTTACCACCGTGCCGGTTACGAAGATTACGCCGCTGGCGCTTGGTGACCGTGTCTGTATCGACACCTGCTCACTCCTTGCGCAGGGAGAAGGAATGCTGGTAGGTTCGCAGTCTTCGTGTCTCTTCCTCGTCTGCTCGGAAAGTTTCCAGAGCGAGTACGTCAACTCCCGTCCCTTCCGCGTAAACGCAGGGGCGGTTCATTCCTATATTCTCTGCCCCGACGGGACAACCCGCTACCTCTCGGAAATTGCGTCGGGCGACTCCGTCCTCACTCGGATGCCGGACGGCACTCTTCGTGCCGTCTCGGTTGGCCGGGTGAAGATCGAGGTTCGGCCTATGCTGCTGATTGAGGTTGAGGCGGGCAGCAGAACCCATTCGGTGATATTGCAGAACGCCGAGACGATCCGTGTCGGAACACCGGCGGGTGCCGTCTCCGTTGCGGATCTTGCGATCGGTGATGAGGTCTTTGTCAGACTCGAAAGCGGAGGCCGCCACTTCGGACATGCTATGGCGGAGACCATCTGCGAGAAATGACGCTGATCTGTGCGGTGATTGCCGCAGATACCCCGAAGGCCGTTACGGCCATGTCCGCGGAAGCGCTGGCCGCAGGCGCGGAGGCGTTTGAGGTCCGGCTCGATGCGTTTGCAGAGATACCGGATGACCTCTCCTTTCTGCCGACCGAAAAGCCGGTGATTGCAACACTCCGGTCAGAGGAGGACGAAGGCCGGGGGGAGATTTTTGCCAAGGCTCTCGCCTGCGGTGCTGCGTATGTGGACATTGAGTCCGACTCGGTTCTGCGGAATGTGTTTCCCCAGACCCGCGTCATCTGTTCCCACCACGACTTTGCAAAAACACCGTCCGCATGGGAGATTCTGCATCTTTTCCGTGACCTCTCAACGTCCGGAGTTCCAAAGGCTGCGTTCATGGTACGCGGCCCTCGCGATCTGCTGGAGATCCGGAAGGCGGCTGTTGTTCTGAAACAGAGCGGCGAGCCGTTTATCCTGATCGGCATGGGTGCCGCAGGTGAGATCACCCGCGTCCGTGCCGCAGACATCGGCTCACTGGTCAGCTACTGTGCGGTCCGGCCCGAACTTGCATCCGCTCCCGGCCAGATCACGGTTGTCGAGGCCGCAGACCTCGGCACCGACCCGGTTATCACCGCGATCACCGGCTGGCCGCTGGAACATACTCGTTCCCCGCAGATGCACAACGCGGCATTTCGTGCCGCAGGCATTGCGGGACGCTACGTCAGAATCCCAACTCCGGCAGAGGAACTTCCTCTGCTTCCCGAAGTGCTCCGCTGCTACCGAATACGCGGTACAAACGTCACCATCCCGCACAAACAGGCGGTGATTCCACTTCTGTCGGCGGTGTCGGCAGAAGCGCAGAGTGCCGAGGCGGTGAACACCATTCTCGTCAGCCCTGCGGGGAATCTCACCGGAACGAACACCGACATTGCCGGAATTGCCGCAGCGGTTGCGGCACTGCGCGTCACTTTGTCCGGTGCACGAGTGCTTGTTGCAGGAGCCGGCGGCGCCGCACGTGCGGCGGTCGCCTGCCTTACCGCGGCGGGAGCAGCAGTTTTCATCACCAACCGGTCGATGGAAAAAGCCGAAGCTCTTGCCGTGGAGTTTGGTGCAGCTGCCGTGCTGCCGCACGCGCTGACCGCCGGATATGATCTCATCATCAACGCAACACCTGCGGGGATGAGCGGATTTTCTTCGGAGATTTTGATCCCCGAATCCATCCTCACGCCACAGACGGCGGTCTTTGACATGGTGTATGAACCGGAGACCACGCCGCTGCTTGCCGCTGCACAGGCCGCAGGCTGCCATGCCGCTGTGTGCGGCAAAACCATGCTCATCGCACAGGCGGCGGCATCCTTCACGCTCTGGACGGGCACTGCCGCGGACATCGCGGCAATGACCGCCGCATTCGGAGGGGAGTCATGATCGGTCACGGGGTATCCTACGGTGCTCTCTCGATCATCAACGCCATTGCGATGGGAAAGGGAGCAGGGTTCGGTATCGATCTGAAGACCGAAGCAACCGTCCGCCTCACGACCGAGCCGGAGATTGTGGTCGAAATAGACGGCCATCCCTCGGAGGACACGCGGCTTGCCCGCTTCTCCGTCGAAGAGATGCTCAGGCGTTATCCGGACTCCGGGATGCGGGGGGCGGTGATTACCACCACCTCCAACATTCCGATCTCGCAGGGACTCAAGAGCAGCAGTGCGGCAACCAACGCAATCCTTGCCGCAACCGCAGACGCGCTCGGCGTCACGCTTGACCCGCTTGCAATCGGGCGCATCGGTGCAACCGTTGCCATTGCCGCGGGGGTCAGCATCACCGGAACATTTGATGATGCCTGCGCCTGCATGCTCGGCGGTCTTGTCTTTACCGACAACCCGAAACGCGAACTTCTGCACCGGTCGCCGATGCCCGAAGGATACACGGCGGTCATTCACCTGCCGGAGTTTCAGATCCGGAAATCCGCATTTCCGAAGGAACGCATGCGGGAGATGGCGGATGAGGTATCCGCCGCATATGACCGCGCTCTTGCCGGTGACGTGTTCGGCGCGATGTATGCCAACGGTGTCTGCACCTGCCGGGCACTCGGCATCAAACCGGAGGCTGCCGACCGGGCGCTTGCCTGCGGTGCGGCAGGTGCCGGACTTTCCGGCACCGGCCCTGCGACCGGCATTCTTGTTGAAACCGACCGGCTCGATGCATTTCTGGATGCCTTCGGTCGGGACCACGTGATCGTTGCCAATGTCAGGAACGGTGATGCCGCATGATGCTTGCCGTGCAGAAGTCCACCCTGCG
>JAISHD010000054.1 GCA_031262705.1 Methanocalculaceae archaeon | reverse complement strand
CTCACGGCCGGCTGCGTCAACACAGGCAGCCAGCCGAACCCTGCAGGAACAACATGGGTTCTTGCCGGATTCGGTACCGGTAACGATGTCGCATCGACTCCTGCAACTACGATTTCGCTTACCTTCGGCGACAGTGGCAGTGCCTCCGGAAACGGCGGTGTCAACGGCTACTCCGTATCTTATACCGCAGACCCGGGAGCAGGGAAACTCACCTTCGGACAGATCGCTGCAACCCTTATGGCAGGACCCGCCCAGTTCATGGCCGACGAGGACAAATACTTTGCTTCTCTTGCCAACATCACCAGTTACAAACTGACCGACAGTTCGCTTGCCCTGCTGGATAAAGACGGACATACTCTCCTTACCTTTACCACCCCGCTTAAAAACACTGCATGGACTCTTGTTTCCTACACAGCACCGGCCGCATCAGTTGCAGCCCAGCCGCTTGCTCTCATCACGCTCAGTTTTGATGACAACGGCACGATCTTTGGAACCGGCGGCATCAATCAGTTTACCGGAACCTGGAAACTTGACGGCACCAAACTCACCATTGCTGATATTGCCAGTACCAAAGCTGCAGGCGCACCTGCACTCATGGCACAGGAGGATGAGTACTTCGCCCTTCTTCCGAGTGTAAGCGGATTTAGCTTCGACATGGGCACCCTCAGACTGACTGACAGTAGCGGCAAACCCATCCTTATCTTCAAAAACATGCTGTCAGACACTACCTGGGAACTGACTTCTGTCAATGGTATTGCCCCGCCTCAGGCATCGAAGACCGTTACTCTGCGGTTTGACACTACCGGAACTCTCGCCGGTCAGGCGCCTGTCAACACCTACGGCGGAACCTGGAGAACGACGGGTATTGACACCCTTACCGTCAGCGACGTTATCAGTACCTTAATGGCATCCGTCGATGACAGTGTCAACGCCTACGAAACCCAGTACTACCGTATCCTCAACAATGCAAGCGACTACCGCATCGCAGACGGGATCCTTACTCTTACGGATCACAACAGCAATACCATGCTCTTTGCGGTAAACGTGGCCGATCAGCTGAAAGGAACTTTCTGGACCCTCGCCGGTGACAGCAGTATTACACTTGTCATCGGCGACGACGGCACCCTGAGTGGTCAGGCTCCCGTAAATGTCTATACTGCAAATGCCGTTTTCTCCAAAAATCAGGTCCTCTCGATAACAAGTATTTCCACTACCAAAATGACCGGACCTGCGGATATGGTCAAAAAAGAGACCTCCTATCTGACCAGTCTTGGTGATGTTGCCGGCTACAACCTTGTTGACGGTCAGCTTGTACTCACCGGACCGGGAGGTGCGGCACTCCTGACCTACAATCAGGCATAACCATTCCCATTTTTTTCGCGCGAAAACACTTCTGCATGCCGCAGATATTTTCCACAACTGACGAAACACTTCTCCGTCCCGCAACGGTGAACCCCATGTAGATTCTTTCTTTTGCACAATACGGCAATCTCTCAGAAAATCTCGAAAATGTGTCCTATTTTGAAAACAAAGACTGTTTAACTGAGAATAAATTCGTAGTTTAGGCCACCCTTATATCCTCTTATGATCAAGTATGTAGTATGAAACGCACAGGACTTGTGTTAATCGCCCTCATATTTGCAGGCGGACTTGTCTTTGCGGCAGGCTGTATTGCAGCACCGCAAACGCAGTCCCCTGAGGGCAACTGGATCCTTACAGGTATTGGATCCGGATCGAATGCAGAACACCCGACCGGCATCATCAGCATGGAGATCGCCGGAACCAACGTCAGCGGCAATGCCGGCGTCAACCTCTATCACGGTACCATCACCATTGAGAACGGCAAAGTAACGTTTAGCCCGATGGCAACCACCAGAATGGCAGGACCGGAAAACATGATGGCGCAGGAACAGAACTTCCTTGCAGCACTCCAGAATGTCACCGGTTACACCGTTGCAAACGGTGTGGTAACCTTCACCGACGCTTCCGGCAACACGCTCCTGACATTTGCAGCAATGCCCGCAGAGACCCTTGAAGGAACCTCCTGGACCCTTGCTGGCAACAGCAACGTTACCCTTGAGTTCACCAACGGTGTATTCAGCGGCAAAGCACCGGTCAACAGTTACGGCGGCAGCTGGTTTGTCACCGGGACGAACGGCATTACCTTTGGAAACGCAGCCGCCACCCTTATGGCGGGACCTGAGGATCAGATGAAAGCAGAGACCGCGTTCTTCACAGCCCTGAACAATGTCACCGGCTACAAGATTGCTGACGGAAAGCTTTTCCTGACCGACAAGAACGGCAAGACCCTCCTGACCTTTAATGCGGCTGCCCTTGAGCAGGCAGGTTCTCCCATCTCCGGCAACTGGACGCTTTCCACCGATAAAGGCATCACCCTTGACATCACCGCAGACGGTGCATTCAATGGTCAGGCTCCGGTTAACCTCTACTTCGGAACCGCCAGCATCACTGACGGCTCCATCAGCTTTGGTCCAGTCGGTGCAACCAAGATGGCAGGACCTGAGGATCAGATGAAGGCAGAGACCGAGTTCTTTGCAACCCTGAACAATGTCACCGGTTACAAAGTCGGTGAAGGCATGCTTGAGTTCACCGACAAGGACGGCAAGACTCTGCTGACCTTTGTCCAAGCAGTTGATACCCAGACTGCTGCAGCAAAAGCCCTTCCGGGTGTTGAGAAGACCGGACTTGTCAACGAGTGGGTCCTTGACGGCAACAGCGATGTGACCCTCAACCTCACCGCAGACGGTTCATTCAACGGTCAGGCTCCGGTCAACCGCTACTTCGGCAGCTACACTGAAACCACAGACGGCCTTACCTTCAGCGCAGTCGGCTCCACCATGATGGCAGGACCTGAGGATGCAATGAACGCAGAGTCTGAGTTCTACACAGCACTCGGAAACGTAGCCGGCTACAAAGTAGTCGACGGAAAACTCTTCCTCATCGATGCAGCCGGAAACACCGTGCTGACGTTTGAGTGAATATAATATCCACACACACTATACACCACCCCAAACACACACCAATTTTTTTTCTTTTTTGTAGTCTTCGTGAAAAAAAAGTTGGTTTATTTCATCCTCCATCGGATGGGGATTATTGCAGCCAGCATGATAACTGCAACCGCAAGGACCGGCCATGGATAGATTGTTACGAGCTTGGTATCCGGCAGAATAATGGCAAACACCGGAACCGCAGCGAGGATGAGAGCTCCGGCAATTCCTGCAATGAGCCGGTTCCTCCATGAATTCTTCTCCGGAAGGCTCCACACCGTCCGGGAGAGAATCCAGAGAGCAACTGTTCCGCAGATGGCTGAAAAGAGTATCAGTGCAAAGAACGAAGAGGTCAGGGCAAGGGTCGAACCAAAGTCAGTAGTCCCTGCAAGGATCATATTCACAATCAGCAGAGTAATACCTGCATACAACAGTATCTCCGACTACCTCCAGAACTTTTGCCGCAACACTTGTCGTCCTGCCGTTTGCAATCAGCTCGTCACAGAATTGTTTATAATCCTCGCCGACGACATTTGCTAATGACTCTTTCCCGTTTCTGTGCCTCAAGCGCCATGCCGGTCAGGTCCTTTCGGATAATCTCAACTTCGATCTCTTTCAGACGGGAAGAAAGCAGATAGATGTACATTCGTGTGATCAGATCACTGTTCTCTTTCGTCAGTTCCTTTTCCTGTTCATTGTTTTCTACTCTGAGTCGTGATAATTCAGACATTTATTCCTCCTCTGTAAGTATGCGTTCAACCACGTGTGAAATATCCTGCCATGCTGCTGAAAATTCTTCAACAGTCTTGCGACCGCCGTCGGTAAGATGATAATACTTTCTGCTCGGGCCGAGCGGTGAGATGCGGTACTCGGATGCAATCAGATTCTTTTTTTCCAGCCGTACGAGAAGGGGATAGATCGTTCCTTCCCGAATGCCGTCAAATCCGTAATGAATCAGCTTCTCCATAATCTCATATCCGTAGGTGGTTTCCCGGCCGATGATCTTCAGAATGCATCCTTCCAGCGTTCCTTTCATCAGCTGTGATCGGTCAAACATTTTTTCCTCATCTATTTTGTATTGCAAGCTACTTTGCAATACAAAGTAGTGATCAGAAATAGGGTGTGCTATCCTAAATAGGTTGCGGTTACCTTGGAAAAAAAGAAGTTCTGATCTATTTGTGATGGGCAGAGTGATGTCCTGCGATGAACTCGCGGATCAGATGCGCTGCAACAACCGCCGTCTGACCTGCGTCGTTTGGCAGCACCTCAACATAATCAAACCCGACCACATTTTTCTGTGCAATCTCGCGGACAACCGTTCGGATGTCCGTCGGTGTCAGTCCGAACGGTTCCGGTGTTCCGAGCCCCGGCGTCATGCAGCAGTCAACGGCATCCGCATCGATGGAAAGATAGACCGTCTCATCGCCGATCAGGTCTTTGATCTCCTCAAGAATGGATGGAATGCCCCGTTCAAGAACAACGTCTGCTGTATAGAGATGATACTTTTCCCGTGCCGCTGCAAACTCTTCACGGGTGCCGCTGCGCGGTCCGATCAGGATAATATTTTTTACCGTTTCCGCAACCCGTGCCGTTACACAGTCATGGTTATAGGGGGATCCCCGGAACTCCTCCTGCATATCCAGATGCGCATCGCAGACAACATACCATGCGGGCGCAAGCGTCCTCACTGCACCAATCGTCACCGAGTGTTCACCGCCGATCATCACCGGAATCTTTCCATCCTTCTGCAGATCCGAGACTGCATCTGCTACCTGATCCGTCACAAGGTCCGGCAGACAGTCGCAGTAGAGATCACCCATGTCATGGAATAAAATCTCCGGCATCTCCAGATCATAATACGGCAGATACGTTTCAAGATTGTAGGATACTGCACGGATCACCTGAGGAGCATCACGCGCCCCTGCCTTGAACGACGTTGTCCCGTCAAACGGAACACCAAAAATTACGTAGCAGGAATCCTTGTATGCTGTCTCTGCATCTGCGAAAAGAGTGTTTGAAAAAGACTGCATGGATGTATTGTGCAGTCTCAGAGGTCAAGCTTGCGCTTGCCGAGGGATTCGATGTAGGGAACTTCCTGAGCAGGCTGGAAGGTTGCAACAATGTCATCGTCAACAACAAGTTCGAAGTTGTTGAAGTCCTTCATATCCATAAAGGTCACAACGTTTCCTGCAATGGTCAGGATCTGTCCGGTCTTGCGCTCAACGATCGGTGCATAGACGGTTGAGGACGTCGGGGAAACGACGGAACGCTTCTGACCGTCAAAGAGGCCGACAACATCAAGTCTTGCTTTTGCTGCTCCGTGCTTTCCCGGCTTGGAGATTGAGATGCTCTGGATCTTGCACGGCTCGTCGTCAACAACAACGTAACGGCCTTCCTTGAGCTTACCAACTTCTGTTTGTTCCTTCATGATAATTAACTCTGACTAATTATGTGAGGTAATCGCTTATGAGTGTTGCGACAGAGGCGAGGATGCGCGACCGTTTTTGTTCCACCGCTGATTTCATGAGGCTGTCGCACTAATACAGATGTATCGTATGGCGACACCGTTTCAGTTTCTTTCCGTGTGCGATGAGGTTGGAAAAATCATGGTGCAGGAGCTTTCCCCGCTGATAGGTTCTGCCTACGGCGGCGAGGAGCTGTGCATCGGTGCAGACAATTCGCCGACGGAACGTATCGACCGTGTGGCAGAGGATCTGGTTCTGTCGGTGTTCCGCGAGAAAAAGATCTGCCGTTCGCTTCTCTCTGAAGAAGCGGGAATGGTTGATATTGGCGGAGATACGGGAATCGCCTACCTTGATCCGGTGGACGGAACGTTCAACGCTGTCTCGGGGATTCCCTTCTATGCTCTTTCCATCGCCTTCTCCGACGGTGAGCAGGTGATTGCGGGATATGTGAAGAATCTTGCAAACGGTGAGACGTTTACGGCTATTCGCGGTGAAGGTGCATATCTGAACGGCAGTCCAATTCAGGTGTCAACCGAGACGATGCTGGATCACTCGGCAATGAGTGTGTACGCAAAGAAGTTTGATATGACGCGAATGATGCAGCTCGGCCATAAAATCCGTCGATGGCGTCTTCTGGGTGCATCAGCGCTTGAACTCTGCTATGTTGCCTGCGGACGGCTGGACGGGTTTGTGGATATGCGAAATACTCTGCGGGTTACGGATGCTGCGGCGGGCATTCTGATCTGCCGGGAGGCAGGAGGCCGTGTGACGCTTCCGGACGGCGGTCCGGTTGAGTTTCCGGACAATGTGGTGTCCGGCCGGTGTGTTGTTGCGACGAACCGTGTAATTCACCGCAAGGTGATTGAGTATCTGAGGTCATGATGAAGATCTGTATTGTGTCAAGAGTGGATTTCCGGGAACCGGTTGAGACGGCGCAGTCGCTTGGCTGGATGCTGGCGGATGCGGGACATGAGGTGGTTTATGAGGACTCGGTCGCATCCGAACTCGGATATACCGGAGTGTCGCTGTCGAGCCTATCGTTTTCCGCTGATCTGATTGTTGTGCTTGGCGGTGACGGAAGTGTGCTTCGTGCGGTGCGCATGCTTGCCCGCCAGATTCCGATCGTCGGGATTAATCAGGGTCGTGTCGGGTTCCTGACGGATCTGGAGCGGGAACATGCGGGAGAGATTCTCACTGGTCTTTCCCTGCCTCTTTCGGTTGAACCGCGTATGCGCATTACGATTGAGTACGATGGTGAGTCGATCGGTTCCGCACTCAATGAGGCGGTGATTGTTACGTCGCGCCCGGCGAAGATGCTGCAGTTTGAGACGTTCATCGACGGCAGGAAATCTGCTGAGTTCCGTGCGGACGGTCTTATTGTAGGGACGCCCACCGGATCAACGGCGTATGCGATGAGTGCCGGGGGGCCGATTGTGGATCCGCTGATCGAGGCGTTTGTGCTGGTACCGCTCGCCCCGTTTATGCTGTCGTCGCGGCCGCATCTGATCAGTTCTTTGAGCGAGATTGAGGTGCGGCTCGTCAGCAGCAAACCGGCACAACTGGTGCTTGATGGACAGATGCAGTATGATATCGGCGAAGAGGCATCGCTTGTGGTGCGGAAGTCTCCTGAGCCTGCACTCTTCCTTGATGTGGGAAGAAGTTTCTTTGAGAAGGTTGAGCAGAAGCTGCGGCTTCTGTGATCTTTTCGTCCATCTTTTTTTCGAAAAAACCGCTGCGAAATAGTTTCGTGTTCTTGCTTCTACGACAATTCATATATTTGTATGCAGTTTATTTTTGGTGGTTGTTTCCCGTATTCCGAGTCCCGAGTTTCGGGAAAGGAATGATTATATAACTTTGTCTCCTATGTTCCATCATGGATAATATGAAATCAAATCCGGATTTCGCAGCAATTTCCTCAGTGCTCAAGGAAAATCTGGATCTTTCCGGCTCTCCGGTTGCGGTGAAGATCGTAACCGCACCGGAACAGATTCCGGAAGGTGTTCCTGAGGTTGAGGAGACAATCCGCCACTGCCGCATGGTCTCACTTGCCCGTGAGGGAAAGGTCTTCTATGCAACCGACGCGAAACATCAGTGCGGCGGCGGTGCATGGGCACTTGGTCTTCGTGCGAAGGGTGAAACGCTGAAAACCGGCGAACACTATTATAAACTGGGAAAATACGAGTCCGTTTCTTCCAGTCGCCGGACCATGGAGAGTGTGCCGAATCTTCCGCAGGAGACGTATGCAACGCTGTATGCACCGCTGGAGAAGGCGGAGTTTGCACCACAAGCGTCGTACTGATATTTGCAAAACCAAAAGCAATGCTCAAACTTGCCCAGACAGTGCTTTTCCGGCTCGGCGGCAGAATTTACCCGCAGTTTTCCGGCATTCAGTCTGTCTGTTCCGATGCAACCGCGTATGTTCTTCTGAGCGGCAAACCGAACTTCTCTCTTGGCTGTGACGGTTCCCGCAAATTTTCCGGTATTGCTGATGAGGAAATGGTGGTAGGGTTCCCTGTTGAAATGATCGAAGAGATTGCTGCACATCTCCCCACAGTGGTTCAAGCTGCAGGATCCAAAAAATAACTCTTTTCTGACGTCTCATAAGAGATCATCGTTGTACTCTCGATAAAAAACGGCGTCTTTCCCTTCTGCTGTTTGCTCTGGCCGATTTTTGGTACTATCTGAACTGCTATTAGTTCTTGAAATAATATACTTATTGTAGCACAGATGGGTGTTATGCCTGACAGTTGCTGCGACGATACCAATTCTAAGGAATGATCTACCAAATGTCATCCAATACCCCCTCTCACAAAGAAAAAGAAATCGCCCATAAAGTTGAAGACACTCTTACGAGTGCTGCAGACACTATCTCTACTACTGTCAAGGGTGTGGCAAAAGGCGTGAAACAGGCTGCAGACGACATGAAAATGGATGCAAAGAAGAAGGAATAATTTCTTCTTATTGCCAGATATCTCCTCTCTTTTTTTTTTATTCCTGTCTGTATGGCGCTCCTATTTACCGGATATCCGGTCTCGGTAGGCACAGCCTGCCTATTGATTCAGAAATACAGAAAATCTGTTTTTTCTGAGATGGGTTGAGTGATACGAATATTGTGTATAGGTTAGGCATGTGTTTGTTGACAGTCTGCGCCCTTTCCCGCCGGATATCACCGGAGTTTGCAGAAGACATTCATTTGCAATCTTCTGCGGTGCATTGGCGATATCCGGGTTATGGAAGCGGTTTTCCGGTTTTGGTTGTGGTCAACAGGGTCTGTTCAAGGCCGGTTCCTGCACTGAACAACAGAAGGGCCTGCAGTTTGTCCCGGCATCCCTGCTCAACAACAGTGATCTCTGTCCCGCTTCTATCAGAAGGAAGGGACCTGTGCATTCCGTCAATGCAGAGATCACCTGTTCCATCCTGAGGCGGTATTCCGGCAAGATGCAGGCCAATGATGAGGGCGCAGACTACCAGGGCTACTGTGACGGCTGAAATACATTGGACTGTCTGGTGTCTTGTCACTGTTCTTTCCTTTTATTCAGGCAAATGCTGAAAATTTCTATTGCCTTAGTATGTCCCGACCCTTTATAATCTTGTTTGTAGAGACAATTTTTATCCTCATGAGTGGAATCTCTGCTTATTGCCTGAAAGCACTCATTTTTCCGGATATTTCTTGAAGTGCGCCCGGAGACCCGCAGCATTTCTTTGATCTCATATATACCTCCGGTCACTTTATCAGGAAATGTCCGGGTACAATCAGCCGGTTTGAACGTTTTACCTGTGAACGTGTTTCAAAAAAGAAAACATCAGACCTCGCGCCGGATGGAGTACACTTCATACGCCATCATCAGCGCGAGAATCACAATGCCTGCAACAAAGAATACCATGACCGCTTCGTGAATCCACAGCGGCATGCCGGATACGGCTACTGCCGTATCCGTCGGGGTTGCCAGTGCAAGTGTCCGGGGATCGCTCAGCTCGACACCAACAAATCCGCTTTTTACCATATCCGGAATAACCTCCGGTCCGATTGGCGGCGTTTTCTGAATGAATCCGAGCAGTGTTGACGGAATTGCAAGGCCCAGAGCGCAGACTACTGCGAGAGCGCCTGCGGCAACACCGTAGCGTTCCACGATGCCGCGAATGTCCACTTTCTTTTTGGGTGCAATAACCACAACCTGATCCTTGACCGCATATATCTTCATCTCACGGCCTTTTGCGCTCCAACGCGTGTCCGTAACCTCAATGAGACCTGCCGACAGCATGTTTTCCAGATGGTATTTTACGGTCGTCAGGGGAAGTTCGCTCCGCTCGGCTAACGCGGTTGCACTCATCGGGCAGTCAGAAAGGGGCGTTGAACAGGTCCGCCGAGGTCGGGGAAGACATTGCCTTTGCAATTTTCTGTGCCTCAAAAGATCCCTGTTCAACAACCACAACATTATTGTCTGTCACCGTTATCACGACCTGTATAGAGAGCTACCCCTTTTGGGGTGGCTATAAAGCAACGCCATTGGCATTGCGAGTCTTACCAGAACATTGGACGTGGAATTATATAACCTTCTGGTAAACTTCGAAGATAGTTGCAGTTATGATAATCTCAAGAAAAAAGAAAAAAAATTACCGGGTGGTAACGAGTGCCCCGTCTTCGGTTACAATCATAGTATGCTCAAACTGTGCGACGAAACTTTCCGGCACATCCGCAAGACAGTGGTACACATACAGATTTCCCTGACGGAGCAGTGTCGGCAGTGCAAGATCGGCCTTTGGCACATGCAGCCATCTGCGGGAGAACGGCAGGCCGTTCATCTCTTCTGCTTTCTTCATAATTTTGCGGGCGGTCGGGGAACGGACCGGGGTGTTGCCCACGACCTGGTAGATCTCCGCACGCGGCGCTTCATGCACCATCCCTGACCCGGTGGTTGCGAACGGTTCGATTGCGATTACATCATCCATTCGGAGAACACCGGATCCGAACAGTCCGGTGTTCGGAATGGAGAGGCCGTGATGCAGATCGTAGCGCGCAACTGCGTGGCCGGTGAGGTTTATGATCGGTTTAAACCCGAATGAGGTGATCGCCTCCTCAACCGCTGCGCCGATCTCGCTTACCACAACTTCAGGCTTCACGACCTTAATCGCGGCTTCGAGTGCTGCCTTTGAAGCTTCACAGAGTTTGTCGTGCTGTCCGAGGTTTACGGTAACCGCGGTGTCGGCAATGTATCCGTCAATGTGTGTTCCGATATCCAGTTTGATCAGATCCCCTTCGGCGAAGGTGCGCTCGTCTCCGGGTGACGGCGAATCATGTGCAGCTACATCATTGAAGGAAATATTGGGGGGAAATGACAGCATCGCACCTTTTGTCTCTATCTGATCAACCACCATGTCAAAGATATCGCCCATCAGAACTCCGGGCTTAATTTCTGCTGCACAGCTGTGCAGTACCTCCTTTGCAATTCTGCCTGCCTCCAGATAGTTGTCAAGCTCGGTATCGTTCATATTATACTATTAATTGCTCCTCAAAGTTAGTAAACCTGTCAAATCCGTTCTCGGTGATAACACCCATGTCTTCCAGACGTACGCCGCCTGTTCCCGGATAGTACAGGCCCGGTTCAATGGTTACGACGTTGCCCGGTTCAAGAATGCCGCCGGACGGCGAGAGCGAGGGTCCTTCGTGGATCTCAAGACCGACGCCGTGTCCGAGACTGTGAATGAATCCTGAGGCGCCTGAGGTTTCGTATCCTTTTTCGGTGAAGAATGCCTCGACTGTATTGTGTACCTCTGCCCCGGAGACTCCGGGGCCGAGCATGTCTGCGGCAAGTTCTTTTGCGGCATGTACGGTTTCGTACATCTGCATGATTTCTTTGGAGGGGGCACCTTTTGCGATGGTTCTGGTCATGTCGGCGAAGTAGCCGGTTTTGAGATTGCGGGGGAAGACGTCCATTACAATGGGCTGGTTTGCGTGCAGCTGTCCGGTGCCGAGGCAGTGCGGCATTGCCGTGTCGGGGCCGCAGGAGATGATGGTGTCACGCTCTTCACAGTGATGGGGACGCAGTGCGGCTGCAATGACGTCACGCACGCGTTCGGAGGTTATGGGTTCGTCTTCATAGACCAGACCACCATGTTCGTCGATCCCGGATTTCCGGATAAGTTCCACCGCTGAGCGGGTTGCCTCTTCGTTTCGCTGCTGAACCTCGCGCATGAGAATGATCTCTTCGGGAGTTTTCACGCACCGCATGGATGCAACCGTTCCGCGGTCCACTGCAACGTCTGCAACCCGCATGAGGGTCTGTGCAAATCCGATTGGCATTGATGCCGGTACCAGGAGTTTTGTTCCGGCAAGGTTTCGGATCATCTGTGCTGTCGCAAGTTCGGGGTCTTTGAGTTCCTGCAGGAGATCAGGGAGTCCCGCCGCGCTCCTTGTTATCACGTTGCATGTTGTCTCTTTTCGCGCACGCAGTTCTTCCATGGATGAAACGACAATTGTCCCTCTTCCACTTTTCGGATATAGGTAAATATATGGGTCAGATGCAAGAAATCCTGCTAAATATCGCATATCTGCATTTGCCGATGAGTCGTAGGCAACGTAGGCATCAGAGTTTTTTTCTGCCAGAGCGTCCGCGAGAGTTCTCATAGTGATCAAGACATGTGTGTTTCACAGAGATGTAGTTTTTATTGCTGTGACACAGATGTACATACTAATGGATGAAAAAGAGCAGATGATATTCAAG
Source organism: Methanocalculaceae archaeon (assembly GCA_031262705.1). GTDB lineage: Archaea > Halobacteriota > Methanomicrobia > Methanomicrobiales > Methanocorpusculaceae > Methanocorpusculum. Next base: position 6,970 of record JAISHD010000054.1, on the reverse strand, counting down.
GGCAAATTTACCCTCTGTGTTGTCCTCCTGAATGTCATCATCTTCTCCGCCGCTGTTGCCGTCTGCGTGTGGGCGATCGTTGACGATAGTTACTGGTTTAAGCTGCCGGTGGTTGTCGCGGCCGCAATCGTCTGTGCAGCGGCAGTTCTGCTCTTTGTTCCCCGGTATAAGGCAACCAAAGCATGGCTGAATGTTCACGGAACCACCAAGGAAGAACGTATTGCGCAGGCGAAGAAAGAAAAGGAGGAGTATCGCGCCAGAATTCGTGCAGAACTTGAGGAAGAGCTGCGCGATGAACAGGAACAGAAGGGAGGGATGTAACTATGCTGAGCAAAATCAAAGGAGAGGTGGAGCTGCTTGAACGCCATCTGTCGGTTATGCGTGTCGTTGCACGGAACGGCCCCATCGGTATTATGAAACTCACGGAAGAACTTTGTCAGCCGCAGCACCGTATCCGCTACTCTCTGCGGGTTCTGGAGCAGATGCAGTACATTAAGGCGACCCCTGCCGGTGCGATTGCGACATCGAAGGCCGACGATATGCTGGAACATTTTGATGAAGATTTGGAGGATCTGATTCTGCATCTGGCTTCTCTGCATCAGGATAAAACCATCTCCAAATCATAATCTTTAATACCGTGCGTAGCACATCTATTTAGGCAAGACACGTGCGAAATCTCTTCGCTACGGGTTTGATTGCCGCCATAACTCAGTTGGTAGAGTGGCTGGCTGTTAACCAGCATGTCACAGGTTCGAGTCCTGTTGGCGGCGCTTTTGTTGTTTTTTTGTTTCTGTTGTGTGTGACTGATTCTGATTTGTCAGCAAACGAACACCTTTAAGTATATGTATGCCAAATATGATATGTTCTTCTGCAAGGGAACAAATTTCTCTCGGGATGCAGATTTTCTCTGCAATCCCATTTTCTGTAACTATTCTCGTAGCATTGGGCCTGTAGCTTAGTGGTGGAGCGCCCGGCTCATAACCGGGTGGTCGTGGGTTCGAACCCCTCCGGGCCCATTTCGTTCTGGTATGGGTTGTTGCAGCTGTCCCGCATCCTACATCATTTTAACCAGTGAAGGACTCATTATATATGGGACTAGTCCGGGTGGCTTGGCGTCACCTGTAACCTGAAACAGCCAATATGCAGGGGACGAAGTTTGAGGACGGCTGTGGCAGTCCAACTGACGCGGCATATTCTGACGTTGATACCTCGTCCTGTGAGGTCAGCGGCGGGGGCGGACATATCCGGAGGGATATGTTTCCCTCTTGTCGTGGGCACCGGTTCAGGCCCGGAAGGGAGCAGACCTACCGTGAACGCATGGCGCCCACAGGGTTGCGGGGCGGAGAAGGGGTATGTCAGAGAGGCTGGATGTGCGCTTCCAACCGAAAACGTGTCCCATCTTGATTTTATGGGGGTTTTCTCATGGCAAAAGTGACGATCATCGGGGCGACGGGTCAGGTTGGTTCATATGCAGCGCATGCTGTTTCGCAGTTTCCCCACGTTCAGGAGATGTGTCTGTACGGGCGACCGGGCAATGAACAGTATCTCGACGGTCTTGCACATGATATGATGGACTCGTTTGCCGCACGGGGAACGAATACGCGGGTTACGTTCGGGACGAATCCGAAAGAGCTGCGCGGTTCGGATATTATTGTTCTCACGTCAGGTGTTCCGCGAAATCCTGATCAGACGAGACTGGATCTTGCTTTGGAGAATGCGAAGATTGTCCGGCATTATGCAGAGCAGGTGGGGCGGATGGCTCCGGATTCCATACTTCTGGTAGTGACCAATCCTGTTGATATTATGACAACGGTTGCCCTGAAGTACTCGGGGATGATGCCGCACCGGGTGTTTGGTCTTGGAACGCACCTGGATTCGATGCGTCTGAAGGCGTGCCTTGCAGAGTTTTTCAATGTGCATGTGAGTGAGGTGCATACGCGTATTATCGGTGAACACGGGGATACGATGGTGCCGATGTGGTCGGCCACGACGATCGGCGGTATTCAGATCGATAATATGATCGGTATTGCGAAGCTGCCGCGCGAGGAGATGATCAAGCGGGTGAAAAACAGCGGTTCGTATATCATTAAGGCGAAGGGTGCGACGGTGTTCGGCCCGGGCGATGCGATTGCGACGCTTATCCGGACGATTGTCGAGGATGAGAACCGTATGCTGACGATTTCGACGCAGATTCGCCGTGAGATTTTCGGTCACGAGGGCGTCTGTATCAGTGTTCCGGCACGGATTACGCGTGGCGGGGTGTTTCCGATCGGAGTTCGTCTGTCGATTACGGAGACGGCGATGTTCGGGGAGTCGGTGAAACTCATTAAGGATATGACGGAAAAGGTCTGTGCTGCGCTGGATGCGGAGTCACAGCAGACTGAGTAATTTTCTCTTTTCTTTGGCATTTTGTACCGGCGAGGCTGCCGGATTGTTTATTTTCTCTGCATTGTACACCGGCTGACTGGGTTATTGCTGAATAGTTCCCGGTACATGGAACAAAGAGGCAGAGCCACAACGGTTTTCTCTCTGATTCATTTTGCAAATCAAGTAAACTTAACTCGTTAATAACAATCAGCTTACTATTAAATATCATTCAGGCAAATATGATCTGGATTAGTATGAAGCTGACCAAAACCTGGATTTTTGCAGCACTCCTTGTGTGTGTAGTGCTCACTATGGGAATGGCAGGCTGTATCGGAACTGATACACCGGCAACCCCGACCCCGACCGTACCTGAGGCCTCCGGCGAGATCACTGTCTTTGCCGCTGCGTCCCTCACCGGTGTTCTGACCGAGATGGGCAAGCAGTTTGAAGCAGAGAACGAAAACATCAAAGTAAGCTTCAATTTCGCCGGAAGTCAGACGTTGAAGACCCAGATTCTTGAGGGTGCCGATGTTGACATGTACATTTCTGCAAATAACGCCCAGTTCACACCGGTTGCTGATGCAGGCATGATCTCCGAGAAGAAGATTCTTTTAAAGAACAAGCTTGCAATCGCAGTGCCCAAGGCAAACAGCAAACAGATCACTGACCTTGCCGGTATGGCAAATGAGGGTGTTGTTCTTGTTATCGGAAACAAGGATGTTCCGTTCGGCCAGTACACCCGCGACATTATCAACAAGTACCAAAACGACAGCCACCCGGGCTATGTTGATGCATTCATGGCAAACGTCGTCTCCGAGGTTGATGCGGTCGACAAGATCAAACCGGTTCTTATCCTCGGCGAAGCAGATGCATCCCTTGTTTACAAGTCCGACATTTCCAAGTCCGACAAGGACGACATTACGTTACTTGAGATTCCGGATCAGTACAATGTCATTGCCGACTACCCGTACGGTATCATCGATGCGACCAAGAACAAGGCGGCAGTTGAGGCATGGGAAGCGTACCTGACCGGACCTGCCGGAACTGCGCTTCTGATTGACTACGGATTTGATCCTGTAGCAGCGACAGCATAAATCTTTGTTGCCGCGTAAACAATAGGTATCTATGAGTTCAACCGACACACGAAAACATTCTGCTGCCCGCATCGGCACGATGGCGGTGGCGGGGATACTCATTCTCCTGTTCCTTATTTTTATCACTATTCCGCTTGTTTCGCTTTTTACGCGGGTGAGTCCTGAGGATTTTATTACTGCTCTTACCAGTCCGCTTGCGATGGACGCCCTCTGGCTCAGTGCGGTCACTGCGACGTTTAGTACTGTTGTGGTGGTGGTTCTTGGGACGCCTCTTGCGTATGTGAATGCCCGGTTTTCCTATCGGGGGCGGAATATTGTTGATACGTTAACTGATCTGCCGATTGTGCTGCCGCCGACGGTTGCCGGTCTTGCGCTTCTGATGGCGTTTGGCAGAAACGGTCTTCTGGGTCAGTATCTCAATATCTTTGATGTCCAGATTGCGTTCACGACGATTGCGGTTGTGATCGCCCAGATTTTTGTTGCGTCTCCGTTTTATATCCGTCAGGCACGTTCCAGTTTTGAGGCGGTTGATCTGAATTTTGAGGCAGCGTCCCGGACGCTTGGTGCAACTCCGCTGCAGACGTTTGTGAAAGTGACGCTGCCGCTTGCGGCAGGGTCACTGATTTCGGGTGTTATTATGACGTTTGCGCGGGCGCTCGGCGAGTTCGGCGCAACACTGATGTTTGCCGGAAATTTCCAAGGGAAGACCCAGACGATGCCGCTTGCTATCTACGGGGAGCTGCAGAGCGATATGGCGGTGTCGATTGCTCTTGCGATTCTTCTGGTGGTCTTTTCGTTTGGTATTATTCTGGTCGTGAAGTATATCGGTAAGAGGGAGAGTGTGTATGCTTAACGGGACGTTTTCGATGCCGCTGCGGGACTTCAATCTTGATGTTTCGGATTTTGTGGTGAAGGACGGGGAGACGCTTGCGCTTATCGGCGAGAATGGTGCGGGTAAGTCAACGGTGCTCCGGGTTCTTTCGGGTCTGCTGAAACCTGCGTCCGGCAGAATTGTTTTGAATGACCGCGTTTTGTTTGATTCGGGACAGAGGGTTTCTCTTGCGCCTGAGGATCGGCAGATTGGGTATATGTTCCAGAATTATGCGCTTTTTCCGCATATGACGGCACGCAAGAATATTGCGTATGGTCTGAAGGTTCGCCGTATGCCGCAGGGGGCTGTTGATGCCCGGGTGAATGAGCTGTGCGAGCGGATGGGGGTTTTGGAGATTGCGGATGAGCTGGTGACGCGGATGTCGGGCGGGCAGCGGCAGAGGATTGCGCTTGCCCGTGCCCTTGCGCCGTCGCCGGAGCTTCTGCTGCTGGATGAGCCGCTTTCTGCGCTTGATGTGCGGACGCAGGAGCAGATGCGCCGCGAGCTTGCGTCGGTGATCCGGTCCGAGAAGATTCCCTGTGTTCTTGTTACGCATTCGCTGGTGGATGCGCTTGCGGTGGCTGACCGGATTGCGGTGATCGAGAAGGGTGTGATTGTTGCGTGCGGCGCACCGGAGCAGATTATTCATAATCCGGCGAACGGTTTTGTTTCGTCGTTTTCGGAGAATCTGAATCTGTTCCGCGGAAGGGTTGTGGTCAGCCGCAGCGGGGTGGTCTGTGTGGATGTTGCGGGAATTAAGATCCGGGCGACGACGACGTTGTCGGGGATGGTGAGTGTGGGTATCCGGCCTGAGGAGCTGATTCTTTCCCGCGAGAGGTTTGAGTCGAGTGCTGTTAATTCGTTCCGGGGTACTATTACGGGGGTGGAGGATACGGGTCTGTATCAGTATGCGTATGTGGATATCGGTATTACGCTTGCTGCGGCGGTGACGCGGCAGAGTATGGAGCGTCTGCACTTTGCGATTGGTGATGAGGTGACGGTGACGTTTAAGGCGACTGCGGTTCAGGTGTTTGTGTAGTTTTTATGTCTCTTCACCTTTTTTTGACCGGGGATGTTCAGGTGGGGAAGAGTACGATTATTTCCCGTGTGGTTGCCGGGCTTGGTGTTCCGGTGTCGGGGTTCCGGACGGTTGCGGTTGCGGGGGAGGACGGGGAGTCGGATATTTTTCTGATTCCTGCTGCGGGTACACAGGATGACTGTACGTCCGCGTCGCATCTTGCCCGCCGTACGCCGGGGAGGATGCCTGAGGTGCATGCCGGGGTGTTTCTTTCCTGCGGTGTGCCGCTGCTTGCGGAGTGTCCGGGTCCGCTGATTGTTATGGATGAGCTTGGGTGGATGGAGGGGTCATCGTTTTTGTTTCAGGAGGCGGTGTTTTCTGTTCTTGACGGAGCTGTTCCGGTTCTTGGTGTTGTCCGGGATCGGCGGCTGCCGTTTCTGGATGCGGTGCGGGAACATCCGAATGTGGAGGTGCTTGTGGTGACGAGGGAGAATCGTGAGGAGATGCGGGAGGTTGTGCTTCGGAGGATGCGGGAGCGGCTCGGGGTCTGAGTCGGAAAAAAGGAGGCCGGAGGTTTAGTCCCGGTTTTCGTCGGCGGTACTGCGATGCGTGCGGTCAAGCCAGCGATCGTTCCAGGCGAAGACGGGGCCTGCGAGGATGAGTGTTGCGAATGCCACTCCCTGTGCGGCTGCTCCGATGATGAGGATGGTGGTGAGGGTGTCCATGTGTTTACCTCTCAGTTGAGTGCGGCAACACCGTCGGCCCAGGTGTCAACTCCGGTGAGGATGTTGTCATTTTCGTAGGAGCTGATTTTGAGGTCTTTTCTGGTGAAGTTGAGGAAGTAGTTTTCGCCGGCGGGGTCGTGGATTCTGAGGCGGACGTTCCAGCTGTCTTTTGCGGTGTTGCGGTTGGCGACTGCGTCTGCGCTGTAAGCCTCGGTGATGGCGGTTGTTGCGAGGATTTCTGCGATGATTGTCTCGTAGGCGTCGCGAGTGGGTGCGGCGATGACGATAGTGCCGAGGATTTTTCCAAGAGGGTTGAGGTACTCAATGGTGGCCCGGTAGGATTCGGCGGTGATGGTGACGCCGTCGATGGTCTCGCCGGAGGTCATGTAGTCGGCTGCTCCGAGCGGTTTGTCTTCTGCTTTGAGTTCGGCGATTGCGGCATCGAAGGTGGCGGCAGAGGTGATCGGGGCAGTGAAGGTGCGTTTTGCGCTCTTCACGATAGATGTGGGGGTGAAGTCGAGTGGCATGTTTTTGTTTTTCCTGAGGCTGCACTGCGGCAGTCTCTGTGTATTCTGTTGGACGGGATTTGGTATGAATCTGAGCAGTTTCCGGTTTTTCAGGAATTTTTCCTGTTTGTGATGTGACAAAAAAGTGTGCCCCGGTTCAGAGCCGGAGTTTCGCACTGTAAAAAGTAACATTATCTGCGATTACCGGGGCGCGGGGTGAGGGTTTTTCTGGTTTTTCCGCGCATAAATTCAAACGAGCATTGAATCCTGATACAGTAGTATTTAGTGCTAACCATGATATAAGGATGTCCATAATTCATCTGAACATTACCCGATTGGTGCATTGCGAAGGTCTCCTGCATTTTCTGAAGAGAACATCGTAAAAGAAA
>JAISHD010000080.1 GCA_031262705.1 Methanocalculaceae archaeon | reverse complement strand
GCACCGCAATACTCATCTCTTTCCCGTGTCAACGTTTGTACTAACCAGAGGTAACGCCATTGACCACGCTTCCTATCCTGAACTTTCTTATCCGGCACGCAGAAAAAAAACCTGTGTCCTTCCACATGCCGGGCCACAAAGGCTCGGCAATCTACCGAAGGTTCGGCTATGAACCCTTCCTGAAAACAATCATGGACTGCGACATCACCGAGATTCCCGGAGCCGACAACCTGTTCCTGACCGAAGGAATCCTGAAAGCCGCTCAGGAAGAGTACGCAAAACTCTACGGCGCAGAACGTTCCTATCTCCTCATCAACGGAACGAGCGGCGGGGTAATCGCGGCAATCATGGCAGCTGTTCCCCGGGGAAAGAAACTGATCATGGCGCGAAACTCCCACAAGGCAATCTTCAACGCTCTTGTGCTTGCCGGAGTCGAACCCGTTTATGCGTATCCCGACATGATCCGCGAGTACGGGATTTCGGGCGTCATCACGCCCGAAGAGATCGAACGATGCATCCGGGAAAACCCGGATGCGGAAGCGGTCATCCTGCCGTCGCCGAACTACTACGGCATCTGTTCCGACATCAGGACGATCGCTGACGTTGTGCATGCCCACGGAAAAGTTCTCATCGTGGATCAGGCGCACGGGGCGCATCTCAGGTTCTTCTCAGACGCGGGTTGTGTCAATATGCCGAAGTCCGCGGAGGAACAGGGGGCCGACATCACCGTCAACTCGATTCACAAAACCCTTGCCTCGTTCACGCAGAGCGCACTGCTCAACCTGAACTCAGACCGCGTTGACCCGTATGTACTCGAAGACAAACTCCAGATGATTCAGTCAACCAGTCCCTCGTATCTTCTGATGGCATCGCTGGACATCAACGCAGATATTCTGAAACAGCACGGTCGTGAGGTCATGATCGAATGGTATGATGCTCTCCTCTTCTTCTACCGCGAAGCAAAAACGATACCGGGACTTTCTGTTATCGGCAATCCGTTCGATGATGCCGCAGGCATCAGCCTCGACATCACCAAGATCAATCTGGACATGAGTGCCGCAGGGCTTGATGCGGCAGAGCTTGAACATCAGCTGATGGGACGCGGTATCTTCGCCGAGCTTACGACCGGCAACATTCTCATGTGCATGACCGGTATCGGCAATACCAGAGCCGATATGGAGAGGCTGCTTGCCGCACTGCGGGAAATCAGCGAAGGACGAACTGTGGTGCAGCCCGGTACAAAGCCGGTCAACGCGGTGTTTGAAGCAAAGCTTTCCCTCTTTCCCGTCCCCAAAGATAAAGAACGCATTCCTCTCGCCGCAGGTGCCGGCAGAATCTGTGCCTCGGCTATCATTCCCTATCCGCCGGGGATTCCTTTCGTCTGTCCGGGCGAGATGCTTACGGATGAGGTCATCCGCTATATCCGCGATCTCCGTGCCGCAGGCGAGAAGGTTATCGGGGTCAATGACCATGATGAGATCATGGTTGGAAAACAATAATACCTTTTTTTGACAGACGTCCGTTTCACTCTGCCTGTTGTGTATTTCGGTACTGGTGCGCGTCCTGTTTCGGACTTCCACAGGCTCTTTGATGAAGATATTTTCATCCGAAAACCATTTAACCCCCTGGGGGTCAGGGATGGGGAATCGGGGGGTGGCCGGGTTTTTTGAAGTCCAAGCATTTTCGTCGAAAGTCCATACGGCAGGCCATGATCCATTTTTTCGAGGGACAGCTTTAAGAACTGAGGGGGGAAACATGATCCTGTAATCTCGGCGCAGCGAAATCTGCAGAGTAAGATTGCCTGTAAATTCATACTATCCTAGTAACATGGGGGTGTGGTCTATGGGTTTAAGAAACACAAATGACGTCTTAATGGAATCCACGGTATTCGAAACATTCGAAAGTAACGTAAGGTCGTACTGCAGAAAATATCCGGTAGTTTTTTCGAAAGCGAAAGGTTCAGTGCTGATCGATCAGGATGGTAGAGAATACCTCGATTTCCTCTGTGGAGCAGGAAGCTGCAACTATGGTCATAATAATGACTACATCAAAGGAAAAGTGGTTGAATATCTGATGGGCGACGGTCTTCTGCACGGGCTGGATATGTACTCGGTTGCGAAGGGCGAGTTCATTGAGTGTCTGGAGAACTCTGTTCTGATCCCGCGGGGATATGACTATAAGGTGCTGTTCCCGGGGCCGACCGGGACGAATGCGGTTGAGGTTGCGCTCAAGATCGCCCGTAAGGTGAAGGGCAGATCGAATGTGCTTGCCCTGATGGGAGCGTTCCACGGGATGTCGCTCGGGTCGCTTGCTCTGACGACCGAGCGCAGTGCCCGCGATGCCTGTGGTGTGGCACTCGGGAACGTGACGCATGTCCCGCATCCGTCCATGATGCCGGGTCTTGATACGATCGCTTACATGGATATGCTGCTGACGGATGATCACAGCGGTGTTGACAAGCCTGCGGCACTGATTGTTGAGGCGGTGCAGGGCGAGGGCGGTATTAATGTGCTGCCGGACGAGTGGCTCCGGGAGGCCCGGGCGCTGTGCGATAAGCATGATATGCTGCTGATCCTTGATGATATTCAGACAGGCTGCGGCAGAACAGGTTCGTTCTTCTCGTTCGAGCGTGCCGGTATTGTACCGGATATTGTGGTGATGGCGAAGTCTCTGGGCGGTATCGGGATGCCGTGTTCGATTGCTCTGGTGAAGCCGGAGTATGATGTTCTCCTGCCCGGAGAGCACAACGGGACGTTCCGCGGTTTCCAGCTGGCGTTTGTTGCCGGAAAGGCGGCGATTGAGTATATGCTTGCGCATGATCTTGAGGCGGAGACGATGCGGAAGGGAAAGATTGTTGAGGAGTTCCTTGAGTCGCGTCTGCGGCTGATCGATCCGTCACTGACGTTCCGCGGAATTGGTCTGATGTGGGGCATTGATATGGGTTCGTACCCCTGCGGTACGACGCAGAAGATCCGCAAAGCCTGCTTTGAGCAGGGTCTGATCCTTGAGCTGTCGGGACGCGAGGATACGGTGGTGAAGATTATGCCGCCGCTGGTGATCGATGATGAGCAGCTGGTACAGGGTCTTGGTATTCTGATGAAGGTGCTTGCGGAGACGATTCAGCCGATGAGCATGTCGCCGGTAAAGCAGCCGGATTTTGTACGTCAGGCTGTGTAAATATATCTGGGCGGGTTTTCTCCCGCTGATTTTTTTCTTTTTTTTTGTAACGGTTCTGTATCGTTCTTCCTCAAGGTTGTACTTCAGAACTTGTTGTTATTTCATTTTGGATCGCTTATCTCTCCAAAAGCATCACAGAGTTTCTGGTAAACCGACAGTCCAAAAATATCCAGTAGATATTCTTTTCAGAAAATCCTGATGACGTTAGCAATCAATAATCAACGAATCATCAAAAATCAGGCAAGAGATACCTTGCGGAAAAAATATTCTCGGAGCTTGTCACCTGCCTATTGGCAAAAGTCTAATAGTTCTCACGATAAGAATAGTACCTAGAGTACCAATGTCGGAGTACGTCAGTATCAAAGAAATCGTTCTCCACAAACTGGAGGAAAAACTGCCGGAGTTACGGGAGCGTTTTGGCATTGAAAAAATCGGCATTTTTGGATCAGTCTCACGGGGAGAGGACACTCTCGACTCGGACATTGATATCTTATACCTGTTTGCGAAAAACCGCGGAGGCATGAACGATATTATCCCTCTCATGCAGTATCTTGAGGAATGTCTTGGCAGAAAAGTGGACATGGTCTCAATGAACTATATCTCTCCTTTTATGGAACCGCACATTCGTGCGGATGCGATACTCTGCGGTTCTGAGAGGATAGAAGCATGAAACTTCCTGATACAGTACTGCTCAGACATATCCTCTATGAATGTGAAAAGATTCACAACCTTGCCTCCTCCATCACCTATGAAGAATTCCTCAGCAGCACCACATATCAGGATGCAGTTATCCGGCCTCTCGAAGTGATTGGAGAAGCTGCCGGGAATTTATCCGACGAATTCTGCCGACGCAATCCAGATATCCCCATAACAAATATGAAAGGAATCCGAAACCTTCTGGCTCATCAATACTTCCGCGTTGACTTGGAGACCGTCTGGATTACCGCAACCAAAGACATCCCGCCGGTATATTCCAAGCTCTATGAGATTTCCCAAAAACCTGCGAAGTAAAATCACACCTCATGAAAAAAACCCAAAAGAAAAAATGGACCGGGCGGGAATTGAACCCGCGGCCTCGTCCATGCCAAGGACGCGATCTACCACTGATCTACCGGCCCAAATGAATTGTGCTCTAATAAATTCGCACAGCACAAATAAATAGATATTGATTCAACCTCCCCGGACAGACCAGCCTGTTTATATCTCCTCCCGAAAAACAGTACATCAGAAATGTTAGGCATCATAGGCGGAACCGCACTCCTCGCAGCAAAACTCCCGCCCCTCCAAAAGAAAACCATCCCCACACCCTTCGGAAAAACCGACGTGTACATCGGGAAGTTCATCTTCATCCCCCGCCACCAGAACAACACCCCGCCGCACAACATCAACCACAAAGCACACCTCGCCGCCTGCAAAATCCTCGGCGTTGACCGGCTCATCCTCATTGGCAGCACAGGCGGCATGAAAGAACCAGTTCGTCCCGGCACAATCGTCATCCCAAACGACTACTACTGCCCCTGGGACATCCCCACCCTGTATGACAACGACATCCACCACGTCCCTCCCGCAGTGGACGAAGGGCTTCGCCGGACTCTTCATGACCTCATCCCCGATGCCGTATCCGGAACCTACCTCCAGACACACGGCCCCCGGTTTGAAACCCGTGCTGAGATCGCTTCCCTCGCAGAACACACCGACATCGTCGGCATGACCATCGCAAGCGAACTCACGCTTGCAAACGAGCTCGGCATCCCCGCTGCCGCCCTCTGTACCGTAGATAACTACGCAAACGGCGTTGGCGGGGCAGCCGCCCCTGACTACAACGAAATCATCACCGTCGCCAAACAGAACGGTGAACGCATCAGCACCATAGTAACAGAAATCGTGGAGAACCTCGCATGACAGAAACCGACATCTTTGGAAAAACAGCCCCCATCCTCATCAGAAACGTAACCCTCAACAACAAACCCGCTGAAATTTATCTCGACGGCACCGGAACCATCGGGGCAGTCGCCGAAAAAATCACTGACCATGACGCAGAGTTCATCATCGACGGAAACGGTGCCGCCGCCCTCCCCGGCATGGTCAACATGCACACCCACTCCCCCATGGGACTCCTGCGCGGATACTCCGACGACATGCCGCTCTTTGAATGGCTCTCCACCAAAATCTGGCCGACCGAAGCTCACCTCACCAAAGACGACATCTACTGGGGTGCAAAACTCGCCTGCCTCGAAATGATCCGTACCGGAACAACCACCTTCAACGACATGTACTTCATGATGAACATCGTTGCCGACGCTGTGGACGAAGCAGGCATCCGCTCCTGCCTCTCCTACTGCATGATCGACGGCGGCGACCACGCCAAATTCGAATCGGAATGTTCCGTCATGGAAAAAACCGTTGCCGCAATCAAAGCGAGAGCCAACCCCCGCATCATGCCGGGCGTCTCCCCTCACGCCGTCTACACCGTTTCCGAAGAAGGACTCCGCTGGTGTGCCGAGTTCTCTAAAACAGAGAACATCCCGCTTCACATCCACGTTGACGAAACCGACGAAAACCCGGACTGCATCAAAGCACACGGCATGCGGGTCGTCCCCTGGCTGGATCACTGCGGTGTCCTTTCCGAGCGCTGCATCGCCGCCCACTGCTGCTGGCTTGATGCGGATGACATCGCTCTTTTCGCAAAGCGAAACGTCACCGCCGTCCACAATCCCGTAAGCAACATGAAACTTACCGTCGGGCGGGCGCTTCCCTACCCGGAGCTGAAAGCCGCAGGCGTCAACGTCGCGCTTGGAACGGACGGAGCCTCCTCCAACAACGACCTCGACATGTTCGCCGAGATGAAGACCGCAGCAATCCTCCAGAAGTTCTTCTGGAACGATCCCACCGCCATGCCCGCAGGCGAGGCCCTTGCCCTCGCCTCCCGGAACGGCGCCAACGCTCTCGGTCTCAACGCAGGAACCATCGCACCCGGATACCTCGCCGACATCATCCTCGTAGGAAGAAATCCGGCCAATGTCCCGGCCTTCAACACCACCTCCAACGCAGTCTACGCAACAAGCGGCCTTGCCGTTGACACCACCATCTGTAACGGAGCTGTCCTCATGCACGAGGGAATCATCCCCGGAGCAGAAGAGATTCTCAGAAAATCCGAAGAAACTGCCTTCAATTTAGTCAGACGGGCAACCGCCTGAACTCCTTTTTTCAAAAACGGTAATATAATTATCTATTACGGCAAACAGATGAGAGAATCCCTTTTTGGGGGAACAACCGGGGAGCATTCGCGTACATGAAACATATGCTGTGGTACAAATCCGTCTATAAATTTGCCAGGTTTTGTGTAATCCCCTTCGTCCGGTATGGTCTTTCCTACCGGTATGAGATCTGCAGTCCCCAAAGTCCGACCTACCTCATCTTCTGCAACCATACAACACTCTGGGATCACCTGCTGATCGGTGTTGCCTGTCCTCGCCACATGTTTTTCGTCGCCGGTGAGCATCTGTTCCGCAAACGCTGGCTGCGCATGATTGCAAATTTCTTTGTGAACCCCATCATCCGCAGAAAAGGTGTGCCGGCAACCGAGGTTGTCGGGGTCATCAGGCAGACGCTTGCCGAAGGGGCGAATGTCTGGATGTCGCCCGAAGGAGTGCGGTCGATCAATGGAGAGACCGCGTTCATCTCGCCCGCAACAGGAAAACTTGCGAAGGAAAGCGGTGCCGGTCTTGTCACCTACCGGATTCACGGCGGATATCTCCGCAGTCCCCGCTGGGCAGCGATGAAGCGGAAAGGCCCGATGTACGGGGAGTTTGTCGCCGAGTACACCTGTGAGCAGCTCGCGGAGATGAGTGTTGACGAAGTCAACGAGGAAATCCGCTGCGATCTGTATGTGAATGCGTTCAATGACCAGAAAGTCCGGCCCGCAAAATATCCGGGAACCCGGCTTGCCGAGGATCTGGAGACAGTGCTCTACGTCTGTCCGCACTGTCGTGCAATCGCGAAACTGCACAGCAAAGAGGATCGTTTCTTCTGCGACTGTGGATTTTCCGTCCGGTACAATGAGTACGGCCTCTTTGAAGGCTTCGGTGATCATCAGACACCGTTCGACAACGTTGCCGACTGGGACAAATGGCAGCGGGGATATCTCGCAGAACAGGTTCCGGAACTTTTGAAAACTCCCGCAGACACACCAATCGTTGCAGACCACGACCAGCGGCTGTACCGGATCAAAGACGGGTTGGCGGAACATCTGGCAACCGGACGGTTTGCGATGTTCACCGATCGTTTTGAGTTCGGTGAAGGAGCGGAAACGCATGTGTTCCCCTTCGCGGATATGGCAGGATTTGCTTTTTCGTTACAGATGAAGATCCTCTTCTCCTGCAAAAACGGAACCTACTACGAAGTGCAGTCCGATTACCCGAGATCCGCGATAAAATACATGGTGCTCTACCGGTATCTGACCGGAAAGCCGTATTACTAAGAACAGATATTTGGGTTAATAGCAGAAGAGAGGCAACTGTTCTGAATATCCGAACTGTTGCCGTTCCCGCATCCATGACAAAAGACCTCTGCATCCGAAGCAGTGCCGCCGAGTACTTCCGCTGACCGGGTCACAGCATCTTCTTCAAAAACTGTCCCGTGTAACTCTTCGCTACCTTCGCCACCTCTTCGGGCGTTCCTTCCGCGATGATCTTACCGCCTGCGTTTCCGCCTTCCGGCCCCAGATCGATCAGATAGTCCGCACACTTGATCACATCCAGATTGTGCTCGATCACGACAACAGTGTTGCCCTTTGCAACAAGACTGTCCAAAACTCCGATCAGCTTCTTCACATCATGGAAGTGCAGACCGGTTGTCGGCTCGTCCAGAAGATACACCGTCTTACCCGTCGCCCGCTTTGCAAGTTCCCGCGTCAGCTTAATCCGCTGCGCTTCACCGCCGGAAAGCGTTGTCGAACTCTGGCCGAGCTTAATGTAGCCGAGACCCACATCCGCCAGCGTCTGAAGTTTCGCACGGATGTTGGGCACATGCTCGAACAGCTCCAGCGCCTCGTCCACACTCATGTTCAGCACATCCGCGATCGACTTGCCCTTGTACTTCACCTCCAGCGTCTCCGCATTGTAGCGGGTACCTTTACACTCCTCGCACTCAATGTACACATCCGGCAGGAAGTTCATCTCGATCTTGATCACACCGTCGCCGGAACACGCCTCGCAGCGGCCGCCCTTCAGATTGAACGAGAACCGTCCCGGATCATAGCCGCGAAGTTTCGCCTCCTTTGTCTCGGCAAACAGTCTGCGGATGTCATCAAAGACCTTCGTGTAGGTTGCCGGGTTTGATCGCGGCGTTCGACCGATCGGTGACTGATCGATCACAATCACCTTGTCGATCTCCGACTCAAAGATCAACTCCTTGTACGCTCCCGGGGTCACACGGGAGTTGTTGATCTCTTTCATCAGTACCTGATACAAGGTATCGTAAATCAGCGTGGACTTGCCCGACCCGGACACTCCGGTCACCACCGTCAAGGTCTGCATCGGAATTTTCGCGTTGATGTTCTTCAGATTATTCTCGCGGCATCCGTTGATTCTGATGAACTTCTTTGCGGCCCTTCGGGCAGCGGGGACGGGGATCGTCTGAACTCCCGAAAGATACTGTCCCGTGATCGATTCGGGGGTTGCTGCGACCTCATCAGGCGTTCCTTCGGCGACCACATGACCGCCGTGGATTCCTGCGCCGGGACCGATATCGACGACGTAATCGGCAGCACGAATCGTATCTTCGTCGTGTTCCACCACAATCAGCGTGTTGCCGATATCGCGGAGATGCTTCAGCGTTGTGATCAGTTTCTGGTTGTCGCGCTGGTGCAGACCGATAGACGGTTCGTCGAGAATGTACAAAACGCCCATCAGATTCGATCCGATCTGCGTCGCAAGCCGGATACGCTGCGCCTCACCGCCGGAGAGGCTTCCGGCACTGCGGGAGAGTGTGAGGTAGCCGAGACCGACCTGCTGAAGGAAGGCAAGTCTGGAATGAATCTCGCGGAGGATGAGTTTTGCAATCTCGGTCTCCTTTTCGGTCATGGGCAGGGTGTTGAAGAACTCAATGAGGTCGTCGATGGAGAGATCCGCAACGTCTGCGATGGACTTGCCGTTTATTTTGACGGCGAGCACGTGATTCTTGAGCCGCTTTCCATGGCATTCGGGACAGGGAAGTACCCGCATGAACTTTTCGAGTTCATCTTTGCGGTACTCGGATTTTGTTTCACGGTAGAGCCGTTCGGTCTGCGGCAGCAGACCTTCCCACTGGCCGTGATGCGACCACTCGGCGTTTTTCGAGGTCATCGTGAACCGGATCGTGTCGTCCGTTCCGTACATGAGGCCGTTGTACTGATCTTCGGTGAGTTCTTCTATCGGCGTCATCATGGTGAATCCGAGATGTTTGGCGACGGCGTCCAGATACTGGACGCGGTAGCCGTCGAGGAAGTTCCGGTAGATAGCGATCGCACCGTCCGCGATGGATTTGGTTTTGTCGGGGATGATTAATTCCGGGTCGAACTTCATCTGAATACCAAGACCATTGCAGGTCGGGCATGCGCCGAACGGGCTGTTGAAGGAGAACATTCTCGGCTGGAGTTCTTCAAACGAGAGACCGCAGACCGGGCAGGCCATTCGTGCGGAGTAGACTGTGTCCGGTTTTCCGGCGGCAGCCGCGTAGACGAGCCCGTCTTCGGCACGTTTGAGTGCTGCTTCGATTGCTTCAACGAGACGGCTGCGGTCGGAGGGGTCAAGCCGGTCGATGACGATATCGATGTTGTGCATGACGTAGCGGGCGAGTTTGATCTCGTCGTCGGTTCTGCGAATCTCGCCGTCCACTCGTACGCGGGTGAAGCCGTCAGCGTTGAGGTCGCGGAACAGCTGTTCGTAGGTTCCCTTTTTCTTGCGGACGACGGGAGCGAAGATGGTGATCATTTCGCCTGCGGGTAACTCTGCAGTGATGGCGTCTGCGATCTGTTCGGGTGTCCGCGACTCGATTCTGACCTGGTGTTTGGGGCAGTAGGGGACACCGATGCGGGCATAGAGGAGACGCAGGTAGTCGTAGATCTCGGTGACGGTTCCGACCGTGGAGCGGGGATTTTTGGAGGTGGTTTTCTGTTCGATGGATATTGCCGGGGAAAGTCCTTCGATGCTGTCAACATCAGGTTTGTTCATGATGCCGAGGAACTGACGGGCGTATGAGGAGAGAGATTCCACATACCGCCGCTGGCCTTCGGCGTAGATGGTATCGAAGGCAAGGGTGGATTTGCCGGAGCCGGATACGCCGGTGATGACGATTAAGTTGTCACGCGGGAGTTCAAGGGTGATATTCTGCAGGTTGTGCTGGCGGGCACCCTTTATGACCAGGTTTTTCATTGCGGTACTTCTTTTGCGGCTGGTGATAAAGAGTTGCGGGATAGGGCACTGTAGGGGGTGATCTGTTTTATTTTCAAAGCACCAATATGTGGGTAATGGTTTTGGTGCATCTTCCTGACGGGACTACGGCGACTGTTTCTGCCGGAACGGTTGAGGAGATTCTGGCAGGTCTGGGGTTGAATCCGTATGAGATTCTGGCAACCTGCGGGGGTGAGCTGCTGCTCGGTGATGATTTTGTCAGCGATGATCAGGTTCTTGCGACGACGTCTATTGTACACGGCGGGTAAGCGATGGCGGTTTGTGATCTTTGCGGGAAGCGGGCGGTCTGGCGGGATGCGGCGAGCGGCGCTGCACTCTGCGGTGAGCATTTTTCGGCGTGGTATGAGAATCTCGTCGCGGAGACGATTTCGCGTTACGGGATGATCCCCGCAGGCTCGCGGGTTGCGGTCGGGCTTTCCGGCGGGAAGGATAGTACGGTGCTTCTGTCGGTTCTGGCGAAGCTGGATTTGGATGCGGAGTTTGTGGCAATTACGGTAGATGAGGGTATTGCGAACTACCGTGATGATACGATTCGTGCGGCGGAAACTCTGGCGAAGCGGCTTGGTGTGGAGCACCGCATTCTTTCGTTTGCGGATGTGTGCGGGAAGACACTGGATGAGCTGCTCGCGGGGTCTCCGGAACGGGCGTGTTCGGTCTGCGGGACGCTGCGCAGATGTGCGCTGAATATGGCGTCCCGCGAGGCGGGTGCGGATCGGATTGCTACGGGGCACTGTATGGATGATGAGGCGCAGTCTGTTCTGATGAATTATCTTCGCGGGGATCTCCGAAGGGTTACGGAGAATTACCAGACGAATGCGGGCGAGCTGTTTCTCCCCCGCATCAAGCCGCTCTGCCGCTGTACGGAACGGGCGACGG
>JAISHD010000079.1 GCA_031262705.1 Methanocalculaceae archaeon | reverse complement strand
ATAGTTTTTTGTTTCGATGCTGCTGAGGTAGCGGGGTATCCAGATCTGGAAAGTTCGTCTCGGCGGGGCCATGCGCACTCACTTGATCAGGTTGTTTGCGGTCAGGAGAGATAAGGTTTGCGCATAATATGTATTATGCGCAAAATTTCAGGGGTTTTGACAGCCCTGAAATAGACAGAAAACTAGCCCAAAACAGAAAAATAACGAGAAAAATCAGGATTTACAGGTTTGAAGATCAGGCCTGTACAGATTGCAGAAAAATTTCCGGAGTGAAAATGCGAATCATGAAAAATCAGGCATCTGAGACGTTGGGATCTCCCGGACGAATCCACCCGACCCAGGATCGAACGCCGCTCAAATGCCGTCTGTGGGGATCGGATTTTTCGAAGAGTGCCGGCAGATCGGATAGTATTATCCGCCTTCGAAGGAATAGGAATGAAGTACACAACATGGATCTTCTCACCATCACAAAAGACAATCTGGAGACTGAACACATCTGCTGTGCGATTTCAAATACTACCGACTGCCAGATTACAGCAAAGAAGCGCTGGCTTTCTGACCGGCTGGACGAAGGACTGGTGTTTTTGAAGGGGAACGTACGCGGCAAATGTTTCATCGAGTATATTCCGGCAGAATATGCGTGGGCTCCGGTTTCAGCCGATGGCTATATGTACATTAACTGTTTCTGGGTTTCAGGACAACATGCGGGTCACGGGTACGCAAACCAGCTGCTGAAGGCGTGTATCGCAGACAGCAAAGAGAAGGGAAAACACGGCTTGGTGATACTCGCAAGCGATAAGAAGCGGGCGTTCCTTGCGGATCCAAAATTTCTCCGCCATAAGGATTTCACGATGGCGGACACTGCCGAACCATATTACGAGTTGTATTATCTGCCGTTCGACTCGTCCACACCAAAGCCGACGTTTGCGGTGCAGGTAAAACAGCCGCATATTGATGAGCCGGGTTTTGTTCTGTACTATAGTCATCAGTGCCCGTTCACGGCAAAATATGTACCGTTGATCGAGGCGGCTGCACGAAGGCGGGGCGTTTTGTTCCAATCAGTTCTCTTCACCTCAGCTGCCGAGGCGCAGAACTCTCCGGCACCCTCTACGTCATACAGTCTGTTTTATGACGGGGAGTTTGTTACGAACGAGATTTTGTCAGAGAAAAAATTTGAAAAGATTTTGTTGGAGCGCGGGTTGTAAAAAAAATTTCTGGAAAATGTATACAGGTGAGTACGGTTTTGCCTGGAGCAATCACGAAACACACTCACCTGCTGACATTTTGAGAAAAAAAATATTTTCCCTCCTAAAAAACCATCTAAACCTTTTCGCGGCATCAGACATCACTGCCTTCTACACTGCTCACCGCTTCGCAGAATTTCACAAAAAAATCACGCGTCCTCCGGAAATCATGCAGTCGAACAACCTTCATGCCGCATAAAATAAACCATATAATGCTATACAAAAATCACCACAAAAATCAATCCCCCCAAACCCTCAATACCGATCAACTCCCAATACAATCACAATGGACTCTGACCCGTACCCGCTGACTCCTGACAAAGACGACCGGACTGAAGAGATCAACAAATATCAGAAATTCAAAAAAGTTGACGGAGCAACCTACCTCAAGGTCAACGTATTCCTCCGCAAACGCACCTACATCACCGCCCGCGAATGGGCAATTGCCCGGCTTTGCTCTGACTTCAAAACCCCCTACGGTGCAGAGATGACCTTCATCGGCCAGCACCTCCCCGAACTCGTACCTTTCATGGAAGAACCCTACAGCCCGCAGGCCGTCAACCAGGCGCGGAACGCATTCAAACGAAAGGTCAGAAAATCCGGTGCGACCTTCTTCTACGGTGCCATGTGCGGATTTTTCACGCTTGACGAACTCGACGACATCCTCTTTGAGTCCAGCGAGATCGCCCGCTTCCTCCTGGAGATCGAAGGAACCTCCCTTGCCATTGACGACGAGCTTGACATCGAAGACAAAATCACCGAGATCATGCGAAAGCTCGGCGAGTCCGCAAACGTCCTCCTCAACAGCCGCAAAGGATCCGAAGACGATGAGGACGATGAGGAAGACAGCGACGACGAATAAACCCCATCCTCTTTTATCGACATTTATAATCCCCTGTCCAGCCAATACTACTTCACGGAAACATTGGTTATGGAACTCGCAAAACTTGAAAAACAGTACTTCGGCACCAACGGCGTTCGCGGTGTAACCGGCGTGGACATGACGCCCAGGCTTGCCTTAGAGATTGCAGAAGCATTCGGCACCATGCTCGGTCCCGGAACAACCGTCGGCCTCGGTCGCGACACCAGAACCTCCGGCCCTGCCCTCGCCGCCGCAGTACGGGCAGGTCTCCTCTCCTGCGGCTGCAACGTCATTGACTTTGACATCGTCCCAACTCCCTGCCTCCAGTACCTCGTACTTGACCATCACCTCGACGGCGGCGTCATGATCACCGCATCCCATAACCCGCCTGAGTACAACGGCATCAAAATCATTGAAGCAGACGGAACCGAGATGGGCGACGAACGAACCGTTCAGCTCGAACAGATTATGATTCACCGGACGTTCATCACCGCTCCCTGGGACAAACTCGGCAGTGAATCATCAGAACCAAACGCCCGTGAACTCTATATTAGTGCAATCGTCGCACAGTTCCCCAAAGACTGCGGTCACGGCATCACTATCGTCGTCGATCCCGGAAACGGACCGGCAGCCGCAACAACCCCCGAAATTCTCAGGAGGCTCGGCGCAACCGTCCACGTCATCAACGAAACATTCGACGGAACCTTCCCCAGACGCCTGCCCGAACCCACGGCCGAAGGACTTGCACCCCTCTCCGCACAAGTTGTCGAAACCGGCGCCGCATTCGGGGTCGCCCACGACGGCGACGCAGACCGCGCCATCTTCGTCGACGAACAGGGACGGTTCATGGACGGCAACATCACACTCGGACTTGTCGCCTCCTACTTCTGCCATAACCATCCCGGAAGCGTTGTCGTAACTCCGGTCAGCACCTCAGGGCTTGTTGAAGCAATCGCAAATAGTCACGGCTGCACCACCAGCTACACCGTTGTCGGCAGCATCTACGCAGCCCGCACCATGCGCAAGCTGATGGAGGAAGGACAGCCGGTCATCATCGGCGGCGAAGGAAACGGCGGCATCATCTATCCGGTCCACCAGTTCTGCCGCGACGGCGGCATGAGTGCGGCAACTATGCTCGGCCTCGTCGCCGAACGAAACCAGCCGCTCTCTGCACTGATAGCGGAACTTCCGGTCTTCACCATGTATCAGGAAAAATGCAAGACCGATCGTGCCGCAGCGATCACCACGCACATGAAAGAGTACTTCAAAGGCTGCCCCATCGACACCCGCGACGGCATCCGTATCACCCGCAGCGGCGCATGGGCACTCATCCGGCCGTCCGGTACCGAACCTCTCGTCCGGATTTACACCGAGTCCAAAGACCCTGCCGAAGCAAAACAGCTTATGGACGAAATACTCGGAGAAATATCCGGGTACCTCAAATAACTTTTTTTGCAACAACAGTTACAAATACCTCAACATCAAGAAACATAATCATGAAGATCATGGGGTTTTCGGGTAAAGCAATCCGGCTTACCGCAGTGCTTGCCCTCATCTGCATTGCAGCAACTCTTTCTGCCGGATGTATCGGTGTCGCCAACCCGACACCGAACCAGGCCATGGTCCGGGAAAATCTGATATTTCTGGATCCGGACTACGTGGATGCAAACTTCATCTGGAGCCTGCTTCTCGATCCGAACAGCTTTGACCGAGAACTGGTGAACGGTGTTGACGGCTGGCTGACTCCCGCAAATCCAGTAATTGAACTGGGCGCAGGAGTGGGAATACTTTCCACCTACATCAACGACCGGCTTGCCATTCCCGCACAACAGATCTCGGTGGAACCGAACCCGTATCTGCTGCCGTCGCTGGAAAAAACAAAATCCTACAACCTTGCAGGGTACACGATTGTACCAAAAGCGGTGGCATACGGAACACAGAACGTCACCATGTCAGTCGATTCCTCCATTATGAAGAATCGGATCACCGAAGATTCGGCATTTGTGGAGACCGTAACCGTCCCTGCGACAACCGTCCGACAGATCGCCGCCGATGCAGATTTTATCGGAAATATTACACTCGTGATGAACATCATCGGCAGCGAGTTTGATGTGGTGTTAAACGAGGCAGAGTTTTTGAAAAATAATGTCTCCACCATCATCTCAGCGGCATATACCTCCGGAAAGAACACACCCGACAGTTTTGCGGAGCGTCTGAGACATCTCGGGTTTACGGAAGTGAGCAGGACAGTGGATGAGGACGGCGGATATACAGTAATGGTCTTTAAAAAGACCGCATAATATTTTTTCAAAAAATCTTAACTTCTGCATCCGGAAAAAATCAAAATGAAACAGTACTGAGAAAAGTTGTTTGAAAACATGGGGTCGGTGAGATTTGAACTCACGATCGACGGGTCTCTCCGACAAGCGAACATGATGGAGAACAGATACCTGCATCAGCGCTCCAACGGGTCATCATCTATCAATCAGCAGACCCGATAGTTCATCATACGCTAAGACCGCTGGAGCCCGTCGCCATTCCGGACTAGGCCACGACCCCGCATGTTTTGCGTAAGTAATGTCAGTTTCAATTCATTTAAGGATTGTGTTTTTCCTCAGGAAAGATGGCGCCGGTCAGGTTTGCGCCGGTAAAGTCCGTACCTCCGCAGTCAGACAACCGGGCATAGGTTCCGGAAAGGTCAGCATCGGAGAAGTCCGCGTCGGTAAAAACGGCGCGCTGGGCATAGCAGCGGTAAAGTTTTGCGGACTGGAAGCAGGCAGCAGTGAAGTCTCCGCCGGAAAGATTGGCAAAGGAGAGATCGGTTTTTGAAAAATTTGTGTAGGCCGCAAACGTTCCTGAAAGGTTTGCAGACCTGAGCACCGCTCCAGAAAAGTCCGCATCGTCAAGAGTTGCCCCGGTAAGATCCGTGTCCGAAAGAATCGCCCCGGAAAAGTCACCGGAGGTCAGATCAAAATTTCTCATACATGCACCGGTAAAATCGCATGCGGTGAAACTCTGGCCGGGAAGGATCATGACGGCTTCATCAGATTCTTTGAGAAAGGCAGCATACCAGCAGTTCCACTCGCAGTAGTCACCGTTCTGCACTGCGGAGAGGAACAGCCGGAGGGCGTTCACGGCGTCCCTCCGCCAAACAGAATCACGATCAGGAAGACGGCGGCAAGCAGAATAAACAGCGGAGTTTGAGCGGCTTGAACGCGAACATCCTTACGTTGAAACGCACGAGGAGAAAATCCCCATTCCTTCCCGTCCGCAGGATGCCCGTGACGGAAAACATGATGTCCTGTTTCTGATCCTTGTTCTTCAGCGGTGAAGTTGGGATCCAGTTCCAGCGGTTCGGGGATATTGCGGGTCACGTAGAACTACGTGCGATGCATGAGGTCTAAAAGGTTTGGAGACGAGGAGGTTTCGGAATATCCGAAAACGTCCGAAACTGTTTTGGGAGAGATATTTGACAACCTAAGCATCTAGTATAATATGGAGTTTCCCAAAAAAGGACTCCAATGCCATGTATGAAGTAAGAACAACCCTCTCGGAGAAAATGATGGAGGAAATAAATGACCTGGATTCGCTAACGCTTACCTAACTATACCAGCCACTATGGATAACTCCACGCAAAACGACATGCGTAGGATGTCGCACAAGGTCTTCGACCTCGTGGACAAAACCTCATCCGGCATTTGTAACTGATTTCACCAATGCCAAACCATTGTCCATTTCCAATATATACTCTACCGCAAAGACGGGGCTGAGAGCTTCAAACAATTTTCTGCGGCAAAATACTGTATTCGTTTTTTGTAATGCGTCCGGCACAGATTAAAGTTGTCAGCCGTACAATACGTACTCACAATTTCTCAAGGCAGAACAGCGGAGTGAAATACTAATGTACGAGATAGTGAAAGCACACGCCTTGTCCAAGGCGGTTTTTGAGATGTGGATTCGTGCGCCGCAGGTTGCACGCAATGCACAGGCAGGACAGTTTTGTATTATTCACCCCGACGGAGCAGGTGAACGTGTTCCTCTGACCATTTCCGGAACCGAAGGCGATCTGATCAGAATTTCGTTTATGGCAATAGGTACAACAACAAAGCTTCTTTCAACCCTTTCTGCAGGCGACTGTCTGCGGGATGTTGTGGGTCCTCTGGGAATGCCGAGCGATATTGCCAAAGGTCCTGAAACAGTGGTAATTGTGGGAGGAGGTGTCGGGGTTGCCTGTACGCCGATTATTGCCCAGGCGGCAAAGGATGCCGGAAACTATGTGATCGGTATTATCGGTGCACGCAACAAGAGCCTGCTGATTCTTGAGGATGAGATGAAGGCGATCTGCGACGAGCTTTTTGTGACAACCGATGACGGTTCGTATGGTATCAAAGGGTTTGCAAGCGGTCCGCTTCAGACGCTGTGCGAAAGCGGCAGAAAGATCGACAAAGTCTGGATTATCGGTCCCGGCATGATGATGAAGGTAACAAGCAGCGTCACCAAACCCTACGGCATCAAGACCTACGTGTCCCTAAACCCGGTAATGGTGGACGGTACCGGTATGTGCGGTTCCTGCCGGGTTGTCGTGGGAGGCAGGATGTTGTTTGCCTGTGTGGACGGACCGGAGTTTGACGCGCATCAAGTTGACTGGGATGATCTGCTGGCACGTCAGCGGATGTATGTTGCCGATGAGAAACAATCAGTTGAATATCATGAGGCGCATCACGAGTGCCGCTGCAGGAAGGTGGAGTAAATGGACAGAGATGCAAATCTGCGGGTCACCGACTTCGGCGAGGTGGATCTCGGATTTACGGAAACAGAAGTCCGGGCAGAGGCTGCACGGTGCATTCAGTGCAAGAAGCCGACGTGTGTAAACGGATGCCCGGTCGGTATTGACATTCCGGCATTCATTCATGCCTGTGAGATGGGCGAGTTCCGCGAGGCGGCACGGATTATCAAGAAGGACAACATGCTTCCCGCAATCTGCGGCCGGGTCTGTCCGCAGGAGACGCAGTGTCAGGGAGAGTGCGTGCTCGGGAACAAGGATATGCCGATCTCCATCGGCCATCTTGAGCGGTTTGTCGCGGACTGGGAGAGACGGGAAGGTATCGAGACGCCGGTCAGGCTTCCCGCAACCGGAAAGAAGGTCGCGGTAGTCGGGTCAGGGCCGGCCGGTCTTTCAGCGGCTGCAGAACTTGCCCGGCTTGGCCATACTGTAACTGTGTTTGAATCCCTGCATGAGGCAGGCGGTGTTCTGATGTACGGTATTCCGGCGTTCCGTCTCCCAAAAGACATTGTCCGGACGGAGATTGAGCAGGTGAAAAAACTCGGTGCCGAGATCAAAACAAACTATGTGGTCGGTCGCAGTGTGCCGGTCGCAGAACTGCTCGGCTACGATGCGGTGTTCCTCGGAACCGGTGCGGGACTCCCGTACTTCATGGGCCTTCCGGGAGAAAATCTCTGCGGCATCTATTCGGCAAACGAGTTCCTGACCAGAGTGAATCTGATGGGTGCAAACAGGTTCCCCGAAATGGATACGCCGGTGAAGAAAGGAAAGAAGGTTGTGGTCATCGGCGGCGGAAATGTTGCAATGGACGCAGCACGGGTAGCTCGCCGGATGGGTGCTGCGGTTACTCTGATGTACCGCCGCGGTGAGGCGGATATGCCGGCACGGCTGGATGAGGTTCGTCACGCGAAGGAGGAAGGCATTGAGTTCATGTGCTGTACGAATCCGGTGCGGTTCATCGAAGGCGAAAACAAGGCGGTCGCAGGTGTTGAGGCTATCCGAATGGAGCTTGGAAGTCCGGGTGATGACGGCCGGTGTTCGTTTGAGCCGATCGACGGAAGCAACTTCACGGTTGAAGCTGATGTGGTTGTGGAGGCAATCGGCCAGGGACCGAATCCGCTGCTCCTACGAATGCTGCCGGAGCTTGCCCGCAACAAGAACGGGAGTGTGGCCGTGAACTGTCTGGGCCAGACCTCGGTTCCGAAGGTGTATGCCGGAGGCGATGTGGCGACTGGTGCGGCGACCGTAATTCTTGCGATGGGTACGGCAAAGGATGCGGCACGGGCAATCGACAAGATGCTCCGCGGCGCATCACAGTTCTAAAAAGAAAAAAAATTCTTTTTTTCGGGATGGTTCATCTTCTTGGATGAACAGGGGGACGGCGAGATATTCATCTCGTTTTACGTTCCATACATATTCATGAAATTCTCGCGGGAGATCGAACTAAGGGGCCACATCGTTGACTCAGGAATTCTTGCCAAAGTCATGGACTGCGTTGTCGAGTACAACGGAGACTTCGAGACCGAGGAGTTCAACCTCGGCAGGCAGAAGACCGACCCGAGTTATGCACGCATGCAGATCTCCGCAGAAACTCCGGAACAGCTTACCCAGATCATCAGCGAGCTGCGCAGGCTCGGTGTTCTTGTTACCGGTGAGGCGGAGGTAACACTCCAAAACGTCAGTAAGGCAAAGGTTGCGCCGGAGGGTTTCTACTCCACCACCAACCACCCGACCTACATCCATTACGAAAGCGAATGGATTCCGGTAGACAATATGAAGATGGACGCCCTGATCCGTGTTGATACAAAGAGTCACACCGCGACCTGTGTAGTGCAGGGCAAACTCCTTCCCGGCGATTTTGTGGTTGTCGGTGAGGAGGGCGTCCGGGTGGACTTCCCGGAGCGTCCGCGTGAGATCGGTGTCTTTGAGTTCATGGGCGGTGACGTCTCCTCCGAGCGGCCGAGCAAGACGATGATCCGCCAGATTGCAAAGGAGCTTCTGCAGATCAAGGAGTCCGGCAGAAAAGTTGCGCTGGTGGGCGGCCCGGCAATTATTCACACCGGCGCCTCGGATGCGGTTGCGACCATGATCCGCGAGGGATATATCGATGTGCTGTTCGCCGGAAACGCACTTGCAACGCACGATCTTGAGTACAGCATCTTCGGAACGTCGCTGGGAATGGATCTGCGGACAGGAGAGCTCGTCAGCGGCGGCCACCGCCATCACCTCTACACGATCAATAAGATCATGGATGCAGGCTCCATTTATGCCGCGGTTCAGACCGGACTTGTGAAAAGCGGCATTATGTATGAGTGCATCAAACACCATGTCCCGTTCGTTCTTGCCGGGTCCATCCGGGACGACGGGCCGCTGCCGGACGTAATTCAAAATGTGATTGAGGCACAGGATGCCATGCGAAAACACATCCCCGAACTCGGCATGGTCTTAATGGTTGCAACACTTCTGCATTCTGTTGCGGTCGGCAACCTGCTTCCCTCCCATGTCAAGACTATCTGTGTTGACATCAACCCGGCCTCCGTTACCAAACTTATGGACCGCGGAACATCACAGGCAATCGGCATGGTCAGCGATGCGGGAACGTTTATGCCGCTGCTGCTCGCCGAACTGCGAGAACTTTCCGCATAACATCCTGTATTATAGGGGAAAGCCGGGTCACGGAGTCCGACATGGACGAAAAACTGATTCGGCAATCTTTCTATGCAAGTTTTTTCAATCGCATAGTGACAATAACAGGAAACTCCGGATCATTATCGGCTGTTTCCACAAAAGCATCCAACACAAACCCGACAGCAAAAGCTGTTCCAAGAATCTCCTGCAAAGATCGGTGATAGTAATTATGCAGTACTGGCTGACCCAAAAGCGCCTCACCCTTATACACACAGGAAGAAAGATACCAATCAGAATCGGTCGCATCGCAGACAACAAACTCCGTTTTATCCAAAACACCTGCACGGCGTCTGCGGGCATTTTCGATCATCTTCCCGCTGTAGTCAAACGCAACCACACGGGCACCCAGTTCCACCAGCCGTTGTGTAAAGTTTCCGTTCCCGCAGGCAATATCCAGCACGAAATCGCCCGGCTGAATTCCCAGCAGTTTTTCGGTAGGAGGACGGACCAGCAGACGATGAAATGTATTGGAGTGATCGCCCATCCGCGCATCCCAGTAATCCGCATTCCCTTCCCAAGCCTGCAAACTTTCCTCATGTGTATCCCGCATCTGACCCTCCTGAAAATTATTCGGTTAAGGGCATGTTCCACGACGTTTCGTTGTCAAGGACATACTCCCATTCTTTTTTGCAGGAACATCCCACGTCCCAGACTGCCTGAAGAACACTCTTGTCGGCGGTGAGGGAGTACTCATTGATCGCGGCGACAATCTCTTTGTCGCAGGTACCGCAGTTGTGCGGTCCGCGGCGGAATCCGCCGCCGACCGGGTCGCAGGCGACGCTGGTGTCTGCGTCCAGCAGTACCTTCACCGCGGACCACAGATACGGCGGGCGGAACGATCCCCGCTGCCAGTACTGCTCAAGCTCGGTTCTTCCCTGTACCGTACACAGGTTCATCGAGATCATATCCGCATACGGCGCGACCTCCGCAATGGACTTCTGCATATCCTCCATCGCCTCCCACTCGGTTAAGAACAGTGGTTTCATCATCAGATACGCCTTGACGCCGACACCCGCAGCATGACAGATGTCTGCGGCGCGGATAAAGTCTGCAAAGGAAAATCCCTTGTCAATCGACTTATCACGGACGGTATCATTCGTTGTTTCCAGACCCATGGCTACCGTCAGCGGATGAGGCTGTCCGTGATCCAGCGTGGACAGGAACCGCGAAAGGGCGTCTTCGGTCACATATTCGGCGCGCGACTCGGCAATTACAAGTTTTCCGGCAAACAGATGCCCGAAGGAGTCCAGCACCTCGCGGGGAACCTCGGTTGGATCAAACACACTGCCGGAGGTAAAGATCTTGCCAATTCCGTACTCGTCAGAAGCGTAGTTCTCCGCAATCCAGGCAATCTGGGCATTCATATGCGCGATGAGTTCTTCACGCGAACCGCAGGTACTGCGGTCATTTTTGTAGCCGCACATCCTGCAGCGGTTCCAGCTGCATCCGCCGGAGAGAAAAATACCGGTCAAGGACGGCAGAACTTCGCCAAAATATCTGTCCTGCCCTTTCCAAGATGCAAGCGGTTTTATTGGTGCTGACATGACTCTTATCTCATGGTATTGCTGGCATTATCTTAGTTTGGTTCTCAACGGCAAAGCCTATCTATAAAGAAAATAACTAAGTAGAATATGAACAACGGTACGAGAAAAACAAGAATCTTTCTTCTCGCTGCCGGTCTGCTGGTTCTGCTGTGTTGTGCAGGAACCGTATCGGCGTACTCATTTGACTTCATCACGCCTGATCCACAGACCGCCACGCTGAAAATGGGAGTGGGATCCCAGATTGTTGTCGACTGTGTAACGGATAATATTCCGGCCGGCGCCACCATGCGCATCGTGCTTGCGAAATCCGGCGGAAACTCTGTTGAATCAAAATCAGTTATTATTCAGTCTGACGGGAACTTCAGAGCCACCTTTGAGACCAGGGAGCTGGCCGGCGGCATGTACACCGTAACCGTTCAGGAACCAAAGGACTACCCGTTTGGCACCAAACGCAACTGGTTTACCGTCCAGCTCGTTGACCGGACAAGCGAACTGACCAGTACCGCGCCCAGAGTCCAGTACTCAACCGAAGAAGTGCAGGTCTCCGGCAAAGCCAGTGCAACCGGCGGAAGAGGTGTAGAGCTGACGATGTATGAGGGAGCCACCACTGACGGCCGTGTTGTGTACGGCCCGACTTGGATCGGGACTGATGAGAACGGCCAGTTCTCCGAAAAACTTCCGGCAACGGGTGCAGGTGTCTATCAGGTCGTTGTCAAAGACAGAGATGGCTACATTGGTCTTCTGACCTATACGCTGATGAGCGGAAGCGCAACCACCTCCGCTACCACTACCGCAACACCAACCTCTGCCGGAAAGACGCTGACCGCAAACGCAGAAGCATCGTCCGGCAAACCGGCATACTTTGCGATGAAGACTGGAACCGGAGCGTCAACTCTCACCGTGATCCGCGGAACCGACTGGGTGATTGAGTACACCGTCAACGGTGGATCGGTCACACGTGTAAACGACAAGGATGAAAATGCCGATGAAACCATCACTATCACGGCAAGCGATGCCACCGTCCATCTGAAGATCTATCCGGCCAAAGAGGGAGCAAGCGGAACAGTCTATCTCAATGCAAAGAATGTAGTCTCGCTTGCCGAAGATCCAAAACTTGCCGACAGTTTCGGAACCGGTGCAGGACCCGATGCAACCCAGAGTCCGATCGGTGCCGTTGTGCCGATCTTTGGCATTCTTGCAGCGGCTGCTCTTATCCTTTCCCGGAGATAAGTCAACACAAATCTTTTTTTAGGCAGCATGCGTATTATGTGTGGACTTTAATGCCGAGATAGTCTAGTCCGGAAAGGCGGTGGCCTTGAAAGCCTCTGGTGGTAACACCTCGGGAGTTCAAATCTCCCTCTCGGCGTATATCTCTTTTCGTTGTCTTTATCACTCTCCCTCACCAATATACCCATATATGTGCATAGCAGTTCCCGCAGAAATACTTGAAATACGCGATGGAAATGTGGCGCTCGTTGATTACGGAGATCTTCAACAGGAGGTCAGAATCGATCTCGTTGATGTGAAGATCGGCGAGTTTGTGCTGGTTCACGTAGGCTTTGCCATTCAGCGTCTTTCCCGTGAGGAGGGTCTGGAGACCCGCGAACTCTTCAAGGAAGTCTACAAAGCAATGGAAGAGGGGCCAGAGAATCATGCATGAGTCAGGAATCGCATATGACATATATGCGACCTCCAAACGTGCAGCCGAAGACAATGGTGCGGTAAAGGTCAAGACTATCTACGTGGACGTCGGATCGATGGCGATGGTGAACCCGGATCAGGTGGAGTTTATGTTCGGGACGTTTGTCACCGATGATCCCATGTTCTCAGAGACAAAACTGGTGTTCAATACGGTGCCGCCGGTTGCCGAGTGCGAGTGCGGCTATGCGGGATCTGAGATTTTTGTGTGCCCGAACTGCGGGAAGTTGCCGCATCTGGTACAAGGGCGCGAAATTTTAGTGAAGAATATTGAGATCGATACGGAGGAGTAAGATGAAGAAGGATACAGAAGTCAATATGATGCACGGTGCGGGCGGTGAGGTCATGGGAGAGCTTCTTATGACGCTGACTGCATTCAAACACAACAATGCAGGAGGGATCGGTCTTGAGTCGCTGGACGACGGCTCAACCTTTGAGATCGGCGGCAAGACCGTCGTTCTCACGACCGACTCGCATGTGGTGAAACCGATCTTTTTTCCGGGCGGCGACATCGGTCGGGTTGCGGTGTCGGGAACGATTAATGATCTCTCGGTGATGGGCGCACGGCCTGTTGCGTTAACCTGTGCGATGGTGATTGAGGAAGGGTTCCCTATCGCCGACCTCGAAAGAATCGTGGCATCGATGGATGAGGCGCTCGGTGAGGCGGGAGCTGCAATCATCACCGGGGACACCAAAGTTGTGGAGAAGGGGAGCCTCGACGGCATTGTGATCAATACGGCGGGGGTTGGCGTCGTCGATGAGGATTCGTATCTGATCCGTGATAAGGCGCTTGTACCAGGCGACAAGATCATCGTTTCCGGTACGCTCGGAGATCACGGGCTGGCAATTGTTGCCCACCGGGAGGGATTCGATCTTGGCGATCAGCTGAAGTCGGATGTTGCCCCGCTGTACACGATGATTGCGGGAGCGGTCCGGGCAGCGCCGAAAGGCGCTGTCCATGCGATGAAGGATCCCACCCGCGGCGGGTTTGCGGCCTGCATCAATGAGATGGCACGCAAAGCCGGCGTGAAGGTTGTGGTGGATCAGGAGGCGGTGCCGATCCGCGAAAGTGTTGCGTCCGCCGGAGGACTGCTCGGAATTGATCCTTTGCAGGTGGCAAACGAGGGCAAGTGCGTGATGGGTGTTTCTGCGGATGCGGCGGACGCGGTGCTTGCGGCTCTGCGCAGTCATCCACTCGGAAAGAATGCGACGGTCATCGGTGAGGTCGTGGAAGGTTCGGGCGTGGTGATGCGGACGCGTATCGGCGGCGAGCGGTTTATCGAGCCGCCGATGGGCGATCCGGTTCCGCGGGTCTGCTGAGATGACGGATCTGGTTCTGAAATCCGCAACCCTGCAGGACGGCAGGGTCGCGGACATCAGTATCACAGACGGAGTTATTACGCATATCGGCAGTTCCGGTCCTGCCGGGCAGGTGATCGACTGCCGCGGGCGTCTCTGTGTTCCGGCAGCGATTGATGTGCACGTCCATATGCGGGACGGGCCGCAGGCGGCAAAGGAGGACTGGGCGACCGGAACTCAGGCAGCGGTTGCAGGCGGTGTTGCGGCGGTGGTGGATCAGCCGAATACGGTTCCGCCGATGGAAACGGTGGAGAATTTTACTGCACGCGTGCAGCGTGCAAACGAGGAAAGTTTCTGTCACTATGCAGTGAATGGATCGGTGACGGAGTCTGCGGATCTGCCGGGTCTGTACCGTGCAGGCGCTCTTGCGTTCGGCGAG
The DNA here is from genome assembly GCA_031262705.1 of Methanocalculaceae archaeon. GTDB lineage: Archaea > Halobacteriota > Methanomicrobia > Methanomicrobiales > Methanocorpusculaceae > Methanocorpusculum. The sequence goes on along the minus strand of JAISHD010000079.1, from coordinate 5,257 downwards.
ATGTTTGCAGCGCCGTCCAGCTACGGATCTGCCCTGACGCAGGAGGTTATCCATTCGGCTCTGGCCACCCTTGCGAGTCAGGGAGCGCTCACCACTGTGCATGCGGAGGAGGTGAAACCGGGAGACGTGCATACGCTCGCCGAACATGCGGCATCCCGCCCCGTCTCCGGCGAGGCGGCTACAGTGGATCTGGTGAATTCCCTTGCTCCGACGCATGCGAAGCTCCATTACTGTCACATGAGCGGGACGGCGTCGATTGCCCGCGTGATGATGCGGCAGGGGAACACCTTTGAGGTTGCGCCGCACCATCTGTTTCTTTCGTGGGAGGAACACGACTGCACCGATACGCGGTTCCGGATGAACCCCCCGCTGCGGACGAAGACGGAACGGATGGATCTGTGGCGGATGTTTGATGCAATTCCGGTGATTGCTTCTGACCATGCGCCGCACACTATCCTTGAGAAGGCGCAGGATTTTGCGTCGGCACCGTCCGGGGTTCCAGGTGTTGAGACGATGCTGCCGCTTCTGATGAATGAGGTCAGGTCGGGAGGAATTTCCCTTGACGCAGTCATTGCAAAGACGGTGACAAACCCGTACCGGATCTTCGGTCTTGCAGCACCGGTGGTTGCGGTCGGCAGCCGTGCGGATCTTGCGGTGTATGCAGATATGCCGGTGAAAATTTCTGCGGAGAATCTGCACAGCAAATGCGGCTGGACACCCTATGAAGGTATGGACGGACTGTTTCCGGAAACGACGATTGTCGGCGGTACTGCGGTCTGGCACAGGGGCGAATTTGTCAGAGGCAGACCACGCTGGCTTGCCGGAAAGGGTAAATCATTCTGAACCAAACTACTAAGATGTGTCGAAACTTCGGCATGTGTTAGGCCCCCGGGTGACAGATACGCGGTCGCGGAGGATGAACCACGGGACAACACGACATGCTACAGACACCCCCCGTCCGGTCAAAGATCCATAAGGGACGGCAACAGCCACCGATGCATGGACTCGGTTAACGACGGGGGACACTCTTATTATCTCTCACGCCCATCATCTCCCTCTATGGGAAAGGAGGATGCGGTCTCTTCTGCGGTCGGCATTGTGCTGATGCTTGCACTTGTTGCAGTTCTCTGCGCTATTGTTGCCGCATCGCTTTCCGGTGTTTTTACACTTCCTGCGCAGGCCGCAGGACCGGTTCCGGAGATTATTGCAATCGGCGAGATTCATCATGAAAATCCAGCAGGTGCGGTGACTTACGCAGGCCGCCTGTATCTTATCCATGTGGGAACCGAGGCTCTGGATCTGTCCGGACACCGTGCAGAGGTGTACGTAAACGGAGTAAAGCAGCGGGTGGTGATTGAGACACTAAAAGGCAGTGATTTCATTCCAACGCATCACTACGGTGTCGGGCAGCTTGCAGGTCACGGGGTACGAGGGGATCGATGGTTTCCGGGACAGTGGGCCTGGGTGAATATCGGTGATGAAATAATCCTTGAAAAAGATCAGGTTGCGTTTGATGTTATCCGGAAATTTGATGGGAAGATCATCTCGCGGTCGGTAAAAACCGCCCCGTCGATACAGAGGTAATCTGATTACCTCACCTAAAACTTTGTGGTCGGTTAGTTTATAAACGTAAAGAGTACATATGGTATCTATCTATGGTTACCTATTTATTACATTACCCATTCCAACCATGGAGGCTTTCTTACATGTACTCACCTGACACTACAAAGTATCTTATTCATATTCATATCGAAACAGAGGGGGTGGTCGAAAAACCCGACGTAGTCGGGGCTATTTTCGGCCAGACCGAAGGATTATTAGGCGAAGATCTGGATTTGCGTGATCTGCAGCGAAGTGGCAGAGTCGGACGCATTGATGTCCAGATAACCAGCAAACACGGAAAGACATCCGGCGAACTCTACATCGCATCCTCCCTTGACCGGGCAGAGACAGCAATTCTTGCAGCGTCTCTGGAGACAATCGAGCGGGTCGGTCCCTGCGTATCGATGATTAAGGTACAGGGAATTGAGGACCTGCGGGCGATCAAGCGGCGGCAGATTGTGGACCGAGCAAAGGAGCTGTTGCTTGAGTCCTTTGATGATGTGGGGATCTCAACAAACGAAATTCTCGCGGAAGTCCGTGAGTCGATACGGGTGGAGAAAGTTTCATCCATTGGCGAGGAACGGCTTCCAGCAGGCCCGAACGTTCTGGACTCGGATGCCATCATTATTGTTGAGGGACGGGCTGATGTACTGAATCTGCTGAAATGCGGGATCAAAAATACTGTTGCCGTGGAAGGAACAAAAGTTCCCCAGATTGTTGCAGATCTCAGCATCAAAAAGAATGCGACTGTGTTTTTAGACGGCGACCGGGGAGGAGATCTGATTCTCCGCGAGCTGCTGCAGGTTGCAGACATTGATTATGTTGCGTTCTCTCCCCGCGGAAGAAGCGTGGAGGATATGTCCCGCAAGGAGATTGTGAAATCCCTGCGAAACAAGATTCCGGCAGATGTTCTGCGTGTGCAGATTATGCGTGACGGAGAGATTGGGGATCTGGTACAGGAACTGGACCATACCGACACGGTTGCGGAGACAGTGCCTGCAGAGGCGACGGCAGTGCCAATTCCGGTACCAGTCCCTTTGGATGAACCGGTGGTGCCGGTTTCAGCAGTCATCCCTGACGTAGTCCCCCAGACAATGCCTGAACCAGCGCAGGTAGAGAGTTCGCCGCCGGCAAAGACAGCCCGGACGCGAAAACCCGCGGAAACACCGGCACCCGAACCGGAACCGATCACAGAACCGCCGGTTGCCGAGATGAAGGAGGCTGAAGTTCCGCTTGCAGAGGTTGCAACCATCATCGGCCTGGTGGAGCGCACAGAGACTGAAACGCCGCCGGTTGCCGCGGCAGCGGAGACGCAGCAGCCGGTTCTGGTAGCAGAACCGCGAACGATTACCGGAAACACGCCGACTGGATGCGTCAGACGGGCCGGGCGAGGGTTCTGACCGGTGAGGGGACGATCTACGGTGACTACTCGTTGTCCGAGATGCGTGATATTCTGCCGAAATTGAAAGGAGATTTTGCCGGAGTTATCATTGATGAGACGATGAACCAGCGGTTTGTAGATACGGCAGCAGAAAAAGGTATGAAGTTTGTTGTTGCCAAAAGTTTTGAGGGAATTGTCCGTCGTCCAGTCTCTATCCGGATGATTTCCTTATAATATCTGCTGCACATGCCGATACTACAAATCCCAATTCTTATTTTACCACACAGCAATACGGGTACTTCATGTCTCTGATGGTCCTCGGGACCTCCTCCCACGCAGGAAAAAGCTCAATTACGGCGGGTATATGCCGGATACTGAGCGACCGCAGTATCCCGGTCGCCCCGTTTAAGGCACAGAATATGAGCCTGAACTCGTATATTACCGAAGAGGGAGCAGAGATCGGCATTGCTCAGGCGACGCAGGCGTTTGCAGCACGGGCACGACCGGTAGCCGAGATGAATCCGGTTCTTCTCAAACCCAAGGGAAATTCCGTATCACAGGTTGTGCTGCTCGGCAAACCCTGGAAGGATACAAAAATCGCGGACTACTATACAGAGACGGAGTTTCTGCTGGACGAGGCAGTTGCAGCCTACGACCGGTTGAAAGCCGAATACACGAATATCATTGTGGAAGGGGCAGGGGGCGCTGCCGAGGTGAATCTTTACGACCGTGATATTGCAAACATTCAGCTTGCAAAGCGGCTGAAGATTCCGATTATTCTTGTTGCAGATATTGAGCGCGGCGGTGTGTTTGCGCAGGTGTACGGAACGATTGAGCTTCTGCCAAACGATGTCAGACCACTCGTGAAAGGGATTGTGATCAACAAATTCCGCGGAGATGCGGAGCTGTTTGCTTCAGGCAAAAAAATTCTTGAGGAGCTGACAGGTGTTCCAGTCCTGGGGATTGTTCCCTGGAAAAAACCCAACATTCCTGAGGAGGATTCGCTTTCCCTCGGCGACAAGACACCGGCGGTGCGGGAGGTGCGGGTTGCGGTTATCCGCTATCCGCACATTGCAAATTTTACAGATTTTTTGCTGCTTGAGGATGCCGCGTCGGTTGAGTATGTACAGCCGGGAATGGAGCTTGATTCCTATGATGCGGTGATTCTTCCCGGTACAAAGAATACGGTGAGTGATCTTGCGCATCTTTGGTCGTCCGGGGCGGCGGATCAGATACGTGCATATGCAAAGACGAACAGGCCGGTGATCGGCATCTGCGGCGGGTATCAGATGATGGGCACGTCGATCTTTGACAATGCGGTTGAAGGCGATGCGATCGCCGAGTATGAAGGTCTCGGGCTTTTGCAGGTTACGACACGGTTTGACCGCTACGAGAAGGTCACGCGGCAGGTGAAGCGTGCATCGTCCGGGTTCGGACCGGTCCTTTCACGTATGGAAGGTGCGGCAGGCTATGAGATCCATTCGGGACTGAGCACCGTTTCCGGCAGGACTGTGTTTGCAGATGAAGGAGCGGTTGATGCGGGCGGGCTTGTCTTCGGGACATATATGCACGGGCTGTTTGCAAACGCCGGAATGGTTGATGCGCTGGTCGGCTACCTTGCAGAACAGAAGGGCGCATCCTATACGCCGGTGGGTGAAGCAGGCGATCCGTATGCAGCTCTTGCCCGGCATCTGGAGAGCTGTCTGGATGTGGAGCATATTCTCGCGCTCGCAACGGTTAACTACATCAGGGAATGACACCTATCTAAAGATAGAGATGGCACTCAGGTTATCATTCACGCTCGATCCCGAATTATCGGAGCGCATCGATCTGTTTGCAAAGAAACAGGATCTTGACCGCAATGAGGCGGTGTTCCGGCTGATTGAGTCAGGGCTGTTTCTGGCGGAACAGAAGGGGGAGATGCCGCCTGCACCCAAACGCGATTTCAAGGAGTTTGTGCGGATGCAGAAGAATGTAGATATGATTCTGCGCAGTATGGATGAGGTGAAAAAGGAGGTGCGGGTGATGCACCATATGATCAATCTGGAGGAGAGGCGCGAGGCCGAGGAGAAGTCCGCGGCAAAACCGGCCGGGAAGTGGTGGAGCCGGCTGGACTTTACCAAATAGTCTGGAGGTGGTAGTGTCCATGTGAGATGTCTCACGAGGTTTTTGAATCTCACGGACTTTCCACCAATTCGGACGTACCTGCCGTTCCCGCGAATGAGGGCAGATATTTTTCGTGTGGTACTATGTTCGGGGAGTGGGGTTGTTTTT
>JAISHD010000065.1 GCA_031262705.1 Methanocalculaceae archaeon | reverse complement strand
TTTCAAACTACACCGGTTCGCGTTTCGTTCTCCACTTAAACAACTCTATTACATACGCATCAAGCGTATTTATACTCTTCGAACCAACTGAAACAACAAAAGGATTCGCATCCTAAGTTCCACAGAAGTTCATGCTGCTTTGCGAGGTAACATAGTAGGACACGGTCAGATATAAAACCACCGAACCAACACCGATACACGCAGCTGAAAAAAATCAGCGGCATCTCACAAACAACCAGAGCGGCTGTGAGGTAGTAAAATGGATCGTTGACACAAATAAAAATAGCAGATCCAAATCCCAGAACTGCGCCAAACAAAAATGCTGAAAAAGAAACGATGTGTGCAACGAACAAAGACAAAAAAAGAGAGATTAAAGAGTCATCATCCGGCTCAGCGCATCATACACCATGCGGCGCCAGTGCTCAGGACCGAACCGGTACGTCTCGCGCGCAAGAAGGACATCGTTGCGGGGGTCTTCGCCAACCGAAGCATCGATCCGATCCAGCGTCGAACTCGCCGCATCCTGAACCCAGAGATCGCGCGTCTCCTGATCCACCACAAGAACCGACTCGGTGCGCACAGAAGTGAAAACTTTTCCCTCAGGCGTCGTGTACACACTCGGCTTTCCGACAACGGCCACAAACACCGGAGTCTCCGGATCAATCTTCGCCAGCTGATGCATCGCTTCCGGCTGATACGATCCCGCAGTCACAAAGAACAGACCGGTCGGATCCGAAATGCGCGCGCGATAGAGAATATTCTGATCACCCACTTTATCCTTCTGCGTAATCGTTCCGACCAGTAGAACACGGTTGCACCGCTCGCCGGTCGGCAGAAGGACATACAGCGAACTTTTTTCATCCTCAGTATCCTTAAACGTCTTCGTTGCCTCGCGAAGCTCAGCAGCAAACACACGCTTCGCCGGCTCGCGCTCATAGGACATAAAATTTGAACCTGTATCACTCATTATTCCTCACCTCCAAGGGAAGCGCCCGCGCGATTCATCAGTTCCGCAGTTGTAGAAGGATCTAAATGGATAAACTCAGCAGACTTCACCAGAATCCTGCCCTCAAAATCATTCCCGAAACAACGCACATACCGGCCGCACACTTTCTCCGTAAACTGCGCCTGCACCTCCTCAAGTCCGAGAGGACTCTCCGACGCAAGATCGATCGCCTGATCCATTGTCATCCCGGTAAGCGCTTCCGTGACCTCACGACCTATCAGCACATTGTACGCCTTATGACCGTCATCCAAAACTGCCTTGATGCGCAGATCATAATGGTAATCATTCTGAATCTCATGAATTGGACAGAAGTTCTGGCGCGACAGTACCCGGTTGCATCCCTCCACCGGACACCGCTTCACCAGACCAGACCCACCGGAGATCTGCACAATCGTTCCCGCATACACATCAAGAACAGTCCCAACTGCAATATCAACATCCGGCTCATCAGCCTCATACACCGAACTGTTCAGAACAAGTGAGAGGCGACCGTTGTACTCATCCACTTTTGCGTTCGTAACATGATACACGCGACCCGGCTCAAGCTTCTCCTTCGTATCATCCTTCCACAGAACAAACTTGATACGGCCTGTCTCATCACCCAACAATCCCGTCTGAAGCATGCGTTCACTCCGCGACTCCCACTCCTCGACAAACTTCACGTGAAGAGAAGCAAAGCCGACCGCAAGATCCCGGATGCTCGTTACCGGCAACGGAGTTGACGGAGCAACTCCCTGCACCACAATATCATCGCCGTCATCAGCGGCGGAGTACACCGCACTGTTCAGACCAAGAGACAGACGGCCGTTGTACTCATCCACCTTCGCGTTTTTGATCAGATACACCTGACCCAAGACAAGCTTCTCCTTCGCATCATCCTTCCACAGAACAAACTTAATCCGACCGGTCTCATCACCAACAAGACCCGTCTGCATCATGTGTTCACTCCGCGACTCCCACTCCTCAACAAACTTCACCCGAACCGATGCATAACCGGTGGAAAGATCACGAATACTCGTCACCGGCAGATCCTCTTTGGGTGCGGGCACCACAACCGGTACCGGAATATCCGTATCCTCATCCTCCATCCACACACCCGTGTTCAGTGCGAGCGACAGACGCCCGCCGAACGTATCCACACTCGCATAGAATATATTATAGACCGATCCAAGAGTCAGCTTCTCCCGACCCTCATCCTTCCACAGAACAAACTTCATCTTCCCCGAAGTGTCCGCCACAAGACCTGTCTGAAGCATGCGATCGCTCCGTGTCTCCCACTCCTCGACGAACTTCACCTGAATCGACGCCGCAACACCGGGTGTCAGATCACTCAGATGCACAGGAGGTGCAGGCATCAGACTCCGATCATCGGCAATCGGTGTGACGCGGGAGCCTGAGTGAAGTTTCAGACTCGGAACCTCGCGGAACGAGTCAACAACCGCCGATTCAATGCGGTACCACTGCTCAAGTTCCAGAGCAGGTATCTCACTCGCCTTCGCAAACACCACAAACCGGACTGCACCCGAGTTGTCCGCAAGAACACCGGTTTGTGCGATTGACAGGGAGTTCGGCGGCTGCAAAGACACCACCTTCACCTCAACCGTGACCCACTCGCCCGGCTGAATATCGGAAAGAGAATAGACACCGCCTTCAGGTGACGGCGCGGCAGACGAATCATCCTCGGGAATATCATACAGCCGCATCTGATCGGACAGAACTTTTCGTTCAGCCTCATATGCAACCACACCAAACTCATTGATGTAGCTTGCAAGTTTATCCGTAATACTCTGCCTGTCCGGCGAAACTCCTTTGGATTCTAATTTTTGGGAGATTCTGTCGGTAATCTGCTGGATCTGACTTTGGTCCATTTTGATCTCCAACAGATTCATTGGTGTCACACCATATTAACCCCTGACCATGCGTACTGAAAGTGCCTGTGCCAGGTTCGGAAACATCAAGTAGTCGCATTGCCAATGTAGTATACATGGCAATTACCATCGATTCAACTATCGCTGACCTGCTCCGCGAAAAACCGGAGAGTGCCGCAATTCTGCAGAGCTTCGGCATGGGATGCCTTGGCTGTGCAATCGCAAACAACGAAACCATCCGCGAGGCCGCAATGGTTCACGGAATCCCCTTAGAAGAGCTTACCAAAAAACTCGGCATCTAAAAATATTTTTATTTTTCTTCCATCTTTTTTGCAAGACTCTTCAGTTCCAAAATACCTGCTTCAGGATTTTGCAGCAGATGGTTCGCGATCTCAGGGAGATGCACAAGACGGCAGTCCATGCAACTCCACACATCTCCGTGCGGTGTTTCGATCATGGTTCCAAGCGCTGAATCCATGCAGGGGTAAAGGGGACAGTAACAGAAACTGCACTGCTGCCACGGGTAGTTGTGGCACGGGTAGTAGGGGCAGCCTTCCGGCACCCATTCCGTCCAGTGATCACCGCCGTACCGGCTGTAAATAAAAAAGGAAGGGCGCGTCCGCCGGACGATCGCAGGAGAGCCACGCGACCAGCCGCGGGAGACACCCCACGTAGAGAGAAGATAGTTGTCACATCTGACCAGTGCCTCGGTCAGTGCCTGACGAACGGCTTTTGCAATCCGTTCTCCGGTGTCGGTGAGAATTCCAGCAAACATCTCGGGTGCCGAGCGGGATTTTTCCGCGGCAATCACTACAGCGTCCGTAGGTGAGGCTCCTGCGGGAAGTTTTCGATCCGTCAGTACCTGCATCTTCGTCTCCGTCACGGTGATCATCGCACCGAGCAGTGCTGTGTCCGAGAGCGGGCGATCGGAGATGACAATAATATTGATGGTACGGTTGCTGTCCGAAACACCCGCAGTTACGAATACGGTGATGTAGTCTTAGCGGGCAATGCAGAGATTGGTGATCGGAACAGCGGTCAGAAGTCCGAACTGCGGCTGAAGAAATCCCTGTTCGATTGCGACTCGATCGATCTCATGCGCAGCATCGCCGGAAAAGTTCCGGGGAACAGTGATGTTCAGGATAGTTCTGATGTCGGCAATGCCACCGTCAATACCGCTGCTTGCCGCACGAAAATTGCCGCGGACGATCAGTACATCATCTCTGAGATAGTATCGCATGGACGTCAGACTTCTTTGAGGTAGGAGTAAAGCGAGAAATACTCAACAATTGTTTTCTCAACCGGCGTTTGCAGTTCAGGTTTTTTGTCGAAAATTTTTCCGAGGATTCCTTTTTTCTGATCTGCAGCGGGAACCGGTTCGGGATCAACCATGACGGATTTCACTCTCCGGTACCCGCGGGGAATTTCACCGGCGGGAACGAAGCCGCATTTGGTCAGGAAGTTCATCGCGGTCGGAGTTCATCGTGGTCGGGTTGAGAGCCGGAACGCGGTTGCAGACGATCGCTTCAAAGCCGAGGTCACGAGCGGTCTTTACCGAGTGTTCGCACATTTTTTTGCCGACGCCAAGACTACGGAAAGAGAACTTCACCGCATAAATAACCTCGGCGATGTGCGATCCTTTGCCGGGATTGAGTTTGCGGAGCAGATAGATTCCCGCAACTTCGCTGCCGATTTTTGCGCAGAAGACGCCGTGGAACTGATCGAGGAATGTTCCCATCTCCTCAGGGGAGAGAGAAGTTTCTTCAAGAAATGCATCGCCTTCGGCGATGATGGAGTTCCAGATCGTCATGACGCTGTAGAGATCGGCCGGTTCGTAGGGACGGAGGGTGATATTCATACTAATAACAGTTATTGGGATGATTCTGATATAAGAGCAATCCGGTCTTCAGAACCCGCCGTCCTGTTCAAAACTTCTGCCGAACCGGATAGCGAGTTCTGCTTTATAGAGCTCTTTGCCGAGATAGGCGGCGTGATCGAGAAGCGAGACACCGTCTTCGGCAAGGATTGCGGAGAAGACGTCATGCCAGTTCGTGCCGGAAACGGCATGGCCACCGCGGACGGCAACGATCATGCCCTCCTCAACACCGATGCGGAAGTTGCCGCGGGGATCGTATGCAGCGAGATCATCTGATGCGGCGGGTGCGGCGGAGATGGTCTCATACACCAGTGGAGGTTCGCGGCGGCGGCGTTTTTCTTTGAGGATCAAAACATCCACACCGGCGTCTTTGGGATACGGTCGTCCCCGCGAGAGTGCGGTCATCTCAACGGCACGCCGCATCTCCTGTGTTGCGCCCCGGGTCTTGTCGGAGTGTTCGGATACGAGAACAGCAGCCGCGCCGCACTCGGCGGCGGCGGCGGCGAGCAGGGCGCACATTCCCGGGCTGTCGGCGTCGACCATCTCCACCACGTTGACACAGCCGAGAACTTTGGGACAGCCAAACTCGGGCAGATACCCGGCAAGTGATTCGATCATGCCGGAAAGGGGAGGCTGGAGCAAAGGGTCAGCAAGAATCTTCGACAGTCCGAGTTTTTTTGCGGTTGCAACCGTGTCGATGAGGGATGCGTCGTGGGGGATAAGAACGACCGCGGCACCGGAGTTCCGGACCTGTTTCACAAGTCCGGGAAGGGTCGCTGCGGTCAGGGAAAAGATCAGATCGCAACGGAACAGCGCAGCCTCGATGAGTGCGGGATCAATCGTATCAACCGAGAGCAGAATGTCCAAGTCTGCAACCTCTGCAAAGCACCGGCGGACGTCGTCCGGGGTCGCATCAAACCCGAAGCCGAGATCCACCACGTCGGCGCCGCAGGTCGCGGCGGCGAGGACGGCATCCCGCAGAGCGGAGTGCCGATGGGCGTCCATGATCTCATGGATGATCTTGATGCGGGAAGTTCCACCGAACTTGACGCCGCGAAGCACAAACGCAGGCTCAGCGGATTGTTCCATCTCCGATAACCGATCGGCGGCCTGCCTCTGCCGTTCATCACTGAGAAGATCGTCCGCCGGAGATGTTGCGGAAAGTCCGCCGGAAAGAATCAGCGGAACGCAGAGCCGCATGTCCGCAGCATGTCGTGTGCCTTTCCGAACCGGAATACCGAAGGACTGTTCCACCTCCGAGAATGCGGCGGTGCACATGCCCGACACCACAACGAGATCATAGTGATCTGTCAAAAGCAGGCGGGAAAGATTCCCCGGCGAAAGAAAAGAAGCAATCTCTCCCGTCGGCACAACTGAGTACGTAAACGCATCTGTACCATCAAGTGCGGAGCGCAGCGCCGTCTCACTCTGGCGACCGGTGGGAAAGAGAACATGCATATGATTTCTTATTGGATCTGCGAACTCGAAATAGTTAAGGTTTGCACAGCAGGAAAAAGCAGGAATGTTAATCTGCAATGAAAGAAAACTCCCTTAGTACGCGAAATGGTTCTTCTCAAATGTGATCTGCACGTTCACACGAACGCATCAAGGGACGGAGAAAGTTCTGTCGAGGCTGTACTTGCGGCGGCAGCGGCAGCGGGGCTTGATGCGGTTGCCATTACCGATCACGATACGACGGAAGGATCGGTTTGTGCGCTCGCTGCACAAAATCCGGGAGTTCTGATAATTCCGGGCATTGAAGTCTCAACACGACAGGGACATCTGCTGGTGCTCGGAACAACGCAGGTGCTCACACCCAAACAGGATGTGCTGACAACGATTGCGGAGGCGAAAGCACTCGGGGCAGTAACGATCGTCCCCCATCCGTTCCACCGCTGGCGGCACGGGGTCGGCCTCCGGTGTAAAGAGGCGCTGCTGGCAACAGATGCGGTTGAGGCGCTGAACAGCCGCTACATTATCGGAACGGCAAACCAGAAGGCCGCAAAGATGGCAAAAAAGTATGGCCGGCCGGCAACCGCAGGATCGGACGCACACAACTGTAAGTTTATCGGGTTCGGCGTAACAGAGATCGAAGCCGAGGAGCGATCGGTTGCGGCAATTCTTGATGCAATCCGGGTGGGACGTGTCTCCTGTACCTGCAAAAAGACGCCGCTCCGCACCTACACCCGGCAGTCATGGGACAATACGGTTCGCAAGATGCGCAGGCGCGTGCCGCAGTTCCGCCACCGGCCTCGGCGGAAAATCATCCACCGGAGACGATGAAACTCGCATTTGCTGTCGGGTACAAAGGGGACAACTTTGCCGGGTCGCAGGCACAGCCGGGCAGGCGGACGGTGGAGGGAGAGTTTGTTGCGGCAGGCGTCGGTCTCGGCCTGTTTGCCGATGCGAAAGAGGCACACTTCCGTATCTCGGGAAGGATGGATAAGGGTGTGTCCGCCCGGCGGCAGATTATTTCAATCATCACCGATCGTCCGGAGAAGGCGATCGATGCCCTGAACTTCTGGCTGCCGGACGACATCTGGTGTCTCGGGGCAGCCGAGGTGTCACCGGATTTTTATCCCCGCTATGCGGTGACGTCGCGAACCTACCGGTACTATTTTCCCTACGCAGCAGACGTTGCCGCTATGGATACGGCAGCCCGGCAGTTTATCGGGAGACATGACTTCACGCGGTTTTCCAAAATGGAAGAAGGACGCGATCCGAACCGGACAGTAACAGAGTCGAGAGTATTTGCAGCTCCGGACGGCTGCCCGGTGTTTGAGGTTGCAGCGAAAAGTTTCCTCTGGAATATGGTGCGGGGCATGGCAGGATTTCTTTCATCGGTCGGGGCAGGAGTGGCGGAGCCAAAGACCGCAGGCGATCTGCTGACGAAGCCCGGCCACCGTGTGCATCCCGCCCCTGCCGAGGCACTGATCTTCTGGGACGCGGAGTGTGATGTTTCGTTTACGCCGATGCGGCAGGCGAGAGAAACAATGCGGATGCTCGGCAGAGCAGCGGCGGCGGCACGGGCAGAGCAGCACGTCGCAGAAGCACTGATGAATGAACCGCCGGAGGAGGTCTGGCGAAGGCAGCTGGTGCGGGAGTATCCTGACCTGCGGAAGAGATCAAAATGACAGAGATACAGCAGAAGCGGTTAACGATTGGAAAAATTCCGGTTATCCTTTGGGGTGAGCCCGCGGAAAAACTCTATATCTATGTTCACGGTCTGTACGGCAGCAAAGAAGAGGCGGAACCGTTCAGTAACATTGTATACCACAGCGGGTGGCAGGTGCTGAGTTTGGATCTTCCGGGACATGGAGTGCGGCGGGATGAAGCAGATGCATTCACCCCGTGGGATATCATTCCGGAACTGGAACATGTTCTGGATTATGCAAAATCCGGATGGCGCACGACAGCAGTTTTCGCCAACAGTATCGGTGCATGGTTCTCTCTGCTGGCTTTTGCGGAGGAGTCACTGGAGCGTTGTCTTTTTGTCTCGCCGATTCTGGATATGGAGAGAATGATACAGGATATGATGAAGCAGGCAGGGGTAACAGAATCGCAGCTGGAAGCGGAACAAAGAATCCCGACCGAGTCCGGGCAAACACTGTCATGGGAATACCTGACGTATGTGCGAAACCACCCGATTGTAAAGTGGGAAAACCCGACGCGGATATTATATGCAGAGAATGACACCCTGACCGGGTTCTCTGTTGTCGATGATTTCGCCAAACGGTTTTGCTGTCATCTGACGATTATGGAGAACGGAGAGCACTGGTTTCACACACCCCAACAGATGGAGGTTCTGTACAGCTGGGTAAAAGAGGATTGCTGAAAAATCAGATCATCGTTGCGATCCGTTTTCCCTCGGCTTCAGCAAATGCCACCGACTCAGGCCATCCCTTGACACCTCCGTGCTGATCCATTCCTGCGAAGAGAACATTTTCGGTGTACGAAAATCCCGCGTCATTAAAAAATGCCCGCACGACCGGGAATGCCGCATCAAAGATGTGCGGGATATCCTGTCCGGACGTGCCGAGATACACGCCGATATGATTCATGAGATGATCGTCTGAGAACGCAAGGGTTTTCGTGACAAACTTCTGCGCCCAGAGAAACTGTCCGCGATCGATGAAGGACTTCATCTCCGCGGTGACGGTCATGGAGTAGATGGGAGAGGCAAGAACAAGAATGTCTGCGGCAAGCACCTCATCAAAGATTGGCGTCAGATCATCCTTAACAATACAGACACCTTTTTTGTGGCAGGCATTGCAGCCCCGGCAGTTTTTGTGATCGATATCCACGAGCGAAATTTTGTTCGTTGCGGCGCCGGCGCTTTCCACACCCCGGAGAAAGGCATCAAGAACCGTCTCGGTGTTTCCATGTTTGCGGGGACTTCCGTTGATTGCGGTGATGTGTGTCATACTACCTCGGCTGCGGCAAGAAGAGCTGCGGCGGTATCTTTTGCCTTGGCAACAGCCGCAGGGTTCTCCAGAAAGTCGGTCTTCTTATCAAGACCATTGAGAAGAAGAAGCATTGTATGTTTCGGTTTGATGCCCGCAACATCAAAGAGGAAGCGGGCGACCGGTACGGTGTGATCAAAGATGCTGGCGCGGGACTGGCCGGCGGTCGCGATGAAGAGGCCGAGTTTTTTTCCGGCGGGTTCTTCAAAAGTATGGAGCACGTACTTCCGTGACCAGAACACCTGACAGCGATCGATCAAAGCTTTTGCCTGTGCACAGACCGACATGGAGTACACGGGAGTTGCGAGGATCAGTACATCAGCATCGAGAATTTTCTGCGAAAGGGACTGAAAGTCATCCTCCTGAATGCAGCGGCCAAGTTTTTCACACGCCCCGCAGCCTTTGCAAGGGGCGATGGAAAGATCTGTGAGCACCACCTTTTCTGCGGGAACATGGTCGCCGATCTCTGCAAGGACAGTATCAAGTGCCGACTCGGAGTTTCCGTGACGGCGGGGAGAGGTGGAGATGGCGAGAATACGGGGAGTCATTGATGAGTATATTGGCAGGAGGAAAAATAAAAGAAATGGAACAGACCAAGAAACAGTGCGAGGGGAGGGATTCGAACCCGCGAACTCCTTGAGAGCAGATCTTGAGTCAGCCTCCGTTGGCCACTTGGATACCCTCGCAAAAATACGGATAGTATATTGGAGAGAGGGGAACATCAACCTGTCGCAGACGGTGCGCCCCGCCATATTCACAAAACTCCCTACCGCACATGTTCCGCATTGAAGTGAATCGGACATCCCTCATCCGCATGGCCGCCGTTCTTCATCACCCATGCGAGCAGCGGAATAAGCAGCTCCCGCAGCTCCCATCCGGAAACAGTGAGATAGTACCACCGGGCAACCGGCGGATTCTGATCCACCACCTGACGATAAATGAGTCCTTTATCCTCAAGATCCTTCAGGGTATTCGACAGTGTCTTTGAACTGATGTTGCAGAGATAACGTTTCAGCTCGTTGAATCCTGCAGAGCCGTGGTTGCCGATAACCGCAATGATCATCAGTGCCCATTTTTTGCTGATCGTATCCAGCAGCCCGTGCAGCGGACAGAAACATATCTCAAGATGTGCGGGATTGTCAGGTGTCGCCGTATGCTCCAAAAGGATCACTTCATTGTAATCATATGCGTTGTCGGAGGATAAATTCTGACACTAAGTAGCGAAAGGAAACCACCTCATCTCTGGGAAACCCAGTGTGAAGATTCTTTAACAAATACACGCATATAGTTATCATTATGGGAATGAACAAAACAGAAATCATCGCGGTAACACTCGCAGTGCTCGTTGTCTTCTGCGGCCTTGGCGCAGGGATCGGCGGCCTCATTATTGAAGAGGCAAACGGGCACTACGTTCAGGGACTGGCAGAAAAAACCGGAACCGGACTGTCCAAACTGACCGCAAGCGACGGGGCAAGTGTTGTCGCATTCCGCACCGCAGACGGCATCTACATCAATGCGCTCTCTATGATAAACGCCTACAACGGAATCACCGACAAAGTAATTGTCTACACAGTTGACGGCGATCAGATCAGCGGCGAACAGTCCGCCCCGATCACCTTCAATCATGCCGCCGGACTGCTCAGTTCACCCGCAGGAGAACTGCTGTTCAACCTGCCAGGAGCCGGACAGAAATAGATCCTCATGCCAAAGCAGATCAAAGACCCGGTTCACGGATATATAGAAGTGCCTGCAGAAATTCTGCCGCTGGTGGACTCACCGGCACTGCAGCGCCTTCACCACATCCGTCAGCTGGGCTTTGCATATCTGGTGTATCCCGGAGCAAACCATACCAGGTTTGAACATTCCCTTGGCGCGATGCACCTCGCATCTCTTTTATGCAGGCATCTCGGATTCGGGAATGCAGAAACACGAACAATCTGCTGCGCCGCACTCCTGCACGACATCGGTCACGGGCCGTATTCGCATGCAAGCGAACGGTTGATGCAGGAGTACACACAGTTTTCGCATGATGACATCCGCGAACATCTGAAGCAACCTGTACTTGCAGCGCAGCTTGAAAAAAATTCCCTAAGTCCGGATGAGGTCGCAGCCCTCATCTCCGGCAGCCACAAGTATGCCGGCATCATTCACGGCGACCTCGACGTGGACAGGATGGACTACCTCCTGCGGGACGCTCACTATACCGGAGCACCGTACGGGAACTTCGATGCGGAACGGCTGACGAAATCTCTTGCAGTTGTTGCGGACACCCTTGTCCTCAACGAGTCCGGCATCTCGGCCGCCGAGTCGCTGCTGATCGCACGAACCCTCATGGGGCCGTCCGTCTACTATCATCACGCCTGCCGGATTGCAGAAGAGATGTTTCTGCTTGCATGCCGCAAACATTTCGGCAGCAACACGCAAGCAGTCCGTGAGTTTCTTACCATGGACGATGTGACCGCAACCGCTCTTCTGCTGAATTCCCCGGAGAGAATCACACGCGATCTGATGACCAGCATCCGTACGCGAAACCTCTATAAGAGGGCCGTCTATGCCGGACGGGAACAGGTGGACCGCGAACATTTGCCCCATACGCGGAGCGGCATTGAACGGATACACGCCGCAATCGCCGAAACCGCAGGAGTTTCACCGGAACAGATCATCCTCGACATACCTCCCCTCAGAAAAGAGATGAAGATGGACATCAGAGTCCGCAACCATCACGACCTCGTACCGTTCGAGGAGATCGTGCCGATGATCGCCATGATGAATGCCACCCGTCAGGGACAGTGGCGGCTCGGCGTGTACGCACCCGCCGACCTTCGCGAGAAGGTCGGCGACGCCGCACGCGAGGTGCTGGATCTCCGGCGTGCAACAAAACAACATAAACTCACAGGTATAATATAAGAAGCATGAAGCGGATCGTTGTCGGAGTTACCGGAGCTTCCGGGACGTTGTACGCAAAGCGGCTGATCGAAGCCCTCACAAAAACGGACGGCGTCGAGGTGTATCTGATCATCTCCGACACCGCAAAAACCGTCGCACGTCTGGAAGAGGTGGACCTCTCCGGCTATCCGGTACAGTACGAGGAGAACTGTGATCTCTCCGCGGGGATTGCCAGCGGATCGTTTTTGTTTGATGCGATGGTCGTCATTCCGTG
>JAISHD010000059.1 GCA_031262705.1 Methanocalculaceae archaeon | reverse complement strand
ACTGTTTACCGGCATCGATGTCTCGACGCTTGAAGGACTGTGGGTTTCCGCTGTGGACGGCAACACGATCCGCAGAAATGATTCGGCGATCAGATCAATTGGTGTCCCGCTGCTGTTTGAACGTGTTGGCGGGTTTGTTGCCGGAACAACTCTGGTGACCGTCACCGGAAAGTTCCTGGACGGAACGGAGGTTGTGCTGTGGCAGGGGAATCTCGCGTTCAAGTCGCATCCGTGGGAGTTTCGGACTATTATTCTGAATGGTGGTAATAGAAAAGTTATTGACGTTCAACTTCCTGTGGGGTGGTCTGTAAATGACTTCTATAAGAAGAATACTGATGGATCTACCTGGATGAGAAATTTGATTCTCGAATTATACAACTCTGATGGTCAGAAAATTCAGAGTGCCTTTACTAAACCTCAGGGGGGTGGCGAATTGAGTGAGTCTCGAATAGTAGTTGCTAATTACCTCCCGAATCAGCCAATCCGTTCCGATCCGTTGAATAATGCCCTAGCTAGTGGAACATATACTGTGAAATTATATGAGCAAACACATACTTCAGCATCTGGAGTTGAGCAACAGGGTAAGAAAACATTCCTCTCCACCCAACAGATTACCATCTCCTAACCTTTTTTTTTAAATTGGAAATTACCTCTGAGTTTGTTCCAAAAGTCCAAACAGATTCAGGGAATCCGGCGGAGTTCACATTTGGTAGTTCGAGAGCCTTTGACATTGGTTTTGCTGAGGAACCACGGAACACACTCGCCTCCCACTCACTTCCCTTTTCAAAAAAATTCTCGCTCACACAAAATCAAAAAAACCTCTCAGTCCATTGAATCCACACCCCCAAAAAGTCCAAACCTATAATACCCCCCAGACAAAATAACTCCCTATCTATGGACTATGCAGACCGCCCGGTGTACAACGTCAGCGACAACGTGCCGCCGTCCGTCCTCGTCCTCAGCATTCTCCAGCACTTTTTTGTCCTCGCCGTCTACATGACCTACCCCGTCATCATCACCAAAGCTGTCGGCGGCGGCGAAGATCTCTCCACCTTCCTCATCAGTGCAACCCTCATTGGGTCCGGCGTTGCCACTCTTCTTCAGGCATTCCGCTACACCGGCTGCGGTTACATCTTCCCCATGGTCCCGAACTCCTCCTATCTCCCGGCCTCCATGCTCGCTGCAACCGCCGGAGGACTTCCCCTCCTCTACGGCATGATGATAGTATCCGGATTTCTGGAAATGATCTTAAGCCGGCTTACACGGTACTTCCGCATCCTCTTCCCCGGCGAAGTTGTCGGTGTCGTCATGTTCATGCTGGGCCTTGCGATCATTCCCTTCTCCTTCCCGCTCTTCTTCGGCAGTGGAGAGTCAGGACCGCTCGACCCTGCCGCAACCGCCGTCGGCATCATCACACTCGGCTCCATGATCATCCTCAGCATCCAGCAGAAAAAAATATTCAGATTCTACGCAGTTCTTATCGGCATCATCATAGGGTTTGCCTCCTCCGTCTTCTTCGGCATCCTCACTCTTGCAGACATTGAGTCAGTAGGTTCCACCCCTCTCTTCTCCATCCCGAATCCGGTCGGTATTGTCAGTTACAGCTTTGACATCGGTCTTCTCGTCCCCTTTGCGATTGGCATGCTCTGCGTCATGCTCAAATCTGCAGGAAACATTGCACTCCTTGACCAGTACACCGATGAACCCGGTCACGGCAATCTTCGTCGCGGCATCCTCTCCGAAGGATTCGGGGCTGCAGTCTGCTCCGCCATCGGCGGCATCGGCATCGGATCCTCTGCGTCCAACACCGGCCTCATCCCCGGCACCGGCATTGCTTCCCGGAGCATTGGTCTCGGTCTTGGCCTCTTCCTAATTATCTGCGGATTTCTTCCCGTCATCGGCTGGTTCTTCCATATCATGCCCGATCCCATCATGGGTGCAGTTGTCATCTATGCGATCGCCTTCATCATGCTTGGCGGCGTACAGAGCATTTCCTCGCGAGTACTGGACAATCGCCGGACTTTTGTCGTCATCCTCCCGATCATGATTGGTGTCTCCTCCGTCATGTGTCCAAACCTCTACACCGCACTCCCTGAGACCATCAGGCTTTTTTTCGCCTCCCCGCTCACCTCCGGGGCAATCTTTGTGGTCATCCTCGGTCTCCTCTTCAAAATTGGTCTTCCGACACACAACAGCATCAGATTCGGGGAACATCCGGAGACCGATGTCTCTCGTCTTCTTCTTGACTGCGGACGTCTCTGGACCATGGACAAAACCCAGATGTTTCAGATAATTCATCACATCCAGGCTCTGATCCGTGCCATGCCGGAAGGAATGCGCCCGGAAAAACTGACTATAATCCACAAAAACAGCATGGGCGCCATCACTGCCGAGCTCACGGTCCCCGGCCCTGTTGATGAAACTGCCGTGAAGGCCGCAGGGCATTACCCTGCGACCGTCACCATTGCAGCCGTTGCGGACAAAACGATCATCCGCTCCGGCTATCTTATGATCTGATCAGTTCAGGTGAAGCGTCTTCATATCCGCCTCAACCGTAGTGTTCGGCTGCACATCGAACTTCTCCACAAGTGTGTTCAGTACATCCGGTGAGATGCATGCAGGCAGATACGGACCGATCATAATATCCCTGATATCGAGTGCAAGCAGTGTCAGGAACACAAGAATTGCCTTCTGCTCATACCAGGCAATGTTGAACGACAGCGGCAGTTCGTTCACCGGAACCTTGAGAGCCTTTGCAAGCTCCTGTGCAATCACCACGAGCGAGTAGGAGTCATTGCACTGTCCCGCATCCAGCACACGGGGGATACCGTCGATATCGCCGAGGTTCAGACCGTTGTACCGGTACTTCGCGCAGCCCGCCGTCAGAATAATTACATCCTTCGGCAGCGCCTTTGCAAACTCCGTGTAGTAACTCCGCTCTTTGTGCCGTCCGTCACAACCGGCCATCACCACAAAGCGGCGGATCTTTTTCTCCCCGATCAGTTTGAGAATCTTCGGCGCAAGGGTGAGGACCACATCATGGCCTGCGCCGGTCGTCACCTCTGAAAGCTTCAGATCGGTCGGGGCTTTACATACTCTCGCAAGCGCAATAATCTCCGAGAAATCCTTTGACCCGTCGGCCCTCTCCGGGATGTGCACTGCTCCGTCAAACCCGACCGATCCTGTGGTAAAGATTCTCCCGCGGTACTCTTCCGGCGGCGGAACAAGACAGTTCGTCGTAAACAGAACCGGGCCGTTGAACTTCGGGAACTCATCCTTCTGATTTGCCCAGGATGTGCCGTAGTTTGCGATCAGATTGTCGTATTTTTTGAATGCAGGGTGCGCATGGGCAATCAGCATTTCGCCGTGCGTGTACACATCGATACCTGTTCCTTTCGTTTGTTCCAGCAGCATCTCCAGATCCCGCAGATCGTGTCCGGTCACCAGAATACCCGGTTTGTCTCTAACACCGCAGTGAACCTTCGTGATCTCTGTTGTTCCGTAATGTTTGTTCGCTTCATCAAGCAGGGCCAGCACCTTTGCACCGACCTTGCCGCATTCCAGAACCAGCGCTGTCCGTTCTTCAGTGGTGTGCTTTTCGAACCGTGAAGCAAGGCCCCTGTAGATGAAGGCCACTATCATCTCAGGATCGATCTTTCCCAGCACCTCGGCATGGGAGTAGTAGGCGCACATGCCTTTTAATCCGAACAGCAGCAGGGAAAACAGAGAACGTTCGTTGTCATCTTCGATTGCAAGAAGACCGATACCGCCTTCGAGATGAATAATCTCCTCCTCGGATTTAGGGATCCATGAACATTCTTTCGGCTCTCCGGGAATCTTCGGATAGGCATCACGGTAGGCAATGAGGATCTTCAGATACTCTCTGAACCGCTCCTTGTCGAAGTTGACGTTCGTCAGCGTTGCAAACAAAATCTCCACAACCGCCTTGTCCTGCTTTGCGGTATCGGCCGGGACTTTTGCTCCCGACGGCTGGTGGATTTTCCGGTATGCAAGACCTGAGAGCGTAAAGTTTACCGCATCCTGATAGCACGCAGTGTCATTGCTCTTTCCACAGACACCTCCGGCTGTACAGCCGATACCCCGTGCGGTTTCCTCACATTGTTGACAAAACATAGTAATATTCTCCTGTTCCGTCCGAGGGGGTTCGGACGGATACTACAGTATAAGGGTGCGGGAATAAAAGTAGTTGGAGAAAGTACCAAAAATGTTTCATGGTGATTTTTCTGGAAAAATCCCAAGAAATAATTAATCTTCCCGCTTAAACTTGCGGGTCTTCATCTTGTAGAAGATGATCACGATCACAATGATCGCGGCGATATAGGCCAGCAGCGGATAGTATCCCGCCTCGGCCGGCTGACTCATCAGTACCAGAGACAGACCGATAACAATTGCCGAGACCATCATGCCGATCACCAGACGATCAATGGAGCTCTCGATCGTCATGCGCAGATCGCCTACCTCCTTTGCCGCAACATCAATTCTGAGTTTTCCTTCCGAAGCCATCTCCAGAACCGAGGACAACTGTTGCGGCACACGGGAGAGGTCCTCAAGCCGCACCTTTGCATCAAGAATCCTTTTCTGCACATTTTCCGGATCCCTCATATCCTCTGCAATCAGTTTCTTCAGATACGGCTCGGCTTCTTTGGCAAACTCCAGCTGCGGATCAAGCGTGAACGCAATATTGGAAACAAGCATCAGCGCTTTTAAGAGCTGCATCAGATTCGAGGGAACACGGATGTTGTTTCTCTGGAACAACTCCTGAATTGCCGCAACAAGACCTGAAAAGTTCATCTGGGCGCCCATATCCTTGCTGTCCTGCAGGGCGAGGTACAGCTCGCCGCGGAACTCATCCATGCCGCTTGACGGAATCTTTACGCCGAGATTTTTCACGTACCGGATAGTCAGATCCGTATCCGCTGAAAACAGGGCAAGCATTAGCGAAATGAATTTGTTCCGCGTATCCTTCATCAGAACACCGCAGACGCCGAAGTCAAGGAACACCAGATCACCCTTTGGTGAGACACGGATGTTTCCGGCGTGCGGGTCTCGCCGTGGTAAAATCCATTTTGGAAGATCTGTACCATGAACGCTTTCAGGCCCCGGCTTGCAAGATCCTTCGGGTCCATACCCATTGCAACGATTGCATCCACGTCGTCGCTCCGAACACCCGAGACAAACTCCATTGCAAGCAGACATTTTCCGGAGAACTCCCAGTAAATCTTCGGGACCTTAATGCCGGGAATGCCGGAGACCCGCATGTTTCGTGCGAGCCGCTCAGCGTTCATTCCGTCACGGGTGAAGTCCAGTTCCTTTTTAATCTGTACTGAGAAGTCATCCACCAGCGTCACCGGATTATAGATGCGGAGATCCGGCCGCCGCTCCTCGATCCGCTCGGCAATGGATCTGAGGAGAACAATATCCTGCTCGATTCTGTCCTGAATGTTCGGACGCTGAATCTTTAGGGCAAGTTCGGTCCCGTCCTGCATGACAGCGCGGTACACCTGGAAATGGAGGCTGCAGCAAGCGGTTGCGGATCCACCGAGGTGAATACATCCCGCCAGTCGGGAATGTACTCATCCAGCGTCGGGATAACCTCATCAAACGGCACAACTCCGACACGGTCCTGCAGTTTGGATAGTTCCTCGATCATCTCCGGCGGAAACAGTTCGGTTCTCGTACTCATCAACTGACCGAACTTCACAAATGTCGGCCCAAGTTCCTCGAGAGCCATCCTGATTCTGGCGTACATTGAGTAGGAACTGAAGTCGTCCTGCGCCGCCTTTTTGGTGTTGATGAATCCGGGGAAAAGTTCGTTGAGATAATAAGAGAATCCGTACTTCACCAGTACATCAAAGATCTGTCCGTATCTCCGGATGCTTACGCTTGCCATTGTATAGGTGTTAATTGGTCGTTTCAGATGTTAATAGTCTCGGTGCCGCCGTTTCAGCCGATGTACTCGTTTTGGATCTTCAGCACCTCGGCACTGTTTTTTGCCGCCGCATACTCAGCGAGTGGTTCTGCGTTGAGGGCAATAAAGTTGAGTCCCCAGTGAAACTTTGCAAGAACTTCCTTTGCCGCATTCTCCTCACCGAGGATGTACAGTGTTGCGGCAATCGCTTCAACCGAGGTCAGGGTGAAGGGTTTGCCGAAGTTGACCGGATTTGCCGCCACCAGAAACGGCAGTGCCCTCCTCCCTTTCCACGGCCCGAGGTTTGCGGTATCAAGAACCTCCCACGAACAGTCGAGAGCTGTTATCGACTGTACCCAGGAACGATCCGCAGGGGAGAGAACGAACTCTGCAGTCGGATCAAGGAGCAGCGTACTTTTGGGAATCTGCGGGATACGGTTCACTATCCGCAGCATACCGAACCGCTCCAGTTTTTTCATGGTGCATTTTTTCGGGTCGCAGGAGTTGTCGCGGTAGGCGATGAGTGAAATTCTGTCCCGGACCATTCCTGTATCTTTATTGTGCCTGAACGGTTATTCTGATTTCGGGTTCTGCATCCTTCATCTCTTTGAGGAGATCGCCGGACCATTCAATCATCATTGAATAATATCTGTCGGGATCGGCCTGCCGCAGCTCCTGTTGTTTGCTCCAGTACATGGATGCGGACAGAATATCTTTATCCCGTTTTGCAAGCTGCGGCAGGAGTTCTGCTTTGGTACAGGTGTACTCGTAGGTTCTCAGATAATGTACCAGTTTGAGGAGGAAGAATGCGGATTTGTATGCGTACTGCAGCTGTTCGACCCTGTTTGGTTCGGTGTCGTAGAGATACCGATGGCAGGTTTCATGGTAAAGGTTTGCGGCGGCAATGCGTACGCTGTCGCAGAGATCAGTTCGGGTGACCGGCGGCAGAAGTTCTGTGAGGTCACCATACCAGCTCCTCGTCTCTTTCACAAGCTGGAACAGTTCGTGCTTCGGCCATGCGGCAAGTTCCTCTCTTCCGCAGATGAACCCGCATGCTTTCCCTCCTTCGGGCATCTGCGATACGATTGTTTTGTACTGCGCAAGATCGGTCAGCTCCAGTCGGTCAAGTACCACCATGACATCTATGTCGCTTTCTTCGGTTGCCTCTCCCCGCAGGTAGCTTCCCTGCATTCCGGCAAAGATGAGTCTTTCATTGAATGTATCCTTGAGTTTTCCGCACAGGTCATTCATCCAGTTCTGTATCTCTATCATATGTGATGGGTCTCCAGTATTTTGCCGTAGTGTGTATGCGGGATATTCGGATATGTGTTTTGCGTCTGTCTGGAGATTTTATCTCTTCATACCTCCTAACAGACATACCAATGTATGTCCTTGTCTCTCCGTGCATTCTGAACGAGAAACTTCGTGCCGAAGGCATCACCACCGATGCGGACCGTGCGGTATGGGCAGCTGCTGTTGCACGCTGCCGGCAGTTCGGCATTGAGATGGTGCCGCTTCCGTGCCCCGAGACGCTGTATCTTGGTGTTCCCCGAAGTCCCGGTTCTTTCCTTGACCGTCTCAATACACCGGAGTTTGCAGAACTTCTCGATCGTCTTGAGAGGCAGGTGCGGGAGCTGATAGCCGAACAGGGTGAGCGTCCGATTGCAGTTCTCGGGGTGAACTCATCGCCGACCTGCGGGGTTACGACCACCTACTACGGCGATGAGAAATCGGCGGGTCCCGGAGTGTTTCTCAAACGATTCTGCGACATTCCGCTGATCGATGTCCGGAGTTTTGCGCAGTACCGCATCTATCTTGCAGCCCCGCTATTTTCCGAAGCAGAGAAGATCTACAATGCCCGCCTTGCTGATCTTCTTTCTTCGCAGTATTATGATGTTCATCTTCCCCAGAAGTTTGAGGACACCGCAGAGTCGCGGAGTAAAAACCGCGAAGAACTGATCTATCGCTGGAATCTTGCGGCTCTGAAAAACAGCGACATTGTTGTTGCGGTGATTGACGGATCTGATGCGGACTCCGGCACCGCGTGGGAGATGGGGTATGCAACCGCGCTTGGCAAACGGGTGATTGCAATCCGTACAGACTTCCGGCGCTACAGTGAGAATGAACTGGTGAATCTCATGCTGGAAACGGAAGCAGAGGTTGTGGGCAGAAGTGAGGAACTGCTGTCGCTGTTGATTCGTGGTTCTGCATGAGGGATGCTGCGAAATATTTTCGCGGGCAGCAAGTGATCTCAGATTCGATGTGCGGTGATGATCGTGCAGCTGCGGGCATGCACTGTTATCTCGCAGTCACCAACCCGGACATAGAAGTTCTTCCCGTTCTTTCGTACTTCCGCCGCAGGATTTCTGATCTGCTCCCTGCACCAGCTTTCCACATCGTTTGCCGCATCCAGTGAGAGATTTTTTCTGATTCTTCCTGTTCCCAACTCGGTTGTATGCAGTTTTGCAAGATTGGCGAACAGTTCTTCTTTGTCTGCGGCGTCCATTTCCGTCACATCGCAGCAAGCCGTCGTGCAACAGCCATGTTCTCCGCATCGTCCCGCACCTCGTTTGACGGTGTCTCCATAATGAATGCGCAGTGGGAAATTTTCGGAAACGTCAGCACATCATGAATCGTATCTTCGCCGAGCATCCCGAGTCCGAGATGTTCGTGGCGGTCAAGATGTGAACCAATCCCTCCTTTCATGTCGTTGAGGTGGATGACCTTCAGCCGTGAGAGATCTCCCGCCTCGTCCGCAAACCATCCGAAGACCGTCTCCGCTCCGTGACCTTTGAGATCATATCCGGCAGCAGCCGCGTGACAGGTATCAAAACAGAATCCTATCCGCGGCTCACGTCCAAGCCCGTCGGCGATTGCGCCAATATCCGTGAACGTGCCACCAACGGTGTTCTTCTCGTTTGCAGTGTTTTCCAGAAGAATCATGGTGTCTCCTGCGGCGTTGTCCAAGGCATGGCCGATTGCGGCAATGACCTTTTCCCGTCCTTTCTTTTGCCCTTCAGCTCCATGGTGGCCGAGGTGCGTGACAAGGTAGGGAATATTCAGCCGGCTACATCGGTTCAGCTCATCGGTCAGCGTTGCAACCGACTTCTCATAGATCTCCGGCTTCTCTGCCGCAGGGTTCGGGAGATAGGGCATGTGGTCTACTACCGGACTGATGCCGGATGCATCAAGAGCCATGGTAAAAGCATCTGCGCTTGCAGCATCGATCGGCTTTGCAGCCCATATCCGCGGGCTGCGGGTAAATATCTGAAACGTATCGCAGCCGAGCACCTGTGCCCGCTCCACCGCATTTGCAAAAGCCCCGGCAATTGAGACATGAAATCCGAGCTTAACCATGATATGATTTCTCCTCCTTTTCTTTCCGCCATACATCAAGCATCTTGTCAACCGCTTCCATCATTACACGGGGCGACGAACCCCAGTGAACAACCGCGCCGAACTTTCCGTTGTAGATACCAATCCCGGATCTCTCCGCCCGGCAGCACCGGGCGATGAACGGCTCTTCTGCCACCTGCGACAGAGGGCAGGTATCCTCAAACACAAAATCATCGCCGTAACATTCGCCGCAGATATGACGGCCGGTCAGGCAGCAGGCAACATGCTCGCCGCCGTGCAGACTATCGCGGTCCAGGGTTTTTTCAAAGCCCCCTGCGCGGCAGGGATACACATCCGCCTGAATTTTTGCAATGTCGCGGACGTGATGTGCGAACTGAATGTTTTCAGTTCCGAAAAATCCCAGCTCTTCAAGGATCTTCAGGTTCTCCGACAGGTTTGCCCGCGGCGGAGTAATGTCATAGACATGAATCGTTTCCAGTCCCGAGAGATCGGGATCCAAGACAAAGGTCTGGTGTTCATCGTTTGCGCCGAAGATAGTACACCGCTTTCCGGTGGACAGCGCCTTTCTGATCAGGCCGGTCCGGTCGTGCGGCGTGATCGGCCCTTCCCAGACAGCAATGTCCTCCGGCCCTACAAGACGATGGACTGACTTCACCTTTCGCAGGTAGCCGCTCTCTCCCTCATGCGCCACTTCGAGAATCTCAAAACCCTCCGGTACCGGATGGATCAGATACTTTGTCAGGAAGTACACCGTATCGCCGTGCGGTTTTGTTGCCGCACTTCCGATGTATTTGCACTCGGTTGGAAAGATCATGCAGATACTCTATTCTATTGCGATAATGCAAATTAAATCCGACTATCGCAGTCAGTCCCGTCCCGGCACCATGTCGCAGCCAGTACAGGCGATACACATCGTCTCTGCTTTGCGGGTATCAAGTCCGTTTGCCGCAAGAGCGGAACGGTGATGTTTGTAGAGGTTCATGAACCGCTTGAATCCGGGTCGCGGCAGATCTTTCAGATCGCCTCCGGGAGAGAACGGACGGAGTGTCGGGATGATGCCGCGGGCACAGAGTTCATCGACTGCGGCCTTCATCTCCTCGTCGGTCTCGCCGAGTCCGAAGATGAGATTGGTGAACACATGGTTTTTGCCGAACAGTTTCACCGCCTCGTCCAGTTCGGTATTGACCACGTCGCGGTACATGCCGGGACACATCTCCGCGAAGAGTTCGGGAGTTGCGGTTTCCAGATTGAATTTGATCTCGGCTGCTCCTGCTTCACGGAGGCGGCGGGCGGTACCGCGGGCGGGATAGATCGAAACACCGATGGGGAGATCAAACTCTCTGAGGGCTTTCACCACCGCAAGAGTTCTTGCTTCCTCCTCTTCAATGCTTCCGCTGACTCCGCTTGTCAGAGAGATTGCATGAATGTCACCTGCATCTCGGACGAGAGAGACGATCTCGTCCACCGACTTTGTCGGCGCGGCGTTTGCCGGTACCGGACAGTACTTGCAGTGGAACACGCAGGAGCCGCTGATGGTAATATAGGCCTGGTCCGGGCAGTGACTTCCCGGCTTTTCGAGTTTACCGAGAACCTCAATGCATCCGTAGGTCAGCATCACGGTTCCGCCGCCGATGTGACGGATCGTAATCGGTGATTCGTCTGCGACGGAGAGGCGCACGCGGTGTCCTTCGTAGCTGAAGAAGACCGACCCGCGGCCTCCGGCCCCGGGTCCTGCGGTTGATTTTGATTCGTACTCGCATGCATCGGCTCCGGTGAGCTGCACCGTACCGACCTCAAGCAGTTGTGCTTTCAGGGATTCCCACATAACTCCAGTGCCTCGTCAAATCTGGTGTAGAGCGGGATTGCCGCTGCCGCACCGATGATTCCCGACCCGCCGATACGGATGTCGAGATAATGCTTAATCGATTCCATGTTCTCAAGCGTAATTTCTCCGCGTTTGACCATCCATGCGTACTCTTCCATCGGTGAAGGATCAAATCCGCGGAACGCTACCATACCGGTCTTGTCGGAGAGGGTGTACTGTTTCACGAGTTTTTGGACTCTGTCGGTCAGCACGTCCGGTTCGGTTGTAGCAAACTCGATTGCCACTGCGACACAGTTCTTGGTTCGCTGGGCAACCGGGAAAAGCTGGGTGATGGTGTGGGAGAGGTAGCGGGAGTTATCATCTTCCACCTCGCGGGCGATGTTGTGCGTTAGTGCCCAGGTTGCGCCGACCTCCGGGGTGTCGGTGTCATCGATACCGATGATGACCCGTTCCATTCTGCGGAGATGCAGTGTTGACCCGGCAAGTTTTCCGCCGCCGCAGGGTGTGTATTCGGCCCGGAGAACTCCTTTTGCTTTCGCACGGCAAACGGATGCTCCAACCCCTCCGCCGCCCATGCCAAGGTAGGAGATCGAAATCTCGGTGTCGGATACTTTTGCTCCGGAGATTCCCGCGGGAAACTTTGATCCGGCAAGCGGGAGTTCCGCTGATCCCGGGGTGATGTGGTAGCGGATGCTTGTGCCGACTTTTCTGACGTTTGTGACCAGCGGGCTTTGGGCGTAGTGTTTTGCCACCCACATCCCGCCGCCGATGCAGTCGAAGCATTCAATGAGTTCTATTTCGCTGCCGTCTTCGGAGGCGATCGCGATGATCTCCTGATACGGTGCCTGGTAGGGATCATGGAGATTCGCCATATAGCCCTGCAACTTCTACACCTCCATTTGCCCACAGGAGTGCTCCAAGAGCACCGATACGACCTTTGCCGTTTGCCGAGTCTACGAACGGGATGTCGAGGTGTTCTGCCTCGGCGGTAGCATCGTCTTTTGTCAGCAGTTCGGTTTTGATACGTTTTGCGTAGGATGATTCCGGCAGTCTGATGCCGCTCCAGTAGCAGATGCCGGTATCGGTACTTGTCGAGCGTTCTTCGACGAATGTTCTGACGAACTGAATCAGTTCCTCTTTCTTCTCCGGCTTTACCGCAAACGTGATGACGGATCCGGTACAGTTTGTGGTCTTCTCCGGAGCTTTGGGGTTGAGCTGGATGATTCTCATGCCGAGGAAGATTGCTCCGTCAATGGTGCAGGCTTCTCCGCATTTCATGGCAAGTACCCAGGTCGCCCCGCTTTCTTTGGTGTCGGTGTCATCAATGCCGAAGGTGATCTTTTCGTACTTCGGCAGAATGATGGTGCTCCGGCAGATGTGTGCTCCGCCAACGTGGAGATCCTCTTCTGAGTTGTACTCGACTCTGATTACACCGGGTGCCTGAGCCAGACATGCGGCAACACCGATGCCCGCTCCCGCAGCACCTGCCCATGTGGTGGCCACTTCGTTACCGTTGACGATGACCGCCTCAAGCGCCTGGCCTCCGAGTTCGGTGTCGGACGGACCGAACCGGATGGGGTAGGATCCGATCTTTGCTGTCATGGTCATGGTGGTTCCTTCTGTCTTTGCGGAGATGAGGGCTCCGCCTGCACGTCTGCGGTTCATGTGATCCCATTCAATAGGACCGCGGGCATGGCACTGCTCGTGAAGCTCAGCAATTCCTTCCTTCTCATCAGTCATCACCAGCAGGCGATGGCAGAATAACGGTCCAAACCGTTCTTTTACCTGTTCCGGGGTTAAGGTAATCATAGATATCCTGCATTACGTCCGGGTTTGATGCCGGAATTTTCGTTAACAGAAATATCAGTGGTGAGAGTATAAGAGGTAATCGATACCGAAATAATTTCGGGTGTGAGGATGCACTATTATAATAGAGTCTGAACTGTCCTTCAAAAACCCACTGATAATCTCAATTTGCCCGGATAATCAAACCCTGTTAATATGCCGGCCTGTTCAATACTTTCTTCCCCAGAATCTTTGTCTGAAATAAGCGCGCAAATGAGATATTCTCTCATAATGTCTGTTTTGAAGAGGTTATATGGAAATCTGATAATTATTCTCTGTTCTTCGGCATATTAGATTTCCGGATGTTCTTTCTCTCCTGTTTGAGGTACATTATATTTATAAATTTATATTGTTAATTTTATATTGCTTACAATGACCTAAATCTTCTCCATTTCGGCCTCCATTTTATTAAGAAACTTTATCTATATTCTCCCACAACCATTTCAGTAATCGATTTCGATCGATATAGGCTGGTGCATATAAGCAATGGCATTTGCAATGCATATCAACATGGAGCGATGTACCGGTTGTAACAATTGTGTGGTCGCCTGCCCGGTAAACGCACTGGAACTTAACACAGTAGATCCTGCCTCAACTGACAAGATCTACCTCGTACAGGATGGAAAGGCAATGATCCTTGACATCAACCACGAGCTGTGTGCTGGTTGCGGTGTATGTGTCGAAGCATGCCCATATGAAGTTATTAGACTGGTAGGACCGCAGGATGGACCTGTTGCAGCGAAAGCTGCTGAGGGAGCCACCCACTAAGTAAGATTGGAGAACCGAGGATTCATACATGGCAATGAGCACAATGTATCCAAAATACTCCACGAAGATGGAGAATGACACTGTAATCATGGAGCAGCGCCTCCTGAGCAAAGTGTCCAACCTCGTGTTAAACACGACCAAATGTACCGGATGCGGTATCTGTTCCGAAGTCTGTCCGAAGGATGCAATTATCCTCGGCCTTGTCGGTGCTGTCCGCCGCGGCGCTGTCAAAGACGAAGCCGCAATCTCTGTTGACCCCGCGAAATGTTCTTACTGCGGTGTCTGTACGATTCTGTGTCCGTTTGACGCGCTTGAGGTCAGAGTTGACGGTGAACCGAGCCTTCCTATTAAAGAACAGGAAGGTTTCCCTGAGTATGACTTCACCGCTGAGATTGATGAAAACAAATGCGTCCGCTGCACCACCTGCAGTGAAGCCTGTCCCTGCGATGCAATTGTCCGCGACATCCCTGTCTATGAAGGTGAGGTCGCCGACGGTGCCAAACGCCAGACCGCTCTTGACGCTGAGACCACGCTGGTCGTCGACAAAGAGAAGTGCAATGTCTGTGGTATCTGCGCCTCTCTCTGCCCGGCACTGAAGATCAAGCGTGTTCCGTTCACTGCCGAGACGGTCGGTTCCGCCGGTGAGGTCGTCTGGGACAAATCCCTGTGTGACGCCTGCCAGGTGTGTGCGATCGCCTGCCCGGAGAATGCAATTGTTGTTGAGCGCGTTGTCAAGGAAGGCAGCAAACTTGCCGGGAAAGTCACGATCGACAAAGACACCTGTGTCACCTGCAGCTGGTGTGAGAAGGTCTGCCCCGAGGAAGCTGTCACCATCAAGAAGTTCTTCGACGGTGAGATCATTTTCAACGCCGACAAATGTCCCGGCGGTTGTTCCACCTGTGTTGACATCTGCCCGTGCAATGCCATCTACCTGCCGACCCCTGTCCCCGCTCTTCAGCTGAAGAAGGGCAGTATCGAGCCGAAGATTGCCGTGAACGCCGATCTGTGTATTCTGTGCGGTGCCTGCGTCAACGCCTGTCCGTCGGAGGACGTTATCACCATCAAACGTACCGGCATCCACGTCAAAGGTCCCGAGACTGATCTGTTCAAGAGCATCGCTGCCAAGCTGTGCGTCCCGCGTTCCTCCAAGATCCGGGAAGACACGTTTGGTCAGGTTGAGTTAAAACCGCTGGAGTAAAAAAGAATGGCAAGTGCAAAAGCATACAAAGACGCAGGGCTCTCCGCCCGCCTTGCAGACCGTTACTACCGGCCTGCGCAGGACTCGGACCCGACATTCGTCGGTGACGTTGAGCGTATCAGCGGCACGGAAGCACACATCTGCTATCAGTGCGGCACGTGTACCGGCTCCTGTCCGTCTGCTCCCCGCAGCAGCTACCGTATCCGGAACTTCATGCGGCGAACCAACCTCGGGTTAAAAGAACTGAGTCTGAACGACCCTGACCTGTGGCTGTGCACCACGTGCTACACCTGCAGTGACCGCTGTCCCCGAGACTTAATTCCGACCGATGTCATCATGGCAATGCGCAACATGGCAGCTGCTCAGGGCATTCTCCCCAAGAACATGCTCGGCACGGTCAACTTCATCTACCAGACCGGCCATGGTGTTCCGAACTCTGACGGCAACCGCGCTGCAAGAGTCAAACTCGGTCTTGAACCCGAGCCGGAAACCACCTCCAAATATCCCGAATATCTGCCGGCCATCCGTAAGATCCTTGAAGCCTACGGAACCAAACAGCTCGCAGACAAAGTTCTTGCGGAGGGTCAGTAATGTCAGGCAACAATCATCAATTCGCATTCTTCCTCGGTTGTATCGCCCCGAACCGGTACCCCGGTATTGAGTCTGCTGCAATCCGCACCGGCAAAAAGCTCGACATCGACCTTGTCCCATTGAAGGGAGCATCCTGCTGTCCGGCACCGGGCGCATTCGGATCTATTGATCTGAACGTCTGGTACGCAATGGCAGCACGCAACCTGGTTCTTGCCGAACAGATGGGCATGGACATTGCATTAATCTGCAATGGCTGTTACAAGTCCATCTGGGAAGTCAACCACAAATTAAAGCACAACGCAGAGCTTCGCGACGCAGTCAATGAAGTCTTAAAGGAAGTCGACATGGAATTCAAGGGCACCATCAACGTGTACCACCTTGCCGAACTTTACTACAACGACGAAATCTGCGGTCTCGCCCGCCTGCGCGATTCGGTCAACACGCCCCTTAGCGGCGTCAAAGTTGCCTGCCACTACGGCTGCCACCTGCTGAAACCCAGAAAAGACCGTGAGTTCTCCGGTGATGTCATCGGTGACACTGAACACCCGACATGGTTCGAAGAACTTGTTGACGCTCTCGGTGCCGAAGCTGTTGAATACCGCAACAAAATGCAGTGTTGCGGTGCCGGCGGAGGTGTCCGCGGCTATGACATCGCTCACGCCCTCGACATCACCAACGAAAAACTGACCAACATGACCGATGCTGGTGCAGAGGCAATTGTTGACACCTGTCCGTTCTGCCAGCTGCAGTTCGACCGCGGTCAGTTTGAGATTCAGGAGAAGTTTGGTGTCGAATGGAACCTGCCGGTTCTTCACTTCTGTGAGATGCTCGGACTCGCTCAGGGCATGAGCCCCGTTGAACTCGGCCTTGACCTGCACCAGATTTCCTGCAACTCATTCCTTGACAAGATTAACGGAGGTCAGTAACATGGTATACTCTGGTAAGAAAGCATCTGAAGGCGGAGACGCCCCTGTTGAGCCGAGAATCGGTGTGTTCATCTGCCACTGCGGAACGAACATCGCCGGCTCCCTCGACGTCGTTGCTGTCAAAGAATACGCTCTGACTCTCCCGCACGTCGTCGTCTCTGAAAACTACGCGTACATGTGTTCGACCCCTGGTCAGAACATGATCCACGACGCAATCGAAAAGGATCACCTCACCGGTGTCGTCGTTGCAGCATGTACCCCGCGTCTTCACGAGCCAACCTTCCGTACTGCAACTGCCAACGGCGGTCTGAACCCGTTCCGGTTCGAGATGGCAAACATCCGTGACCAGGGCTCCTGGGTTCACATGCACGACTGGGACGGCGGAACTGAAAAAGCAAAGGACGCCGTCCGCATCGCTGTTGCAAAAGCAACCATGCTCGAGGACCTCTACCCGATGGCCGTCCCTGTTGAGCACCGCGCAATGGTCGTCGGTGCCGGTGTTGCCGGTATTCAGACTTCCATGGACCTTGCCAAAGCCGGCATCGAGACCTACCTCATTGAGAAGGAACCGACAATCGGCGGCCGCATGTCCCAGCTCGACAAAACCTTCCCGACCCTTGACTGTTCCCAGTGCATTCTGTCTCCGAAGATGGCAGAAGCCGGCCGTATGCCGGGCATCAGACTTTTCACCCTCGCAGAGGTTGAATCAGTCGAAGGTTACATCGGAAACTTCGATGTCACCATCCGCCGTCACGCCCGCGGTGTTCTCACTCCGGACGAGGCAGCAGCCAAAGGAATCGTCGGTGGAGGCTGTACCGGCTGTGGCGACTGTTCACAGGTTTGTCCGGTCGTCAGACCCAACACCTGGGAATTCGGCATGGCCCCGCGTAAGGCAATCTACATCCAGCACGCTCAGGTCGTTCCGCTTATCTACACGATCGATTTCGACGCATGTGTGAAATGTGGTCTTTGTGAGACCGCCTGCGGTACCAAGAAAGCAATCGACCTCAACATGGAAGACGAACTCTTCACCGTCAAGGTCGGAACCGTCATTCTTGCAACCGGTTACGAAACCTTCCCGATCGAAGAGAAGTCAGAGTGGGGTTACAAACTCTACGACAACGTCATCTCTTCACTCGAGTTCGAGCGTTTAATCTGTGCATCCGGACCCACCATCGGTCACCTCGTCCGCCCATCCGACGGCGAAACTCCGATGTCTGTCGGATTCGTACTCTGTGCAGGTTCCCGTGACAACACCGGAATCGGCAAACCGTACTGTTCCAGATTCTGCTGCATGTACTCGCTGAAACATGCCCACCAGGTCATTGAAAAGATCCCGGGCTGTAAGGCATACCTCTTCTACATGGACATCCGTTCCTTCGGTAAGGCATACGAGGAGTTCTACTACCGTATCCAGCACGAAGGCGCAAAGTTCATCCGTGGACGTGTTGCCCAGATTCAGGAACTGCCGAACAAGAACCTGCTCGTCATCGCCGAAGACACACTTCTCGGCATGCCGGTCGAGATCGAAGTCGACCTCGTCGTTCTTGCAGCAGCTGTCCAGCCGACCGCAGAGACCGAAGTCGTCCGCAGACTCTTTGGTGTCTCCTGTTCCGCAGACAAATGGCTGCTTGAAGCACACCCGAAACTTGACCCGTGCGGAACTACTACTGCCGGTGTCTATCTCGCAGGTGTCTGTCAGGGTCCAAAAGATATTCCTGACACCGTAGCACAGGCAGAAGGTGCCGCGTCCGCAGCATCCATCCCAATCCATTCCGGTCAGGTCGAACTTGAGCCGTACTATGCCCAGTGTGTAGAAGCACTCTGTGCAGGTTGTGGAATGTGCGTTGGCCAGTGCCCGTACTCTGCTCTGTCGATGATCGTCAACGACGATGGTCGCACAGTCATGACCGTCACTGCAGCAAAGTGTAAGGGTTGCGGTACCTGCGGCGGATTCTGCCCGGGCGGAGCAATTCGTATGCAGCACTTCACAAGCCCGCAGATTCTTGCCCAGATTGATGCATTCTTCCTGGGAGGTGAGCAGTAAATGGCTGACGAGTGGAAACCCAAGATTATCGGTATCATCTGCAACTGGTGTTCCTATGCCGGAGCAGACGGTGCGGGCTCAGCCCGTACTCAGTACCCGCCGGACGTAAGAATTGTCCGTGTGATGTGTACCGGACGTATCGACACGCTCTTTGTCCTGAAAGCATTCGCTGACGGAGCAGACGGTGTTCTCGTTTCCGGCTGTCACTTCGGTGACTGCCACTACCTTGCAGGAAACTACAAGGCAGCAAAGAGAATGTTCCTCGTAAAGAGTGTCATGCAGAACATGGGTCTGGAACACAGACGTTTCAGAATGACCTTTGTATCGGCATCAGAAGGTGCAAAGTGGGCAGTCGTCATTAACGATGTTATCAACACCGTAAAAGAGATCGGACCAAGCCCAATTGCAGCAGAAAGAAAGAGGAGAGGTCTTTAAAATGGCAGAAGGAGAATACTCCCCCTTATCAAAACTTTTTCAGAAGGAAAACTTCGAAGACTGGTCCAAGCCGCACATCGTCGGTGCAACCTCCGAGTATTCCTCACTCCTCAAACTTCAGGCAATGAAGGAAGGAGGTCTGAGAAAATACGGCGACGGTATCATCATCAGTGTAGTCACCTGTACAGAAATCAAACAGGGCGTTGCAATTGAAACCGGAAAGACATCTCAGAAGTACTTCGATGCATGTTCAATCATCGAACTCCATGAGGATGACTTCAAAGCGCTCGGAATTAACCACAATACCAATGTCAGAGTCACCAGTGCAACTGGAAGCGTTATCCTCAAGGCAGTTACCACAACCCAGAGTCTGTACCCTGGACTGGGACACGTCCCGATGGGCCCGTGGGCAAACATACTTGTTCCGTCATATACGTATTCGACTGGTGAGCCATGCTTCTGCGGTTTTGACTGTCTTATCGAACCAGCCCCGCAAGAGAAAATTGAGAAAGCTGTAAAGCTCATGCACGAAAAATGTGGTCTGAAATATGTAGGAGACCCGCACTATGACTAAAACAATTAAAAACGTAATCTGTACATTCTGCGGTACACTTTGCGATGATCTTGAGGTCGACGTCACCGACGACGAAAAGAAGATTTTACAGGTCAGAAATGCCTGTGCAATCGGTGCAGAAAAATATCTCCACGTTGGCAACCCGGGTCGTGTAGTTGTTCCGCGTATGCGTCAGCCTGACGGAACCTACAAGGACGTTTCCTACGACGAAGCAATCGACTTCGCTGCAAAGACACTCCTCAAAGCAAAGAAGCCGTTGTTCTACGGATGGTCATCCACCAACTGTGAAGCAATCTCAGCAGGTAACGTACTTGCAGAGAAGACCGGCGGTGTCATTGATAACTGTGCAACCGTCTGCCATGGATCCTCTCTCCTCGCAATTCAGGATACCGGAGTACCATCCTGTACCCTTGGTGAGGTTAAGAACCGTGCTGACCGCATCATCTTCTGGGGATGCAACCCTGCACACGCTCACCCGCGTCACATGTCCAGATACTCTATTTTCCCCCGTGGTTTCTTCACCGCAAAGGGTCAGAAAGGAAGAAAGATCATCTGTGTTGACTGCCGTGAAACCGACACTGCAAAAGTTGCAGACACCTTTGTCCGCATCAAACAGAGCTACGACTACGAAATCATCGATGCATTCAGAACCGTTCTCCGCGGTGAGGAAATCCCTGACGAAGTCGGCGGAGTTCCAGCAGAGAAGATCAAGGAAGTCATTGATATCCTCAAGTCCGGTCGTTTCGTGACCCTCTTCTTCGGTATGGGTCTTACCCACACACTGGGAAGAAACCACAACATCGACGAGGCAATCAACTTCATCCGTGACTTAAACGACTACACCAAAGCAGTGCTCATTGCAATGCGCGGTCACTACAACGTTACCGGTGCAGGTCAGGTTCTCGGATGGCAGTATGGTTACCCATTCGCATGCGATCTGTCAAGACTGACAGTGGCACGCCACAACCCGGGAGAGACCACCTCAGTGGACTTACTCGTCCGTCACGAAGTTGATGCCTGCGTAGTCATTGCAAGCGACCTTGCCGCCCACTTCCCGTTCGAGGCAACCAGAACCATGGCAAGCATTCCGACGATTACCATCGACCCGCACATCAGCATGTCCACAGAACTCTCGGACCTCCATATCCCGGTCGCAATCGTCGGCGTTGAAGTCGGCGGATGCTGCTACCGTATGGACAATGTCCCAATTGAGACCCGCAAGTGTGTTGATGCACCGGAAGGAGTCCTTGATGATGAGGAGCTCTTCAACCGTATCTCCAAGAGAGTCGACGAAATTCTCGCAGAGAACGGTGTACAGGATGCATCCGAGTATCTTGCAAAAATTGAACAGGAGTCCTAAATATGACTGAATTTATCATTAAAAACGGTCATGTGTTCGATGCAGTAACCGGCCAGAAAGGCGACGTCGCTGACGTCTGCATGAAAGACGGCAAGATTGTTGACAAAGTCAGCAACTCCGCAACCGTCATTGATGCAACCGGCAAGACCGTCATGGCCGGTGCTCTTGATGTGCACACCCACGTCGCAGGTCCGAAGGTCAACCTCGGCCGCTGGTACCGCCCGGAGGATAAGTTCCGCCTTGGCGAGCGCTGCTCTGCAAAGATCGACCCGAAGACAAAGATTGAGGGTGGATTCTCTATTCCGACCGTCTACAAGACCGGATACGAGTACGCACGTATGGGTTTTGCCTTCCTGATGGAAGCTGCCATGCCGCCACTCTACTCGCGCCACACGCACGAGGAGATCCGCGACACTCCGATCGTCGATGAAGCAGCAATGCCGGTTTTCGGCAACAACTGGTTCATGTTCGAGTACCTGAAGAACGGCGAGATCGACAATGCAGCAGCATATGTTGCATGGATGCTCCGCCAGACCAAAGGATACGGTATTAAGTGTGTGAACCCGGGAGGATCCGAGGCATGGGCCTGGGGTCTGAACTGTATGACCGTCAATGATCCGGTGCCGTACTTTGAAATTACGCCCAAAGAGATCATTGCAGGTCTTATCACCACCAACGAAGAGCTGCACCTGCCGCACTCCGTCCACCTGCACTCCAACAACCTGGGTAACCCGGGCAACTTCCAGACGACCCTTGACTCTCTGAAGATCGCAGAGGACTTTAAGCCGAACAACAACCTCGGCCGTAAGACTGTTCTGCACCACACCCATATTCAGTTCCACTCTTACGGCGGAACCGGATGGGGCGACTTCGAGTCCAAGTCCAAGGAAGTCATGGACTATGTGAACAAGACTCCGCAGATCTCCATCGACACCGGTAGCGTCACCCTTGACGAGACCACGACGATGACTGCTGACGGTCCGTTCGAGTACCACCTTGGTGCCCTGAACCACCTGAAGTGGGGTAACGTGGATGTCGAACTCGAGACCTCTTCCGGTGTCGTTCCGTATGTGTACGACCCGAAGGTAAAGGTCTGTGACATTCAGTGGGCAATCGGTCTTGAGGTTCCGCTCTTCGCAGCAGATCCGATGCGGACGATGATCACTACCGATCACCCGAATGCAGGTCCGTTCACCCGCTACCCGCGTCTCTACGCATGGCTGATGGACAAGAAGTATCGTGACGATCTCCTGAACAGCTTCAAGTATGCAACGAAAGTTATCGATGCAACCTACCTTGCTGAGATTGACCGCGAGATCAGCCTCTACGAGCTGTCCCAGATGACCCGTGCAGGACCTGCACAGGTTCTTGGTCTGTCCGGCTCTATGGGCGGTCTTGCACCAGGCATGAATGCAAACGTTGCAGTCTACAACATCAACCCCGACAATATGCAGAAGGGTATTGAGCTTGAGAATGCATTTGCAAAGTCTGCATACTTCTTCAAGGACGGCGTTAAAGTTGTTGAGAACGGTGTTGTTCTCGAGGCTGACCCGGTCGTTAAGAAGACCTACTGGGTCAATGCAAAGGTGCCTGAGAACAAGCAGGTCATGCACGATATCAACGAGAAATTCCTGAAGTACTACAGTGTCAGCCTTGGTAACTACGAGGTTATTGATCACTATGCTCCGCACCAGGAGATTATCGAGGTGTAAGACATGAAGACGGTAACCATTAAGTTAAAGAAAGTCCCTGGTCTCTACCTCGAATGCGAGAGTGTCACTCCGGACAAGTTTGCCGGAAAATCGCTTGATGCTATTGCAGCACTTCCGTGTTCTGAAGGTAAGTCCAACTACAAGCTCGGCGACTGGTTCGAGATCTCAGGATCTGCCGGTGCAACCGCAGAAGAGACGAAGATCGATGTTTACGGTCCCGGAACCTCGAAATGCAAGTACTTCGGTGCATGGATGAGCGCAGGTGAAGTTGTTATCAACGGAACCGCAGATATGTTCACGGGTTCCTGGATGACTGGCGGAAAGCTCCATGTTAAGGGAGATGTCCGCTCCTTCTCCGGCCTTCAGATGAAGGGCGGAGAGATGCTGATTGACGGCCGTGCCTGGAACTATCTCGGCGCAGCATACCGCGGCGACTGGCGTGGAATGCAGGGCGGTCTCATCCGTGTTAAGGGTGATGCAGGATCTGACCTTGGTACCTTCATGAACGGTGGAACGATCATCGTTGAGGGTAACGTGGATATTCACGTCGGTACTCACGCTGAAGGCGGAACAATCATTGTCAAAGGCAAAGCCCACCGCCGTGTCGGTGGTCAGATGGTAAAAGGCGAGATCTACGTCTTCAAGGGCTGCGATGTGATGATGCCAGGTTTCAAGAAGATTGAGGAACGCGAGATCGAGGTTGACGGTGAGAAGCATGTCTTCAATGTGTTCATCGGTGACCTTGGCGAGCGCCACCCGAAGAGCAAGGGCGAGGTCGTTTACGGCCACCTCTATACTCTGAAGGAGTAAATCCTTCTTTTTCTTTTTTTGAAAATTCTTTGAACAAACTTTTGTGAAAAATATTTTCTGAAAAAAATTACACGATGATGAGTTTCATTGTTTGGGATTTATCCATCCTTTGCCTCACTCGGAGTAACCACGTGACGCAGCATCACACCGCGTAACTCCTATTCGAAAAAAATTTTCAAAACAAAAAAAGAAAAAAAATTATTCAGATGCAGTACGCATTGGTCGGATCGATTCCTTCGATGCCGAGCGGCTTGAGACTCTTCTTTACTTTTTCGCGGAACTCGATGAACTCTTCGTCGGTCAACTGTTCGGGAAGCATTTTGTCTGAGGCAATGCTGCGGAAGATCCAGTAGATAATTTTTCCAACGATCTCAACCACGTCATCCTCTGACTTTGCGATGTAAAATGTTCTGCCGATCTTCGGGTGCCGGCCGCGTCTGCCGCCAAGCGTAATTAAGTAGAGCGGGTCATCGAAGTTGATGTACTGGAAGGGACACGCATGAATGCAGAATCCGCACAGCATGCAGTCGCCCTGATTGAGTTTCAGTTTTCCGTTCTCGATCAGAATTGCATCCTCTTTACAGTAGTA